>CAYQDV010000144.1:0-9093 GCA_964416295.1 uncultured Planctomycetaceae bacterium
CGGCCCCAGGGCCGAGGCCGCCCCCCGCGCCGCGGCGGCCCCGCCGCCCGCGCCGGAAGGTGCCCCGCCCGCCGTGCCACCGGCGGCCGGCGGCCGAGAGAAGCGAACCCAGGCCCCACCCCGCGGCGACCCCTCGGACGGGTCCGGCACGCCGCCAGCCACTTCACGATCCGATGCCCCAGAGGGGCAGCCGGAGCGCCGGCGCGGCCGGCGTCGTCGCCGGCGCGGCCGACGCCAGCAAGGCGGCTCAGACACGCCCGGTTCCAAACCCACCGACGGTGGACGTGAACCGCCATCCGGGGATCACTGACCCGGCCGGCCGGAAGCCGCCCGCTCTGGACGATGCCACCGGAGTTGCCGCGACTTGAAAAAACGTCGACGACGGACTGAAATATAGGGGTGTGAAATGATGACTGCGCGCCGCCGGCCGCCCGTCGATGCGCCCGGCCGCGGAAGGCACCGATCCGTACCTATGCCACAGGAGCAACAGAAAAAACTGGAGTCGCTGCTTCGGGTACTCGGCCGGTATCCGCCCGAAGCGTTCGAATTCCTGCAGATGGGTCTGGACTACACGGTTCAGAAGCTGCACGGTCCGCCTGTGGAGGCCTTGGCGGAGCTGCATCGGTGGCTGGACGAACACGGGCTTCAGCCGCGTGAACTGGTCGATCAATTCGAATGTGGCGATCTGCCTGAAGAGCTGGAGGGATCGATCGGCGAACTCGGTGGCCCGGAGGCGGCGGCGCGGTTGCTCAACCGGCACGTCGGCGGCGCGGAGCTGTGTGCCGGCCTGCGGGACATCGCAATACAGAAGTGGGGGCTGATGGCGTCGACCGTTCTGCGAAAGTGGGGTATCTTCTCGACGCGTGATTTCGGTCGGATGGTGTTCGCCTTGGTGGACAACGGCCTTTTGCAGAAACAACCGAAAGACTGCGTCGAGGACTTTGACGATGTATACAACTTCGACGACGCCTTTGATCAATCGTTCAGGATCGGGCCTCCCCCCGAGTCCGCGCGCTGACGTCACCGAGGGATGATGAGATGACTGTTTCACCGAAACCAGTGGCCGATGAGACATGGGAGACGGAAGACGCTCCGCACGTCACGAAGCGGTCGATTGTGTTGTCGGCCACGATCTATGGTGTGTGGCTTCTATTCCTGGCGGGACTGGCTGCCCAACGGTGGCTCGGATCGCTTCAGTGATCGCGCGGCCGGGAACCAGGCGTTCATGACGCATGCGCCCGCGACGGCTGACACCACGATCTTCCAGCGTAACCTGCGCGCCCTCTGCGAAAACGACTCCGTGACCGCGCAACACCTGGAGGCGGCTGATCCGCCGGAATCAACGAGACAGACGCGAGGCCGCGACGGAAGCGTGACCTTCCACTGGACGGATGAATCCGGCCGGCAGCGGTGGCTGGGCCGCACGACGATGCCCACAATCAGCGGCCCGGCCTTGGCGGAGGCCTTCAATCCCGGTGAGGAAAACGCCCTGCTGGTGGGCTTTGGCTGTGGGGTCGTGGCCCGACGCCTGCTGAATCGGACACATCCGCATCAGGCGGTTATGGCGGTGGATGACCAGCCATGGGCCGTCGCGCTGGCCCTGCGACTGTGGGATTTTTCCGATGCACTCCGCCGGCATCGTCTCCTGCTCTTTGCCGCCGACGATCCGTGGGACTCTCTGAAGACGTTTCTGCTGGCGCACGACGGCTTTCTGACGCCCGAGCGGATCCTCGCCTGGCCCTGGTTCGATGCGTCCGCCATCAACGACGTAACCGCCCGGCTGCATCACGTCGCATCGGCCGTCGCGGAACATCGGGCGACGGCTCAGGCTCGGCGGCCGGCCGCACACCGCCGACCGGCCGGCTCAGACAACGCGACCCGCGTAGCGATCGTCAGCGCGCTGACGGATCCGGCGGTGCGCGAGCTGGGGGTACGGATCGCGTGTGGCGCGCGGGACCTCGGCTGGCGGTGCCGGCGCTTCACACTCGATTCGCCGGAGCGGGTGCATCCCCGGGCGATCGAGACCGACCTGGCGGAGCTGGACCCCACGCTGATCCTCGTCCTCAGCGTGACGCCGGGCGCCCTGCCCTACCGGCTGCCCGCACGACCGACCTGCATCGTGACGCATCACGATCTTCCGCTGGCCGCAGAGTGGCTTGCCTCGCTTCCACAATCCGTCCGGCTCGCGCTGCCGGCGGCTTGCCAGGTTCGACAGGCGTCGGACGCCGGCATCGCGGGACCGCGGGTGATGCACGCGCCGCCCGCCGCCGTGCCCGGGCTGGCCGCAATCCGTCCGGCATCGGACGATCGACGGTTGATCTTCCTAGGAGACCTTCCGGACAGTTCGGCGGAAGCCGCCGGTCTGAGTCTCGCCTCTCACTGCCATCTGTGGCACGCAGCGTCCGACCTGCTGCGGGAGCGATGCGAGACCTATTGCGACGGTCAGGCCGCCGACGTCCTCCATGCGGCCGAGAGGCGGCTGCGGGTCACGTTGTCCAGCGATGAGGTCCGAGCAGGACTGGTGCTGCGAATCCGCCGGCGGCTCGGACCGGCGATCGTTCGGTCTGTTGCGGCCCGGGCGTTGGTGGACGCGGGGCTGGATGTCTCTCTGTTCGGGTCGGGTTGGGACCGCGACCCGCGGTTGGCGGCGCATCATCGCGGCGTCTGGCCTGAACCGGCGGCAATCGCCGGGGCGCTGGCGGGGCACGGCGCGGTGATCGTCGCGGAACCCTCGGGCCGCGTACCGGCCACGCTGCTCGATGCGGCGGCGGCGGCGCGGGCGGTGTTTGTCCGGGCGCACGATCTGGATGACACCGAGGACGGTCTCGCGGCGGTGCTCGACCCGCGGGCGCACGTGTGGCGTTATTGGTCGACCGAGGATCTGGTCGACCTGGCTCGGCGTTTCGTTGCATCGCCGAGCGATTTCCGTCAACGCGCGGAGACCGCTGCCCGCCACGTCAACGAGCGTCACACATGGAGCCGGCGACTCCGGGCGATTCAAGAGGCGTTCGAGGCGTGTCCGTCCGCGACTGGCCGCTGAGGCAGACCTCGGTATTTTATAACGAATCGCGCCAGGCTTCTGAAGTGCCGCCAGCCCGCGAGGCTGAGCGGGTTGACACTGGCGCGGCGGTGGAGATGTTCGCAGACGATGTGCGGACAATACATGACGCGCTGTTTCCGCTCCCAGGCGCGGTAGCACAGGTCGACGTCCTCGAAGTACATGAAGAACCGCTCGTCGAAGAGCCGGCCGTCGGGCCAGTCTGTGCGCCGGAGGAACATCGCCGCACCCAGCCCCCAGTCGGCGGCGGTCGGCCCTGATCGATCCACGTCGGAGCAGAGGTAGCGCCGGAAGAACCGGGGGTGATGCGCCAGCCGTCGCAGGGGAGAGCGCGCGAACAGCACGACCGGCCAGGTATAGAACCGCCGGATCGACGCCTGCACTCCGCCGTCCGGAAACCGAAGCAGCGGCAGCACGATGCCGACCTCTGGATTCGCCGTGAGGAATGCGACGGCGCCGCGGAAGGTCCCCTCCGACACGCGGACATCGGGGTTGGCGATCATCAGGACATCGCCGCGCGACGTCTTGGCGGCCAGATTGACGCCGGCGGCGTAACCGACGTTGCGAGCCGGCACGACGGCGCGGCTGGAACATCGATCGTCGGACGGCAGGTCGAGGGGATCGGCGGGCGAATTGTTGGTCACGATGAGTTCGGCGCGAAGACCGTCGAGATGGTCTCGGATCGACGCGGCGAGTGCGCGGACGTCGGCTGATGAATGATGGTTCACCGTCAGGACGCTGATCATCGGCGACGAATCTGTGCGCACAGTTTCTTGATCCTCGGGCCGACGTGCAGGTTCCACCAGTCATGCTCCAGCAGGGCGTCGATCCGGTCATCGCCGACGCGCGCCACACGCGCGTCCAGCGCCCGCTTGGCGCGGATGTGCGGCCGGCATCGAAACGCCGCCCACTTTCCGGCGAGGAACGACGCCGCCCGGCCGCGCCGCGTCTCGGCCAGTCCCTGGAGGGCCAGAAAGGCGCAGTGGGCCGGGAGGTATTTTCGGCGCAGCCGCGCGGGCATGTGCGACCACCAGACGAGTTCGGCGTTTCGAGCGGAGTTGAAACGATATCGCCATCCGTCCGGGCTGTAAGACGAACTGAGATGATGATAACAGATCGACGCACGGGCGAAGACGCATCGGTGCCCCGCCCAGGCCAGCCGAAAGCCGAGGTCGACGTCCTCGTAGTAGCTTTCGAAGCGCTCGTCGAGAAATCCGACCTCGGCCAGGGCGTCGCGGCGGTAGAACGCCGACGCCCCGCATGGCGAAAAGACACGGTCTCCCAGTCGTTCGACGGAGTCGCGCGGTTCGAGGTGGTTTCGTTTCATCGCTCCGCCGACCACGGAATAGACGTCTCCGGCGGTGTCGACGAGATGCGGCGGCTCGGCCAAGAGCACCAAGGAGGCGACCGCCCCGACGCGGGGATCGGCGAACGGCTTCAGTGCCTCCGCCAGCCAGGCGGAGTCGACATGGGTATCATTGTTCAGCAGCGCGACAAAGGGAGTGGTGGCCACTCGCAGGCCGGCGTTGCAGCTTCCGGCGAACCCAAGGTTGCGTTCGTTGCGCATCACCGTGACGTCCTGGCCGCACTCGCGCAGATAGGCCACGCTGGTGTCCGACGATCGATCGTCCACGACGACGATGCGAAAGCGGTCGTCGGTCTGAGACGCCAGCGACGCCAGCAACCGCGGCAGGTAGGCACGGCCGTTGTAGTTTGGGATGATCACGGTCGTGCTGGGGCATGACATCTGGAGCTGATCGGCATCCTACGCGGTGGTCCGTGGTTGCGGTGGCCCCGTCATTCGGGCCGAGTGCGGGAGTATAGCCGTGGTGGACAAGACCCGCGACGGCGTCGCGCGTGGCGCGTCGTCCGGCGATGAGGCAAACCGGCGCGCTTCGCGGTACACTGGGCGAATCATGTCATCGGACTCGGAGACCCGGATCAGGCAGGAGACGAACCGTCGCGTTCGGGCCGTCCGCATCGCGATCGTCGCGAGCTTCGGGGTGGGGGTCGTCGAGGTCGCGCTGGCGTGGTTTCTGGGACTGGAGAGCCTCCTGGCCGAGGGCATCCACACGCTGCTTGACGGCGTGGATTCCATCATCGTCCTTTTCTCGGTGCTGCTGGCGGCGAAGCCCGCGGACCGCTCGCATCAGTTTGGCCACGGCAAGTTCGAGGCGGTCGGCGCGGCCATTGAAGCGACGTTTGTCGCGTGCGCCGCGGTCGGCATCGGCTATCGCGCGATCGACCGGTTGATTCGACACCAGGCGCCGGACGCCATTCCCGGGTTCGTGTGGATCACGATGGTCGCCGCGGCGGTGTTCTACTTCTTCGTCTCCCTCCATCTGATGCGCGAAGCGCGAGCGACAAAGTCGCCGGCCATTCTCGCCGAAGCGCTTCACCTGCGGACGCACGTTTTCGTCACCGGCGGGCTGGCCGCGGGCTTATTGATCGGCACCCTCGGCGACTGGCCGATTGCGGACACGCTTCTCGCGCTCGGTGTGGCCGTGTGTCTGATCGCCATTGCGGGACACATCTTCCGTGAGGTGTTCGCGCAGTTCACGGATGCATCGCTCCCGCCCGCGGAGATGGAGATTCTGGGCCGGACCATCGACGCGTTCAACGAGTCATTTGTCGAGGTTCATGGCATTCGCACTCGACAGGCGGGGGCCGAGCGCCACATCGAGATGCACCTGGTGGTCGATCCGGCCACCACGGTCGCCGACGCCCACGACCTGAGCCATCGGATCGAAGCGGCGGTTTCCGACCGCTGGCCGACGGCGCGGACCACCGTTCACATCGAGCCGCTCAACGTCGATGCCCTCAATCACGCCTCGTGGCTGGAAGGGGAACCGAGGGTGCGCACGGACGATGATTCGCCGGACGAACGCGAGTTCATTCACTGAGAGGGTGTGTGAAAAGCGGCGAGATGATCAGAGCCGCGACCGTGAGGGAGCGGGGGTCGTCGCCAAACGCGGCCCGCTTCCTCACGGTCGCGGTTCTGATCGCGTGCGGGTTGGATCAGGCGCGCGCCGACGGACGGCCCCGGCGGCGGAGGCCTCCGACCAGCGCCGCCGCCAGCGCGACGCTCGATATCACGACCAGCGTCTGAAACACCGGCCCGGGCACGCCGAGGCCGACCGCCGCCTCGTACGGTTCGCTGAAATCGGCCTGCCCCCACAGCACGGACCGCGGAAGCCCCCAACTCGGCAGGGTGTAGGTCAGCATGTCGATCCACCAGAGGCCGAGCATCGCGAGGAGCGTCCGCGGCCAGCGGCGCCACCTCCGCACCCACAACAGGGCGACCGCCACGACCGACACGAGCCATGTGCTGAGCGATCCGCCCAGCGAGACGAGCTGATCGCACACGGCCCCTTCGACGCCGTCGACGCCGCAGTTTCCGTATTGGCCGGTCCAGCCCTCCCACCGCAGCGAGGGGTATGCCCGCACGCCGAGGACGACGACCGATTCGATCCGTCCTCCGCACAGAACGCCCGTCAGGCCGTGGCCGACGACCTCATGCCACGCGGTCCCGACGATTTGACAGAGGGCGAGCAGGAGGACGATCCGTCCGAGCCGCCCGACGAGAGCCGTCGCTGCTGGCCGTGTTTTCATCCGATGTACCGCGGTTGATTCCGTCCCCCACCTCCGGAGGAGATGGGGCACCCGCGCTCCTTTGCGTTTATAACGTCGCAAGCGGAAACGATCGCGGAAATGCCTGGATCCTGCAAACGAAAGCTCCATGTCCTTCTCGCACCCCCCAAATGGCGGCTCCGGACGACTTGAGAACCGGATATTCAGCACGCGCTGGGGCCTGGTGCTCGGGCTGGGGTTTGCACCGGCGATTCTCGTGGCCAATCGCGCGGTCCGCTTCGTTCATGCCCACGGCGTGGCGTTCGACTGCCCGCCCTACTGGCCGCTCGGTCAGGCCGAACCCCGGTGGCCGCGCCCCGCGGTCCTCCCCGTCTTTGCGGCCTGTCTGCTTGGCTTGCCCAGGATCGTGCGATGGCTGGAGCGCTGCCGTTATCGCCTGCCCCACGTCATCGGCGCGGGCCTGTGCCTGGTGCTGGCCACCAATCTGCTCCAGGGCTGGACCGGGGGCTACGGCTGGAACGCCGGGTTCGTCCAGCCCGTCGCCGGCGGCGATCCGCCGATCCAATACTATCACGATGCCGTCGAGATCGAAGACGTGGCGGCGTTCCTGCGCGACTACGATCTGCGCCAGCCCCACCTGCGAGAGCACGGCCGAACCCATCCGCCGGGCGCGGTCCTGTTGATCCTCGCGCTGTTGGCTGTCCTGTCGAACCCCGGCTGGGTGGCCGTGGCGATCGCCGTCGCGTCGGTCGTTCTGACGGCTGTCTTAACACGTCGACTCCTCTCGCGTCACCTGCCGGACGACCGACTGGCCGGCTATGCCACGTTCCTGCTGTTGTTGGTGCCGGCGGTGCAGATCTATTACTGCGCCAGCGTCGACGCCCTCATAGCCGCCCTGTTTCTGGGGGTCGTCTGCTATCTGACCGATCGACCGACGGTTGCCCACCTTGTCGCGGCGCTCGTGTGCCTCATGGTGCTGTCGATGCTCACGTTCGCCGCGGTGTTGGTCCTGCCCGTCGTCGTAGGCAACGCACTGCTCAGACATCCCGCCGACTCAGGCCAGCGCCACGGCGGCCGGCGACTGCGCATCGGTGCGGCGTGGCCGGCAGGCGCCGTGCTGGCGGCGGCAGTCGTCGCGTATGTCGCGCTGGACCGGTTCGCCGGTTTCAACTATGTGCGGTCGTTCAGGGTGGCCGCCGCACTGGAAAACCCCGACGGCCTTCGACTCCTGGCGGATCCGATTTCCTACGCCTTCACGCGAGTCGAAAACGTCGCCGAGATCGCCGTCTTCTTCGGACCGTTCCTGACGGTACTGGCGGCTCGCGGCCTGTGGATCGAACGGCCCGGTACCGGCGGTCTGAATCAGTTGACGTGGCTCGCGGTGGGCACGCTCGCGGCGGCGTTCGTGACCGGCGCGTTCCACACGGGTGAGACCGCGCGAGCCTGCCTGTTCATCTATCCCTGTCTGGTGATTCCGGTTGCCGGTTATCTCGGCTCCATCGATGTGACGGCGACGGAGCGAAGAGGGCTGCTCCGGCTGGTGTTCGTTCAGACGCTGCTGATGCAGGTGTTTGGCATGTATTTCTGGTAGACCGTCGCCGGTGCCGGCTCACCGCAGCGACAGGCGCCCGAGCTGGAACGAGAATCCCTTCCCGAGCTGGCACGAGAATCTCTTCTCGTTCTCAAGGCTGTGTCGAGAATCCCTTCCCGACACATCTTCGGAGACGATCCCCATCGCTTCCGGCACCCGACGCGCCGGGTCCGACGCGAGAAGACAGGCATGGAAAGCGATTTCCATGCCGACGGGACCGAGAACGGATTCTCGGTCCAAATGGGGGACGGCAGAAGGAGAAAAACCGGTGGCTGTCCCGAATTAGCCCATGTCAATAATCAGTGATGTCCCATTTTCTCCCCCGCTGCGTGCCGCACGCCCACGGCTTCGCCGATGGGCGTGGCACCCGGCACACACTTTATCGTGCCTGTCAAGAAGAACTCCCAGCCCCACAGCGGAGCCTATGGTTTTTGTCGAGGACGGTGGTCTTGTCGGTGATGGTCTTCGCACTTGCGGGTCTTTCCAAGTGCACATTAGCGCACATTAGCGCATAATCCGGAGCGGCCATTGTGCAGCGGCGGCGGCTGTCCGTTAAGAAGTCTTGCTCGGTGTTCCGGGCGGGGTCGGTGACCCAACCGGCGCGTACTTGCGCAGACGCCCGTCCGCAGCGTCAGGCCCTGGTGCCAGACGTTGGTGGACGAGAGGCCACCTGCGGGGCAACGTCGGCCACGGAGTGCCGACGCTTCAGCCGCTGATCGAGCCGTCCGCCGCCAGCAATCGCACCCTGACCGGCCTGCCGGAGGACTACATTATGCTCGCGGACATATGGATCGATGGCGCCGCCGACGGGCTGGACATCGCCCCGTTCATCGAGGCCGTGCTCATGTCCTAG
>CAYQDV010000145.1:0-9069 GCA_964416295.1 uncultured Planctomycetaceae bacterium
ACGCCAGCGTCACCCACCGCCGCAGGTCCCACGTCCCTTCCAGCTTGATGCCCACCCGATCGAAGAACTTCAGCGGCAGATCGGCGCCGATGCAACGGAAGATGTGGTCGTATCGGACCGTCGTCTTGTCCCGCGTCTCGGTGTGGGCGATGTCCATCTCGCCCGCGCGAATCTCAACGGCGGTGTGCGAAAGATGCAGTTTGATCGCGCTGCTCCGTGCCCGCTCGGCCACGGCGTCGATGTTGCGCTTCTTCGGAAAGGTGAACTCCTTGTCCGGAGCCACCATCGTCACCCGGTTGCCTCGGTCCGCCAGCACCACCGCCGCCTCGCACGCCACGTCTCCCGCGCCGAAGACCACCAGGTCGCGGTCGCTCCACTCGTCCGGGTCGGCCACGTTCTGGCTGATCCGGTCGGCATATTCGGTCTCGCCGGGAACTCCGAGCTTGCGCGGGTTGCCCGCCCGGCCGATCGCCAGCACGACCCGGCGCGCGGCATAGGTCGCCTTGTCCGTGACGACCTCGAAACTGTCCGTGTCCGGCCGGCGGCGAATGTCCGTGACCTGTTCGAACTCGTTGATCCGCAGTCCGAGTTTCGGTATTTGCTCGTCCCACCGCGCCAGCAATTCTTCCTTGCTGCACTCCTCGAACCAGATCCTCGATTTCAACGCGATGCTGTCCGGCTCGGCGAACAACGGCTTGCCCTTGGTGAAGTTGCGGATGAGTTGGGCAGTCCGCTGCTGTTCGACGACCCGATACGCCAGGCCCAGTTGGTCGCACCGGTCCGCGGCCCCCAGTCCGCTGCTGCCCGCTCCCACGATCAGCACATCCAACACGCCGCCGCTCGATGTCGCCGCGGCGTCATCGACCGACGGATCACGGCGAGCCTCTCCCAGTTCCGCCGCCACGCGATCGATCAGATCGACACCGGCATTCAGGCCGAGTTTGATCAGCGGGGTCCCCGCAATCTCGCCCACCATGTAGAGACCGCGGATGTTGCTCTGCGACCGTCCATCGAGCTGTGGCAGACGCCGCGCCCGCGCGGGATCGAACGAACGATCAAACAATCCGCTGATGGAGCCTGGCAAGCTCATAAGACGTCCGTTCCTTGCAAGCCGCACCCGCCCTTCATCGCCTCCACGGACACCGTCGGGCCCCCATCGCGCGGCGGAATCTCGAAGAACCGCGGCCGGTCATCTAAACATAAGCGTCGAGACTGCCAAATTATTCCCGACCGGCGCGCCGCCGGGTCATCCCCATCGTATTATCGGTTTTCTGTGACCGGACCGCCGACTCGGAGCAACCCGCGCCGGACCGGCACCGCAGACACCGAAAACCCCGCGGATTCCGAGCCGACCCACCGGGTGCGCTCGCGTATAATGACGCCCGACCCCGCCCGCCGGCCTGGCAGAACCGCGTCGAACCGGCGAGGCGCCTCCATCGTGCAAGCCTCCGTTGCGACGGGAACCATCGGCAGAAGGCGTCCTCCATGAACACGCGTCCGCAGCGAATCGCGATGCTCGCACCGGTGCTGTTGCTCTTCGCAGCCGCCTGCGACACCGGCGCACAGACGCTGATCGCCACCTTTCGCGGGATCGCCCCGCTCGCTTCGACCGCCACCGATCAGAACGGACAGCCGTTCGCGGTCACCGGCCTCAGCGGCCTCACGTGGCTGCACGACACGCGCTTCGCCGCCGTGATGGACAACTCCGACAAGGTCGTGTTCCTCGACGTCACGCTGAATCCCGACGGCAGCATCGTCTCCGCGACGATCGCCGGAGGACTGACGCTGTCCGAATCTCGCGACTTCGAGGGCATCGCCTTCACGACGATCCAACGCGACAGCTTCTTTCTCTCGGAGGAGGGCACGCCCGCCGTCCGTGAGTTCAGCCGCTCCACCGGCGCCCTTCTGCAAACGCTCGTCACACCCGCCGTGTTTTTCAATCGGCGTTCCAATCTCGGCTTCGAATCGCTCTCCAGGCATCCCGCCGACACCGAACTGTGGACCGCCAACGAGGAAGCCCTCACCATCGACGGCGCCCGGTCGACCCCTCAAAACGGGACCATCGTTCGCCTGCTTCGCTACGGCCTCGTCGACGATTCCGCCACGCCCGCGCAGCAGTTCGCCTACCGGACCGAACCCATGCACGGCGGAGCAATCTCCGGCGGACGCAGCGGCCTTGTCGACCTCGCCATCCTGCCCAACGGCGGGCTCCTCGCGCTGGAACGTTCCCTCGCTCTCAGCATCCCAAACCTCTTTCAAACACGGCTGTATGAGTTGGACTTCGCTGACGCAACAGATGTCAGCAGCTTCGCCGACGGCCTCACCGGCCGGACCTTCACACCCGTCGCAAAGCGCCTCCTCTGGACGGGCAGCCTCGGCAACGTCGAAGGCCTGGCCCTCGGCCCCCCGCTGCCCAGCGGAAACCGATCCCTGCTCGCCATCGTCGACGACGGCGACGCCCTGAGCACCCCCCAGCTCGTCGCCTTCGAGCTGGTCGATCCGATCAATCTGCCGCGCGTCGCGAACTTCAGCCGAAACGCCGGATCGGACCTCGCACACGCCCCCGCCTCCGTCGTCAACTGCGTGCGGGACGCCCTTCGTCCATAGCCGGCTGCCCCAGCCTCTCCAGCGTCTGCCTCTCCCGGCTTGATTCCGAATACCCGTATAGTTATCGTATCTCGAGGTCCGGGTCGCCGCGGCGACCGGCGCACACCCAGCGTTTGGAGAGGCTCAGGATAAGCGGCGAGTCTGGTTTCCATCTGGGAGGTCGTAAGATGCAAGCGCGCTGTGCTCGACGGAGTTTTGTCAGTCTGGCGGTAATCGTACTGGTCGGCGTGTTTCCGATCCGAAAAACCGCCGGACAGGTCTTCGAACGCGTCAGCGTCGCAAATGGCGGCGTCGAAGGAGACGCCGCCAGCGAGTTTGCCGATGCCACGGGCGACGGGCGGTTCGTGACGTTCTTCACCTTTGCCGCAAACTTCTTCCCGGGCGACGTCCCCGTCACGTTCGGTCAGGGCACGGGATACACAGATGTCTTCGTTCGCGACCGCGTCGCCGGCACCCTGACGCTCGTCAGCGTGGCGACCGATGGCGTATCTCTCGCCAACAGTTTCAGCTTCAATCCCGTGATTTCGGACAACGGCCGATTCGTCGCCTTCGAGAGCTTCGCGACGAATATCACCGCCGCCCCCGTCGTCGGTTTCGGCGACATGTACATGCGCGATCTGAACACCGGCACGACCCAGTGGATCAGTGTCGCCCTCGGCGGCGGACCGGGCGACGGCCCCAGCGGTCCCCAGGTTCGTCCGTCGGCCATCTCCGCAGACGGCAGCCTGCTTGCGTTCGAAAGCCAGGCGACCAACCTGACCGCCGATGCCGACACCAACAGCGTCTTCGACCTGTTCCTCCGAGACACCGTCGCCGGAACGACGACGCTCGTCAGCCGCGCCGCCGGCGGCGGGGCCGGCAGCGGCCAGAGCATCGCACCCGCCATATCACCCGACGGCCGATACGTCGCCTTCGTCAGCGACGCCGCCGACCTTGTCGCCAACGACACCAATGGCGTGCCCGATGTCTTCGTCTACGACACGCTCAACGCAACGCTCACACTCATCAGCCGCCACACCAACGGAACCCTCGCCGACGCGGGCAGCTTTCGGCCGGCCGTCTCAAACACCGGCATCGTGACCTTTGGCAGCCCCGCCACCAATCTGGTCGACGTCGACGCCAACGGCCCCGTCGCCGACATGTTCCTCCACGACCTCAACACCGGCGCGACCACTCTCGTCGCTCCGGGCGGCATCCAGGGCAACGCCGACAGCGGAGACCGCGGCAAGCCCGCCATCACCCCCGACGGCCGATTCATCGCCTTCGAGACCCTCGCCTCAATCTGGTCCGCCGCCGACACCAACGCCGCGCGAGATGTCTATGTATACGATTCGCTCAACGATACGATGACGCTGGCAAGCATGAACACATCGTGCATCGTCGGGGACCTGGAAAGCCGCATCCCGTCGCTGCGAGACGACGGCCGCATGGTCTTTTTCCACGGAGCCTCGACGAATTTCGTGCCCGATGCCAACACCGCCAACGATGTCTTCGCGTCCGCCGTGGTCGTTCGAGGCGACATCAACGGCGACAGCGCCGTGAATCCATCCGACACCGCCGGTTTCGTCGCCGTCCTGCTGGGACAGGATGCCGACCCCGTTCGTTCGGTCGCCGCCGACCTGAACTGCGACGGCGCCGCCGACGGCGGTGATATTGCATCGTTTGTCGCGGCACTGCTGGCACCGTAACGCCCGTCGGATCCCGGTCCGGCAACCCGCAGCGCCCCGAGACGTCATGATGTCGGATCGACAAAGCCCTGATACGCGGCGGATCCGCGCGTTCACGCTGATCGAGTTGCTCGTCGTGATCGGGCTGATCGCGGCTCTGGTCGGGCTCCTTGTCCCCGCCCTCGGCAAGGCGCGACAGGCCGGCCGGATGGCCGTCTGCGCCAGCAACCTCAAGCAGATCGCCCGCGGCTTCCAGTTGTACTCCATGGAGTTCGGTGCCGCTGCCCTCCCCGGCCGATTCAGCCAGCGCCAATCCTCCCCCACACCGGCCGACGACTACCCCACGCCGCGCGGCCCGAAGTTCCGGCCGCGATGGATCGCCGCCATGGGCACACAGATCGGAATCCCCCCCTTCGAAAACCCCTCCGACCACACCGTCTCCAAGCCCATGCTCGACCAGCAGGATTACGACAGCGACGTCTACATCTGCCCGACGGCCGGCTGGCGCGATGAGCGGAACGCCTCCTACGGATACAATTTCACCTTTCTCGGAAACGCGCGAACCGGCGCCCTCGGACCGGCAGGCATCGCGTTCGAGAACTTCCCGACCAGCGTCACACGCATCGTCAATCCCTCCGACTGCGTCATGGCCGCCGATTGCATGGGCACCGCCGCCGGTGTGGCCGCCGGCCGGCGACGGCCCTATCCCGCCGACAACAACCGCAAGGACCTCCGTAACCTCGGCAACCACGGCTGGGCACTGACGCCCCCACGCTTCGACGCCTTCCACTTCGCCTTCGGCCAGGCAACCCTCTGCCCCGACAAGGAACGCCCCGGAAGCGCCAGCGCCGTCCACGAACGCCACCTCGGACGAAAGGCCAACGTCGTCTGGATCGACGGACACGTCGCTCCCGACACCGCCGCCGCCCTCGGGTATCGCTTCTATCCGGACGGCCGCGTCAACGTCAGCCTCTCCGGCCCCGGTCGCAACGAGCGGTGGTCTCTCTCGAGCAAAGACGTCCCCCCACCGCATCAGTAGTGCCGCTTTCGCTCGGTGCGCTCCGCCCATCCGGCGCGGCCGCCGGCCGGCCGGCCCATGCACGACCGCTCCGAATGCCGCTTCCTCTCCCTCGTCCGCCTTGCCCGGCTCGATCCCAACTCCGAGGACGTACGCGTGGCCTATGGGGACGTCCGGGCTGTGATTTGTTCGCATCCCGGTCGCGTCGCGCGAGCGTGCAGCTCCGACACGCGCGACCTGCGGCGGCAACGCGCCGACTCCTCTCCAAGAAAAATGTCACGCAACCCCCGCAAAGTCTTGTTGACGTCGGCCGACGGATATGCTAGACCACCCCGTCAGGAAACAGAACCTTATGGTACCGAGCGTTTCAATCTTAGGGAGATAGAGAATGATGACACGGACGACTTGCCGATTCATCGTGGGGCTACCGTTGGCGCTTTGCCTGATGGCGCTGGTCGCGACCGGATGCGGCCCCAGTGCACAGGAACAGAAAATCTCCGAACTCACGGCCGAGGTCGACGACATGCAGCGCGACCTCGACGAGCGCGACCGCCAACTCAACGAAGCGCTCGTCCGGGAAGAGGACGCCCGAACGTCCATCGACGACCTGAACCAGCAGCTCGCCAGCCTCCGCGCCGAAGGCAAGAAGATCAAGGAATCCGGCGGCTGGATCAGCATGCCCGGCTTCGACATGATCTCCGTCCCCGGCTCCGTGCTGTTTGCCTCCGGAAAGTCGACCCTCACCAGCAAGGGACGAACGGCACTCTCGAAGATCGCAGCGGACATCCGGGAACGCTTCGCAGACCGCGAAATCTACGTCTTCGGCCACACCGACGACCGGCCGATCCGCAAGAGCAAATGGAAAGACAATTGGGAGCTTGGTGCCCACCGCGCCCTCACGGTCGTGCGGAACCTTCGGGAAAACGGCATCTCTGAACAGCGGCTCGTCCAGGCAAGCTGTAGTCAGTATCGGCCCAAGACCTCGAACGACTCCGAGGCGAAGCGGCGACAAAACCGCCGTGTCGAGTTCTACGCAGTCAAGCGAACCGGCGGCGCGACCCGCACCACGGCGGCACGGTCCATGGATGACTAAGCAGCCGGCGGGTCAGCGGAAATGATGAGCCCCTGAGGTGCCCCATCCGGGCGCGGCGTGGGGTTCTGAAGCGCAGGTCGCCCCGATTGAATGGGGGTGATGAGATGCGGGCTTCAGCCTGCGCGGCCCTCGCCATGCAGAGAATCGTACAACCCCACAGCAGCCGGCCGACAACCCTCGGGTGAATCCGAAACTCGCCGCACGATCACTTCGGTGCCGCTGGGGGCTCGGCTCTTGGCGAAGCGGGTTCCTCAGGGGTCGATGGGGTCTGAACCGGATCGACTGAGAACCGGTCGCCCGTCTCGCGCGCCGGAGGAGACAAGCCGTCTGACGGTGCAGGGACGCGCAGGTGCAGCGGCTGCCGAAACTGTTCGGCTCGCCGTTCGAAGTAGGTATTCAGATAGTAAAGCCCCCACCCCACACCGGCGAGTACGGCGAACACCGTCATCGCCACCATCAACCCGGCACCCGCCCGGTGCGCCGCAACGGGTTCAGCGGAGGGGCGAGCGCACGCATCCAGCGCCTCCGCCAACGCACCGGCTGACTCGTACCGCTCTTCCGGCGAAACCGCGAGGCACCGGCGCAACAGGTCGGCACCCGCAGGCGTCAGTGTCTCGATGTCCGACAGATCAACCTCCGGCGGGTTCTGATGGAGGGCCAGCAGGCTTGTCCGGGAGTCGGCCCGAAGCCACGGACGGCCACGCAGGGCATAGAGCATCACGAGTCCCATGCAGTACACGTCGCTCGCTGGCAGGATCGGCTCGCCTCGGGCGGTCTCCGGTGCAACCCAGCCAAGCGACCCGACCGCCCGGCCGCGAAGCCGGTCGCTCACGTCCTCGTCCGCCACGTCAGCCAAACCAAAATCCCCGAGCTTGAGGTGCCCGTGATCATCAAACATGAAGTTGCTGGGCTTGATGTCGCGGTGAATGATCCCGCGCTGGTGAGCCGCCTCCAAGGCCTTTGCCGAACCGACCATCATCGCAAACAACTCGCGAGGAGCCACCGAGCCGTCCCGCTCGACCAACTCCTTCAGCGTCCCACCCTCCATCAACTCCAGCACAAGGAATCGCTCGCCCTGATCCTCAACAACCTCAAAAATGGAGACAACCGACGGATGCTGCAGCTTCGCGACCGCGCGGGCCTCCTGCATGAACAGGTCCACGTTCAGGCCCGGCCGGCTTTGTCGATGCCGCTGACTCTTCCGCGAGGCGAGAATCTTGATGGCGACATCGCGGCGCAGCACGTCGTCATGGCCACGCCACACGACACCCATCCCGCCCTTGCCAAGAAGTGAAAGAATCCGATATCGCCCGAGCTTGCGGCCGGCCAGACTCAGGTCAAGGATCGCGCTCGACCCGGCCATCGGAGGCGCATCTTCCGACAAAACCGCGCGCACCGACGAGTCCGAGTCAAGATCAGAAGTCCGCGAACGGTCGTCAGAACCAGACGCACTGGATGGATCGCGAACGATATCCTCTGGCTGTGTCCGCCACTCCTGCCGGCAGTTCCGGCACAGCAATCGGCGCCCCACGAGCCGAGCAGCAATACGGTAGACGCGTCCACACGCCGGGCACGCCACACGCACGCGCTCCGATGGATCGATATTGGTGTCCTTCCGCCGGCCGGCTGACATTGCGGCCCCCTGCAACCATCCGGAAACCCCGTCCCCACTGAATCATACCGCGGCAGAGGGCGAATCCAAGTCCGCACCGCACCCGCCGGCCGACAATCCGGTGGATCCAAGCATTCTCGGAGCAGCCGCGCCCGCCACCACACCAGATCCCACTTTCTCGGATCAGGAACCCACCCCCACCGATCCGGACGTCACAGTCCGGATCGCAACTGCTTCAGGAAGCCCAGCAGAACCGGCCGCGGAAGGGCGGGCATCTCGGATCCGGCAAGCTGATCGGACGCCACAGATTCTATGAAACGGCTCACGGCTTCCCGTTCTGCTTTCAGTCGGTCGACAACCCGCTTGGCCTCTTCCAAGCGACCCTCGCTCATCGCCTCCACATAGGCGATTACGCTCCGACGAATCTCCACAGCCGACATGGACCCCACTGTGGCATCCTGGCCCACCCCTACCACGCCGCTCGAACGCCGCGACCCGCGCTGGCGGTCCTCCGGCAAGGCCTGATCGCGCAGCAGCTCTCGCTGTAGTGCCGCCGTCTCGTGCAGCGCCTTGCGACGCTGCGCCTCGTCGCCCTCGTCCAGCGGCGCCAACGGCACTTCCTCGGCCTCGTCAGAGGGAAGCGGCACATAGCACGTCCCCTGACAGTACGGACACTTCGCTCGCCGGCCGCCCGCCGACACCGGGGCCTTGACCAGCTTGTCGCAGTGTTCGCAGTGAAACTCGATGGACATGGCCGGAATGTCTCTCTGCCGGTGACGCCCGATGCCGTTCAGGACCGCCGGCTCGATGCCGGACGGGACTTGCGGGCACGCCAGAAGAATCGTACCGGGATTTCCGGAAAAGGCAACGCCTCTCGGATTCGATTCGCCATGAAACGCTTGTATTGCTCGCGCATCAGGGCAGGATTGTTCACGAAGAACACCACTGTCGGCGGACAGGTCGAAATCTGCGTCGCGTAATAGATTTTCGGCTGGCCGCCGCGGCGACTGGCGGGGGGCTGGCGAACCCCCCGACCGCGCTCTCCCCACCCCGTGTGAGACGCCCCCCCGGC
>CAYQDV010000146.1:0-9017 GCA_964416295.1 uncultured Planctomycetaceae bacterium
GCTGGACCGAGAATCCCTTCGTGCTGGACCGAGAATCCCTTCTCGGTCCTCACCCCATGGGAATCCTTTCCCATGTCCTGCGTGCTGGACCGAGAATCCCTTCTCGGTCCTGACCCCATGGGAATCCTTTCCCATGTCACGAACCACTGGAGACATCTGTCGATCTAATGGTCCGCGGCTCCTGGGCAGACGGGAACGAGAAGGGATTCTCGTTCCAGCTTGGGGATTCTCGTTCCAGCTTGGGGATTCTCGTTCCAGCTCGCCAATCCAGGCGTGACAACGCCCTACCAGCCTGTGGCAGAAGCGGTCCGGCGGCTGTGGCACCGGCTTCCAGCCGGTGAGAACACGGGCTGGAAGCCCGTGCCACAACATTTTGCCACAGGCTGCTACGTCCGCGGTGGCCGTCTCAGCGTGCCGCCGGTGGTCGTGACGCAGCGGCCGCCGATGCGCACCTTCCGTCCGTCGTCCTCTGATCCGCTCACGATCACGCGAACCAGCCCCGCGCGGCCGCCGGCCCGGGCCTGGGCGCAGAAGAAGTCCGCCCGGCCTCCGCTCATCGGAACGACGCCGCTGCGAACCAGGTGCAGACCGAGCGGGCCGTGAACGCTGCCGGTGACCGGGTCTTCATCGATGCCGACCGCCGGCGCGAAGAAGCGCGACTGCACGGCCGTCGCCGAGGACAAGACGTTTGTCGTCGTCACGCAGACGCCGCGGAGGCGGCTCCGCCGGCAGGTGCGGCCCAGCTCGGTCATCTGCGGCTGGAGGCCGAGCAGCACCGGCAGATCCCGGACGGCGAGGATCACGTCCGCGTCCTGCGTTCGGATCGGCGGCAGGGCGGGATCGAGCGCCGAGGGGTCGAGACCCAGGGGTCGCGCGACCGCCGGCACGTTGACCGGCTCGCGGGCCGGCTCGCAATGCGGCATATCGAGCCAGATCGTGTCTGGCAGCATCCGCTCGGGAGACTCCGCCGGCGCACCGGCACCCGGCGGAGACGAACGATCGACAGGCGATTTCTCGACCGCAGGCTTCGGCGCCGCGTTGCGCTCGGTGCGGACAGTCAGGACGCCCGTCTTCGTCTCGATGGGCAGGATCGTGCCCGGCTCGGCCAGACCGTGCGAAAAGCGGCCGGCCTCCAGAAGGGCATGGACCGCGGCCAGCGTGGCATGACCACAAAAATCGACTTCGCTGCCGGGCGTGAACCATCGAAGGCGAATCGCGGCCTCGCGGTCGGTCGGTTCGAGGACAAACGCCGTCTCGCTGGCGCCCAGCTCGGAGGCGACGGCCAGCATCTGTCGGTCCATCAGGCCGTCCGCGCGAAGGATCACCCCGGCGACATTGCCCGTGAACGGAGACAGCGCGAAGGCGTCGACGAGTTTGAATTCGAGTTCGGTCGTCATGGGGCTATGACGGCGGCGCGCGGTCGACGTCGATGTTGAGGGCGATCGGAGCGCCTCCGGTGCCGTCGCGGGCGTTCAGTTGCTCCCGGGTCAATCGCGGAAACGCCGCCAGATCGCTCGCGACCGGAATCGTCACCTCGAGCCAGACGCAATCTTCCAGCGTCTTGAGCCTGGGATCTCGGAGAGCAGCGGGCAGGACGACCACGTCGCCGCGGGCGAAGGCTTCCATGCCCCCGGCGTGATGGATTTCACCGCGACCGGCGAGCACCATCCAGCAGACCGGTTCGGCATAGGGAATGTCCTGCTCCATCCCCTCGGCGAAGCGGACCTTTTCGATGACAAAGCTGGGGCAGGTGACCAACCGTGTGACGGTCGTGAAGACACCGGCGACGTGGGACTTTTTCTCGAACGCGCCCGGGTCGATGTCGGTGCGGATGCACGCCAGACCCTGCTCAACATCCAGACCGGCGTCGCTGTCGGGACGGATGCGGCCCCAGTCATACAGGCGGTAAGTAATGTCCGACGGCGTCTGAATCTCGGCGACGACCACGCCGGCGCCAAGGGCGTGCAGCGTCCCGCTGGGCAGGTAATAGGTCCGGCCCGGCTTGACCGGAATGCGGTGGAGGAAATCGACAATGGCGGCCGGGTCGCGCTTCATCGCCGCGGCCAGGGCCTCGACGGTCGCGCCGGGCCTCAGACCGCGGTAGATGACGGCATTGTCCGCAGCGTCGATGATGTGCCACGACTCGTGTTTCACGCGGACAGAGCCGCCGAACCGCCGAGCCGTGTCGGGGTCGGGATGGACCTGAATGCTGAGGTCCTGCGCCGCATCGAGGAACTTCAACAGGAGCGGAAAGCGTCCATCGACCGGCGCGGCGCGGCCGAGCAGGTCTGCGCCCCATTCGGTGACCAGCTCATGCAGCGTTCGGCCCCGCGCCGGGCCGCGCGCCACGACGGACTGACCCGCCTCCAGGTCGGCGCACTCCCACGTTTCGCCGATCGGCTCGTCCGGCGGCAGCGCCTTATCCAGAAGCCGTTCAAGGTTTCGGCCACCCCATATCTTGGGCTTGCAGATCGGCTCGAAGACGAGAGGGCAGACATTCATCACGCGCTCGATTGTACGCAGGCGACCGGTCTCGGCATAGCGTCCACCCGGAGCGCGTTGCCGCCGCCATCCGAGCGTCTTACACTGCCCGGCACGCTGCCAGCCGCATCTGTCGGGGCAAGCCGCCGGAAGACACCGGCCCCGAACCCGTCGGAAACCGCTCGTCCGGGTGCCACGGGCCGCTTGTCCGCCAGTGCCCCGTGGAGATGCAGCGAGAGCCGACGTGCTGGGGCCGATCACAAGAGAGGACGAACAATGAGCGATGCACCGGAAACCGCGGAGGCGGGTTCGACCATTTCGTTTGACGATTTTGCGAAGCTGGACCTGCGGGTTGCGAAGGTCCTCGAAGCCCGTGAGCACCCCAACGCCGACCGGCTGCTCGTGCTCAAGATCGATCTCGGCACGGAGCAGCGCCAGTTGGTCGCCGGACTGCGGGGCTACTACGAACCCGCGGACCTCGTCGGGCGCTCGATCGTGGTCGTGAAGAACCTCCAGCCGCGGAAGATGCGCGGCGAACTGAGCCAGGGCATGCTCCTGGCCGCCTCCGACGAAGGCAAGAGCCAGGTCATCCTCCTCACACCGATGAGCGACATCGCCCCCGGGGCCAAGGTGTCGTAAGAGTCGTCGGACCACTATCGCCATGCAGTCGTCGGCGTGCTCATCGCGTGCCACGGCCACGCTCGCGTGGCCGTGCGACCTTCCGCACGCTCGCATCCGCCACCCAAACAGCCGCTGGCAGACCCACGCCGAGACGGAGACCCTCCGCCGCTCGGAGACTTGTCATAGCCCCTTCGGCTACCCGACATCCATGTCAACTTCCTTCGCGCCAAAAGCAAGCAACGGCGGAATTCACGCCGTCGCCCGCATTCAGGAATCAGGCATAACTATTTATATTACATATGGTTGCGTGTTCATCACGCAGGGCCTTGCGGCCGAGTGCGCCGAGTGATATAATTCGTGTTCGATCTAGTTTCCTCGGGGAATTCGGTGAACGATGGCCTACTCATTGACGGTTGAGGACGAGATTGTCGCGGCACTGCGGAGGATCATCCGGGCAGTCGATCTGCACTCCAGCCATCTGATGCACGAAGTTGGCCTGACTTGGCCGCAGCTTGCCACGTTGCGCGCCGCCGAGCGTCTCGGAGATTGTTCGATAGGAGCGCTGGCGCGTGCTGTTCATCTCGGCCGGCCGACGCTGACGGGCATCGTCCAGCGACTCGAGCGGGCGGGGCATGTCGAACGTTCACGGTACCGGCAGGACGGACGCAGCGTGACGGTCACGATCACGGCGTCCGGCCGGAATCTACTGACGGACGCGCCCTCGCTGCTGCAGGATCGCTTCCACGCGGAACTGGCAAAGCTGAAAGACTGGGAGCGATTTCAGACGCTGGCGTCGCTCCAACGGATCGCGGAGATGATGGACGTCGAAACGCTCGATGCGTCACCCCTCCTCGTGGCCGGTCCACTGGACCAGACCGCTGCCGGCACGCCGGCGGAGACCCTCTCGACTGCGGCGGCGGCGGAAACCCCAGGGCTGCTCAAGAAACGACAACCCAGGCAGAGGGCAAAATTAGCGGACAGCAAGGAACGAAACGGAGCGGTGACTTCATGACAAGTGGCGTAGCCCAGACAATCGAGACAGGATCATCAACAAGGACAAATGGCAAACTGCTGGTGGCATTGCCCGAGCCGAATCTGTCCATGACGCAGGATGCGGAATGGTGTGTTGTCCGCATCGACGACGAGTGGCGTCAGATCCGCTTCCACGACTACGACGAGCTTTTCTCGGTCCCGGGGCTGTATGAGAAGATCATTTACGATGTGCTACATTGTGATTCACCGCATGTTGTGCGCAGCCTGCTGGAAGCCGAACTGACGGACTCGAAAACGCCGGCCGACGAGCTGCGCGTGCTCGACCTCGGTGCCGGAAACGGCATGGTCGGCGAGGAACTCGCCGATCTGGGCGCCGAGTTCATCGCGGGTGTGGACATCATCGAAGAAGCCGCCGAGGCGATGGAGCGCGATCGGCCGGGGGTTTATAACAAGTACTATGTGATCGACATGACGGCCTTGAACCCGGCGCAGCGGCGCAAACTGGCGGGCTATCGCTTCAACACATTGACATGCGTTGCGGCTCTCGGATTCGGCGACATTCCTACGCGGGCCTTCATTGCCGCGTACAACCTGATTCGTCCGGGCGGCTGGATTGCCTTCAACATCAAGGAGGATTTTCTGTCGGACACGGATCCTTCCGGGTTTGCCGGCCTCATTCGGGATATGCTGGATAATGGAGTATTAGAGCTGCGACAACGCCGGCGCTACCAGCACCGACTCGCCACCGACCGACACCCGCTTCACTACGTCGCGATCGTCGGCGTCAAGCAACGCGACGTTCCGGCATCGTAAGAAGTGCCAGCCGAGTAGGGTGGGCAGCCGAGTAGGGTGGGCACTGCCCACCGAGAGGCCGGGTGCCGTGAATGAAGAAGCCGAGTAGGGTGGGCATTGCCCACCGAGAGGCCGGATGCCGTGAATGAAGAAGTGGTGGACCGTGCCCACCCTACAGGAGCTTGTCAAAATTCAGTCTTCAGTTCTCAGTTGTCAGTTTTCAGCACTCAGCTTTCGGCTTTCAGCTTTCGGCTTTCGGCTTTTCGCGGGCCAGACGCGGCGCCCTTCGACATAGGTCGCCCGCACGCGGACGTCGCCCAGGGCCGCCGGCTCGACCGCGAGCACGTCGTCTTCGAGGATCACGAAATCCGCCAACAGGCCCGTGCGTATCCGTCCGAGGCGGTCCGCGTCGCCGGCGGCGTCGGCCCCGCCGATCGTATACGCACGTAGCGATTCGGGCACGCTCAGACTCTGCTCCGGCACGAAGAGCGCCCCATCGAGCGTTCGCCCGGTCACGGCCGCCCGGATGCCCTTGAACGGGTTCAGCGTGACGACCGGCCAGTCGCTGCCGAAGGCCACGCGGGCGCCGGCGTCGAGGAGGCTGCGAAAGGCATAGCTGGTCCGGCAGCGGGCGGCCCCGATGGCCCGTTCGGCATAGCGGCCGTCGTCCGCCTTGTGCAGTGGCTGCATCGACGCGATCACGCCGAGCGCGGCGAACCGCGCGATATCGCCGGGCAGGAGATGCTGAGCGTGCTCGATGCGAAAACGCACCGGGGCCGCGGCGGATCGAGACCGGCCAACTTTCTCATAGATATCCAGCACGAGGTGATTCGCCTGATCGCCGATAGCATGGATCGCCGGCGTGAAACCTGCGTCACAGACGGCCTCGCACATTTGTTGCAGCCGTCCCTTTGTCTGGGCGATCGCGCTCAGCAGGCCGCGGCGGCCCGGCTGATCCGGCGGATTGTCGGCAAACGGAGCGGCCATGTACGCCGTCCGGGAGCCGAGCGAGCCGTCCATAAACTGCTTGAAACCACAGATCCGCAGCCAGGCGTCGTCACGATGATTGTTCACTCGGTCGATATACGCCGGCCAGTCGTCCTCGCTGACATAGACGCGCACGCGGAGCGTGAGCGCCCCCGCTCGCCGCGCTCGATCGACCGCCGCCACCGCCGACCACGGCGACATCGTGTGAACGCTGGTGACGCCGTGGCGGTTGGCCTCGCGCATGGCGGCGCGAAGCGCTTCATCGATCTGCCTGCGCGACGGCCGCGGCGCGTGCGACGCAACCAGATCGATCGCCGCGTCCCGCAACAGGCCGGTCGGCTCGCCCGTCTCCGGGTCGCGCACGATCTCACCGCCCGCCGGGTCGGGTGGCCCGGTGCGGTTAATCGCCGCGATCCGCAACGCGGCCGAATTGGCCAGCGCCCCGTGGCCGTCCATGCGGCTCAACAGAACCGGCACATCTCCGGTCACCGCGTCGATCCAGTCGCGCGAAGGCTGCGTCGCGTCCGGCCAGCTCTCGGTCGACCAGCGTCCGCCGAGAATCCATTCGCCGGGGGCGGCAGACGCGGCCCGTCCGGCGACGCGGGCGATGAACTCCGCGCGATCGGCCACATCACGCAGATTGAGACGCGCCAGTTGCAACCCACCGGAGATCAGGTGCAGGTGGGCGTCGCAGACGCCGGGGATCACGCGGCGGCCGCCAGCGTCGATCACGCGTGTTCGCGCGCCGCGCCAGGCTCGCACGTCGTCGGCGTTCCCCACGCACACAAATCGGCCTTCCCGGACGACAAAGGCCGTGGCCTCCGGTCGATCCCGGTCGGCCGTCCAGACGTGGGCGTTGAGAACGATCAGGTCCGCGCCGCAACCGGCAAGCCCAATCAGCCCGGCAACGGCGGTCAGGTGAACAAAACGCATGGCTCGATCCTCGATTCCAGACTCGCGGCGGAATTGTAACGGACCCGCACGGGACGGTCAGATACACTGTCGTTGACGCGTGCGACAGGTGCCGGACGCGTGGGTGCCACTGGCGGCTTGTACTTGTTCAACGTGTTGAAGGCCAACACCGCCGCTGATGGACCTGATCCGGGCTTTGATCAACGCACCGGCCCGCGGCTGGAAACCCCGGAGGCCATGCCGACCGTGAATGAGCGAACCGCCGACAGGGACGCGGCCGTCATCGAGATCGACGGCCTGACCAAGCGCTACGGGACGCTCCGCGCGTTGGCGGGCTTGGACTTGCGCGTCCCCCGGGGAACGATCTTCGGCTTCCTCGGGCCGAACGGCGCCGGCAAGACGACGACCCTGCGAATCCTCGTCGGGCTGCTCCGGGCCACCGCCGGACGGGCCATGCTCTTCGGCCGTGACGCCTGGGCCGACTCGACGGCCGTTCGGTCGCGGCTCGGCTATCTGTCCGGAGACGTCCGTCTCTACGAACGCATGACCGGCGCCCGCTTTCTCGCGTTTTGCGATCGCATGAGAGGAGGTGGCGCGGCCGGCGAGATCCAACGCCTGCGTGAACGCTTCAACCTCAATCTCGATCGCCGCATCCGCGACTATTCTCGCGGAATGAAACAGAAACTCGGCCTGATCCACGCCATGATGCACCGGCCGCCGCTCCTGATCCTCGATGAGCCGACCGTCGCCCTCGATCCCCTCGTCCGACAGACGCTCTACGCCGAGCTTCGCGCCGTCGCCGCCGAAGGTCGGACCGTCCTGTTTTCCAGCCACACACTCAGCGAGGTCGAAGGCCTCTGCGATCGCGTGGCGATCATCCGCGCCGGCCGTCTGGTCGAGGAGGCGGCCATCAGCGATCTGGCCGCCAGGGCCTTGCGACGCGTCGAGTTTCGCCTCAGGGACGCCCCGTCCGCCACCCTCCGCGTACCGCCCGGACTGACGGTCACGCACACCGGCGACCACACCATGACCGCAAGCTGGGCCGGACCGACGGACCGGCTCATCGCCTGGCTGGCGACGCTCGATCTGTCCGACGTCACCATCACCGCGCCAAGACTGGAAGACCTCTTCGCCACCTACTATCGAGAAGCTCAGACGGACGACCAGGAGCCGCGGCCCGACGCCTCCAATAGCCTCGATCGGAAAGGTGGCCGCCCGTGAACTCTGCGCTTGTCCGAAAAACGCTTCGAGACTACCGCCTGATCCTCGCGGGTGCGGTCGGATTGATGGTCGGGTTCGTGATCGTGATGATGTTCGCCGGCAACTCCCTCCTCCAGCAAGGCGACAACCTCATCCCCAACATCGAATGGATAAGAAAGCTGATCAGCGCCATGCTCGGGGCCGACATCGCCCAGTTCATGACACCGACCGGCATGGCGAGCTTCGCATTCACCCACCCCATGGTATGGACCCTGATCATCGCCTGCATCCTGACGATGTCCAGCGGCGGGATCGCCGGCGAAATCGACCGCGGCACGATGGATGTGCTCGCGGCGCTCCCCGTCTCACGCGGTCGAATCTACACCTCACTGACGTTCGTGACGGCCGTCTCCGGCATTCCGATCTGCGCCGCCGTGTGGTCCGGAGTCTACATTGCGACCCACCTCCTCGGCCGGACGGACGTCGACATGGACGCGCTGGTCGTCCTCACCGCCCATCTGTACGTCGTGTACGTCTTTCTCACGTGCTTCTCCTTCGCCGTGTCGGCCATGTGCAGCCGCCGCACCACCGCCATCGCGATCGTCTTTGTCTTTGTCTTCTACTCGTTCGTCCTCAACGTGGCCGGCGCGTTTTGGGAACCGCTCCGGCGTATCGCCTTTACCGGTTTCCTGCACTACTACGTCCCGCTCCCCATCGTCCGCGACCGCGCGTGGCAATGGGGCGACCTCCGCGTCCTGCTCGCCGCCGCCGCCGTCTGCTGGACCGTCGGCCTGCTCGCATTATGGCGGCGCGACATCCCCGCCACCTGACCGGCAGCGCCGGAACGGGCTGTGGTGCAGACTTCCATGGGGCGTGGCCACCACTGGCGGCGCGTCCGGCGGGTTCCGCCGTTGGAAAACGCCCGACGACACGGCTAGCATCCTGTCGGGCAACGAGTGACGCCCCCCACTGCGAAAGCCTAGTGCATGGTCACACGTTGTTTTGTGGGTTCGAAGGATCCTCGGCTGCCT
>CAYQDV010000147.1:0-9007 GCA_964416295.1 uncultured Planctomycetaceae bacterium
ACTAGCGTGTCTCAGAAAGGAGACCCCACCCCATGAGTTTCATCGCACACGTCATTCGCCACCGAGGCAACACCCTGAGGAGGATCGCACGCCGGCGCGTCCTACGGGCGAGTTGGATGACATGCCTGCTGATCGCCGGTCTGGGGGCCTGTGCCGTCGCAACGGCCCGAGGCCCGACCGCCGTCCGGGAGGCGGATCCTGCCGCCGGTTCGGCCGAGGATGGCTCGGGGTCCGCCGAAGCCGCCGCGGCGAACGCTCAGGCAAAACCACGGCGATTCCTCCCCCAGACCAAGGGCACCGGGCCGGGGTTTCATGCGTACACCCAGGGCCATGCCAAGGAACAGAATCCGCCGGACCTCCTGGGCGGCCCCCTGACGATCACCGTCTCGCAAAAAGACGGCAGCACGCGTCTGGTCCTGCCCGGGCCGCGTTTCCTCGATCCGGCCGTATTCGGCACACCGGAACATCCGACGGGGTTTGATCCGGCGCCGTTTCCTCTGATGGGCGTTCCGCTGAGTATGCGGCGCGTCGTCAACGGCAAGTATACCTTCGTCGATCATCCGACGCCGTTCAGCAACTGGCGCGAGGTCAGCGTGGGCAGCGTTCGCCAGCGCGTCGTTGACGCCACCGCCATCGACGGCGCTCGCACCAAGGACAAGATCGACTTCGAGGCGACGTTCACCCTGCCCGGCCCCGATCCGGACGATCCGGACGCCGGGGCCACCCGCTATCGCGTGGTCTGTAACAAGCCGCTGGCGCATGGATTCGGCTTCCCCACCTTCGGCGGCGTGGCGACCAACCACCTGCTCCACGGCGTAACGGGGCTTGGCACACGGTTGATGCCGACGGAGTGGACCTATGTCGACATCTGGGGCAAGGGAGACATCTACAAGAACGACAAGTTGCTGGTCAAGGACCACATGATCCACACCATGGTGACGGAGATCGTGCGAGGCGAGGGATACAAGCTCCGCTTCGACGGTGAGGTGGGTCCGCCGTCTCAGGGGATCACGATGCACCTGATGATTCCACCCTACAGACCCACGCCGAAGGGCATGGTGTTGGAACCCCTGAAGACGATGTTTGTGCCCTTTCCGTACATCGAACGGCACATGAAGTCCGACATGGAAGCGATCATGAAGCTCCCTCCGGCCGAGCGAAAGGAAAAAACGGCCCGGTTCGGAGAGATCAAGGACCTGATGAACTGGACGCGGGAGCAGATCGTTCAACAGACCATCGACGGGAAGATGGCCGGCATGCCGTTCGTTCATATCATGTTCGGGAATATTGAGATGAAGGCCAGTCGGTAGTCCCGAGGTCCCGCGCTTTCGCGTGCTGGACCGAGAATCCCCTCTCGGTCCCGGCATCGGAACGAGAAGGGATTCTCGTTCCAGCGGGCATCGGAACGAGAAGGGATTCTCGTTCCAGCGGGCATCGGAACGAGAAGGGATTCTCGTTCCAGCGGGATTCTCGTTCCAGCGAGCTTTCTTGTGGAATCAGTGAGCCTTTGTGCCTGCGCAGGCTCGCGGCGGTCGAACGGAGTGCGGCATGATGTGTATGAAGATTACAAGACGGCGCCTCTCCCTGTGCTCGGGCGTCATGCTGTTGCTGTTCGGGGGCGCGGTTGGTGCATCGATGGCTCACCAGGCTGCTGGGCAGACGGCCGCCGCGCAGGAAACGCCCGATCACACCGTCCTGCTGACGAACATCGAGTTCAAGCCGAACCGCCTCAAGGTGAAGCCCGGTGACCGAATCCAGTTCATCAACCGGGACAAGTTCAACCACGACGTCTATCTCGTCCGCACGGCGAACCGCAACGACGTCCTCGTCCCGGCGACGACGATTCCCGCAGGCCAGTCGGTGATCGTGACCGTCGACCAGGAAGGGCTGTTCACGCTCTACTGCACGATCCACGGCGGAATGACGGGCAAGATCACGACGACCGACACGTTCGAGCTGACCGAGGAAGAAAAGAAGCGTGCCGCGGCGAAAAAGGTCATCCCGCCCATCGTCAAGACGGGCGAAACACTCTACTGGGGAAAGGCACAGTGTCACCGCTGTCATATGATTGGCGAACGCGGCACCCACCTGCGCGGGCCTAACCATCAGGACCTGGGGTTTCGAGCGGCCGCTCGGGCGGCAAAGTTCGGTCTCAGCTCGGCGACCGAGTACATCGTCCAGTCTGTCATGGACCCCTCGGCCCACATCGTGGAGGGCTATTCCGATGACATGCCCAAGGTCTACCAGCCGCCGATCAGCCTGAGCGAAGCCGAGATCAAGGCCGTCGTGGCCTACCTTCAGAGTCAGGGCGGTGAGGCGGACGCCTGGTCCATCAATATCAACAAGCAGACGCTGGCGGCCAAACCGGTGCCGGACCCATTCATTCACGGCAGTCCCCGGCGTGGGAGATGGGTGTTTCAGGACATGGGCTGCGGCAGTTGCCATACCGTGGGAGACCACAAGGCGATATCCGTCGCACCCGAGTTCACGGCCATCGGCGCTTATCGAGACTGGGCCTGGCTGGCTCAGTCCATCACCGATCCCAACGCCGAAGTCGGCGCCAACTGGCGAGACGCCATCGTCTATCTCAAGCCCGGCGTCGTACGCAAGTCCGACGCAACGCTCGAATCCGATGATTCCGCCGAAGAAGAGGATTTCGACTTCGACGCCGAGCCGGTCGAGACCAGCGCGGCCCCGCAGGGTGTCGAGGCCCAGATGGCCCAAGCCAACGCCCGAATGGGTGAACTCCGCGAGCAGATCTCGCAACTCCAGGAACAGCGGGCGGGCGGCGAACCCGACACGGCGAAGGATATCACCGCCGCTGAGGAGACCGACTCCGATGTCGAACTGGGCGAGGGTGTCCCGGGCGTCCTGCGAAAGAACAGTGCGACCGAGGTGACCCTGCTGGTCGGACCGGACCGCTTCGAGACCTTTCCCCGCGAGCAGGTCGCCAAGGTCGTCGTCTCCACAAAGTCGAGGATGGCCACCAACTATGGCAAGCTCATGTCGTTTCAGCAGATCGCGGACCTGATTCAATACCTCAAATCGCTCAAGGGCGCCACAAGCCCGCCCCCATCGCAACACCTGACCGGTCGGATCCCAAAGGGCGGGCCGGCCGAAAACTGACGCGTGTAAAGGCGCCCACGCCCGCCGGGCAGGTGCCCCGCCCCTTCCAGGGGTGGGGAACGGACGAAGCGCCGTGGCGCTGACGGCGGACACGACATGCCCGATCCGAAACGCGACAGCCACCGGCGCGGCTCTGACTGTCCGGCATCCGACGGGCAAGACGCCCGTTCTCCAGTCTCGATGCTCCGACGTAAGAACGGATGTGGTAGGCCCGGCCCGCGCGGGATACGATGCCCGTCGCGCGCGGTGCCCGACCGCGCGCCATGGCGCCTGGTGATCCCGCCGCAGGCTTCACGGTGGGCGGCTGTGCGCGCGGGATGGGCGTTTGTTCACAGGTGGCGCCCGGCAATGGCCGACAACGAATGATGCTTCAACCGTCCGCCGAAAACCCGCTCCCGGCCATCCGGCTCGACCACGTGACCAAGTGCTACGGCCGGCTGCGGGCGGTGGATGACATATCGCTGGACGTGCGACCGGGCGAGGTCTTCGCCTTCCTCGGTCCGAACGGCGCCGGCAAGACGACGACGATCAAGATGCTCGCCGGCCTGCTGGTCCCGGACACGGGTACGATCCACGTCGGGGGCCATCCGTTGGCGACCGAGGCTCTGGCGGCCAAGGCCGAGATCGCCTACGTCCCCGATCAGCCGTTTCTTTATGAAAAGCTCAGCGCCCGTGAGTTTCTGCGGTTCGTCGGCGAGATGTATTCGCTGGATCGCGAGACGGTCGCGCGCCGGAGCCGGCAATCGATGGAGCGACTGGGGATCGACGGTTTCGCCGACCAACTGGCCGAAGGCTATTCGCACGGGATGAAACAGAAGGTCGTGCTCGCCGCGGCGCTGCTGCATGAGCCGCAGGTGCTCATTGTCGACGAGCCGATGATCGGGCTGGACCCGGCCGCCATGCGCATCGTCAAGAACCTCTTTCGCGAGCGGGCCGATCGCGGGCGGACCGTCTTCATGTCGACGCACACGTTGGACATCGCCGAGGCGATCGCGGATCGCATCGCCATCCTCCACCGCGGCCGGATCGTCGCGTGCGGCACGCTCGATGAACTGAGGACTCGCGCCGCTCGGGAACACCGTCTGGAAGACATTTTCCTCCACCTGACGGCTTCCGAGCCGTCAGGCGGTGATGAACTCCTTCCCGCGGACGAAGCGCCATGACGCTCGACCCCGCATCGGCCCGACGCGTGTCTCCCGGCTTCGGCCTGTTGCTGCGTCTGAAGCTGAGGCTGCTGCGCAACCGGCTGCGTCAGCTTGCGGACCAGTCGCCGCTCAAGCTCGTGTTGATCGTCGTGTTCATTGCGACGATCTGGGGTTCGCTCTACTTCCTGTTCGACACGATCTTCCGCCACATGCGCCGCTGGGAACACCCGTCCATCGTCGCCATCCCGTACGTCTTCAACATCTTCTTCGTGGCGATGACGCTCCTGCTGTCGTTTTCGACGGCAGTATTGATATATGGAGCCTTGTTCAATCGGGCGGAGCCGGCCTTCCTGATCGCGGCGCCGAATCGCCCCCGGCACGTTGTCGCGGTCATGTTTCTCGAAGCCATGTTTTTCGCGAGCTGGTCGCTGCTGCTGCTGGGTATGCCGCTGATGTTCGCCATCGGACAGGTCCAGGGGCAGTCCTGGCGGTTTTATGTCACCTTCGTCCTGGCGTTCCTCGGATTCGTGCCCATTCCGGCGGCCCTCGGCATGCTTGCCGCCTGGGCCGTCGCCATGTGGCTCCCGCGGTCGGCCAAACGGATGATGTTCTGGGGAGCGGGCGCCACGCTCGTCGGCGTGACGCTCTGGTGGGGCCACCTGTGGGTGAGTCGGTCCGGAACCGCCGCCGATTGGCTACGCGGGTTCATGGCGGAGATCGAGGTCCTCAAGGCCGCCGGCCTGCCTTCCACCTGGGTTACCCACGCCGTCACGTTCGCAATCGAAGGCCGGCCCGCCGACGCCGCTTTCTATCTGGCCGTGACCCTCGCCACGGCCCTGTTCTTCAGTTGGGCGGCCATCAACCTCGTCGGGCGGTATCTGGTCACCGCCTTCGGACGCGCCCACGCCGCCCCCCTCCGAGCCACGGCCGTCGGCGGTCCCACTGCCCGATGGCTGACCGCTCTCCTCTTCTTCTATCGCCCCGCCAAGGTCCGGGCGCTGATCCTCAAGGACGTCCGGACCTTCCTGCGTGATCCCATCCAGTGGGCCCAGCTCATTATCCTCTTCGGACTGCTGTCGTTGTATCTCGCGTATCTGCCGCGAACACGGCCGGAGGGATTCAGCCGGCAGTGGAAGGCGTTCATCTGCTTCCTCAACTATGGGGCCGTCACGCTCATCCTCTCGACGTTCACCAGCCGCTTTGTGTTTCCGATGATCTCCATTGAGGGTCGCCAGATGTGGCTGGTCGGATTGTGGCCGCTGTCGCGCGCCCGTGTGATGTGGGCCAAGTTCGACTTTGCGCTCACGGTCACCGCATTCGCCGCCCTGAGTGTCACCTGGCTTTCGATCCGCGCATTGGATCTGCCCGTCACTCTCGCGTTGATCCAGGCCGGGGGAACCCTGTCGGTGTGCATCGGGCTGTGCGGCCTCGCGGTCGGAATCGGAGCACGCATCCCCAGCTACAGCGAGTCCAACACCGGGCGGATTGCGTCGGGTCTGGGCGGCACTGTGAATCTGATCGCGTCGATCGGCATCGTCGCCTTGAGCGTGGCACTCATGGGCGCGATGTGCTACCGCATGGTCGCGGCGGGGCGCATCGACCGGCTCGACACGGTCGGGCTGCTGCTCTACCTCGCACAGATTGCCCTCGGGATCGGCGCAGGCTCACTCGCGATGCGGATCGGCACCCGGGCCTACGAACACGCCGAATTCTGACGAGCGACTTAATTATCCTTCGCAAGCCAGACCTGGCTTCCGCCCCGGCCGACCAGACGGAAGAACGGCGCATCCTTGAAGACGCTTGCGACGAGTTCCATTCCAGCGCCGGATGCGTTGGTGACCAGGGCCGTCATCGCACCAAACACCGACAGGTCGAACTTGACGCGCGGCTTGCCCTTGCCGTCGTTGATGTTGAGCTGGCAGCGGCTGGCCTGCGCCCCGACCGAGCTTTCCGACAGGACGATGCGGTTCGTTTCGCCCGCATCGCGCAATTCCAACCCCGAGGCCCGGTCGGCGGCGAACAGGGCGACCCGCTCCTTTCCCGATCCGTCATACATCGACAGGGTGACCTTGGATCCCATCTCACGGTCGTCGGTCGCCTTCAGCTTCGCGAGGGTCTTGCCGCCCTCGCCGATCAGGCGAAACTCCTTCGCCTTGATGACCTTGCCTTTCTGCTTGTCCGGCGCCATGACGAAGTCTCGATCCTGCGCCACCGCCGGCTTCGTCCCCATGATCCAGGGCGACACCGCCCCGCCGACCAGGCCCGCCATCCCCGCCACCACCAATGTCCATGCAAACTGCATCCGCGTCATGCTCGGTCTCCTTGAGATCGTTTCCTGACACCCATTCGACGTTGCTCGCGGCGGATAGCCCGCGTTTCCCGCAACAGCGCCGGCCTCGATTCTGCTACGCCGGCACCCAGGCCAGATCGAGAATTGTGTTGGTCGGTTTCTCCGTATTGAACGCGGCCTTGATCGGCATGCCGATTTCGGGCTTGCCCTCTTTCAGATAGCCCATCAGTTTCGTGCAGACGCCCTCGATTTCGACGCTGATCAGCGGGCACGGTGTGTTCGCGCGAAACGGCGCGCCGGGATACAGCACGGTGCTATGCGTGTAGACCTTGCCGACCGTCGGGGCCTCGACCCACTCCATCTCGTGCCAGCAGTCCGGGCACTCACAGCGAGGAGGCAGCCAGAGCCGCTTCTCTCCGCAGGTCGGGTTGGTGCACCGCGTCGCCAGGATTTTCTTCTCCCGAAGGCCACGGAAAAACCTTCCCCAGCCTCCATAGCTGTGGATGTGGTAGTGCGTCTTCTGATTCTTGATCACCAGCGGGTCTTCATTCAGGACTTCGGCCGTCGTGCCGTTCAGTTCGATTGCCATCGCGTTCAACCTTTTCGCAATTCGAGATTCGCAATTCGTAATACTCTCATCCGCACGGCCGCGCGGGCTGAAGCCCGCGGCTCTTCTATGCCTTCTCCAGGACGGTGCACGTCACATGGCTGCCCGTGCCGGCGTGCGAGATCGCGCAGGCCCGGCGGGCGTTCTTCACCTGCAGGCTGCGGAACTCGTCCGGCTTTTTCTTGCCATAACGCGTCCACCGCTCCGGGTCGGCGTGGAACTGGTCCCACTTGCCCTGAAGCTGCCACAACAACTCGATGATCTGCCAGATGCCGGTCGCGCCGACGGCGTGCATCGTCCCGATCAGCCCGCCCGACAGGTTGGTCGGCAGGCGGCCCTCGTAGTAGGCATCGCCCGACTCGATGAACTCGCGGCCCCGGCCATAGGGGCGCAGCCCGATGTCCTCATACGTCTGGATGTCGCTGATGGTGAACGCATCATGGGTTTCGAGCAGGTCGAAATCCTCGATCGGGTCCCGGACCCCCGCCATGTGGTACGCCAGATAGGCCGCCGTCCGCGCCGCCAGGAAGGAACTGAACCCGGGCCACTCCTGCCGCTTGTCATTGAAGTAATCCTTGTAGGTCTCCTCGGTCTCATTCGGCAGAAGCAGCATGGGAACATTCCGCCGGTCCGCGGTCCGCAGCGTGTGCGAGCCGCCGCAGACGGCCTTCAGTTGCACCGGGTGATCGGTCATCTTCAGGGCCGTCTCCTCGTCCGCCAGGATCAGCACCGCCGCCCCGACGCTCATGACGCAGCATTCCAGGAACGACAGCGGATCGGACACGAGGTCGTTCTTGAGGACGTCTTCAACGGTGTATTTGCCGGGGTTCTGGGCGTACGGCGAATATCGCGCATAGTCGTGATTTTTGCAGGCGATCCGCGCCAGTGTTTCCCGCGGCACCTTGTTTTCATATTGATAGCGCTGGGCCATCAGGGCGTAATAGCTGGCGTACATCCAGCCCAGCTCGCTCTCGAAGTCCTTGCACGCGGCGCTGGCGATGTAGGCGTTGCCGACCTTTGTCGACACCTCGTCCATCCGCTCCCAGCCGACCACCGGCACGCAGTTGGCGTAGCCCGACGCCACGGCCTGGGCCGCCGCCAGAACCGATGAGCCGCCGGTGGCCCCGCCGGTCTTGACCTCGATGTTTCCCATCGGATCGAAGCCGAGGTAGTCGTGGATCTTGGCCGCCGCCAGGAGCTGGTCGCCGAAATGGTCGGCGAACTGCGAATAGACCCCCCAGTTCACCATCCCCCGGAACGCCTCCGGCGAGACCTTCAGGTCGTTTTCCTCCACGGCCATTCGCATGGCTTCCATGCAGAGTTGAGACGTGTTCTTTTCCGGATAGCGCTTGCGGAAATCCGTCATGCCGCCGGCGACGACATAGACGGGCTTTTCAAACTTCGGGATTCGCAGGTTTCCCGGTCCGAACTTGATCATGCCGCCAGTCCTTTCGGTTGTGCCAACACGGAGGGTCGACCCCGTCCCGGGGGTCGACGATATCGATGGACGGCGGCCATTGTAGGTGCAGCTTCGGGCATCACAAGCCCGCGCACCGGCGCAGCCCGCCCGCGGGTCCGTGACGGAATCGGCGGGGATATCTCTTGCCGTTTCTCGCTGAACAGGCCCCGTAGGGGCGCTTGATCGTAGCCCGGCACGAAGTGCCGGGATCGGTTGCCAAGAGCGCAGCCGAGTCCCGTAGGGACGACTGAGACCTCGATCGTCCCTACGGGACTCGGTTTTCTCGGTATCGCGCGAACCCCAGCACTGCGTGCTGGGCTAAGCTCACTTCGTCCCTACGGGACGGCACGACACCCCGCCGCCGATTCTGTCACGGACCC
>CAYQDV010000148.1:0-9007 GCA_964416295.1 uncultured Planctomycetaceae bacterium
GCAACAACGGCAGGAATCCGCCGGCTAGCAGCAACAGCGATGCCGGTTCCGGCACAATGATCTCCGCACGGGTCTTCTGAACAAACGTCCCGGCCGGGGCGCCCATATTGATGCTGAAGATATTGACCAAGGTGACCTGGAAATCGTTCACCGGCAATCCGTCGGAGCCGAACGGCACCCACGCGATGGAGGTCACGTCGATTGCCATGTCCACATGCCACGTCCCGTCGGCCGCGAAGGTGATCGGCGGAAACGGGATATTGCCCGACGTCGCAGGGAAACCGGGGGCCGTCCTGAACAGGTCAAGCGTATGGGTATGCGTGATGTCCGCGGGATTGCCACCGTAGGTGCCCGACTCATGAACGGTAATCAGAGAAATGCCGGCCGGATCCGCAACATTGACGCGGGTAATCGTATTGATCGACGCCCCCGGCACCACGTTGAAGTTCATGTCACCGAATTCATTCTGGAAGATGAAGCCGGACGTGGTGACGGTGGGTGACCCCAATTGATTCGCAAGCCCGCCGTCGCCGTCGTGGCGACCGTTCAGCCAATTGAACTCGGCGTTGGACCCCTGGTCCGTGCCGAAGCCCCACAGCACCGCCTGCGATTCGGCCGTCACGCCAAAGGCAGCGACCGAAAAGACCGCAACCACCAAAACACGTATGAGGGGACGCCTGTGTCGTGAAATAGACATCTTTCGTTCTCCTCCCCCAGTTGCGCCTTCCGAATCCCTCGCGTTACCGGGCACACCAGCGCCAGTATAACGCACACATTGCTCTCATTTCAAGGGCAGCGTCGGAGTTTTTCGAGGACCGCCCGCAAAAAGCAGCGGCTCGCAGCAGTTGTCGCGGTGAGTCGAAACTCTCTCCACCGTCGCTTCCCGCCGTGTTCCTCCCGACGCAGAGCGACCGATCGAGGCCGCTCTTTCCCTTCTCGGACGTGACTATAACCCATCCGTGCCAGCCATGTCAAGCCCCATTCGCGCTTTTTTTGAAGAAATCTGCGGTGTTGTCCGGACCCGGCGGCCGTGTATTCTTAACTGCCTCAAACGCGGCAGGTTACGAATCGACCACGGGGGCGATCCCAAGTCTCTTTCCCGGACTCGATGTCCGATAACGGCTCGTCTCGTCCCTGCGCGGAGGCCGCAGTCGGCGAATTCGGCGGGGGACCGTCCCGGTGGACTCCGTACCGAAGTCCGGAGCACGTTGGGCCGACGTAACAACCCAGCCGTCCGCGCAGCGGAGCCTGTGTCTTGATTCGCCGTACCGGTCGTTTTCGGACGAAAAACAGCCTCGCGCGTGTTGCTTTCCGAGTCCGGTTTCTGATATGATGCGGTCGGCGAGGGTGAAGAGCCACGCGTCCGACCGGGCCCCGTTTTCGCAGTGGATCGCGCAAGCCAACCGAAGCAGGCGGTTCTACGGCAGAAACAGGAGGGATTGCATCCATATGTGCCGCCAAAACCAACGGGTCCTTATTCTAATTTGTGGTCTCTTCCTGATAGATACTGGCGTCTCGGTAGCGCAGACCGGCCCGGATGTCATCGTCGGCGACATGTTCGGAGACGGTTCGGCATACTGCCAGGTCAGGCGATGGGGCAAGCTGGCGAACAGCGACATCACCGCCTACTCGTCCGGCACGATCTCCTGCAACGTCGGCGACCAGCCCGCGGCGTGGATCCAGCTTTCGACCAATCACCCGGTCATTGGCCAGCAACTCTACCGCTTGAAGGACAACCAGTTCGAGCAGATCGGTCTGTCCTGGGTGAAGCACGGTTTCTTTGCCCTGACGGAAGATTTCTGCTCGGGTCCCGGCGGATGCATCACACCACCGGGGAACTTCGGCGACTATCTGGGTGTGGGGTGCTCGGACCCGTACAGCAACACGCTCAACGGCCTTCAGACGCGACTCGGACCCCGTTCCGATATCAATGCCGCGACCGGCGCATTCAACTGGCCGTTCACCACCTGGGGACAGCCGGGCGACACGATCTGGAAACGTCTGCAGGTCCACGACGCCGACCTGGACCCCGCGCTGAATGCCGGCGCGACCTACCTGATCGAGGGCCAGTACGTCACCGCGGACGACACCGCGGCCGGAAACGGACTGAACAACGTTTCCTACCGCGAAGTGCAGGTCACCGAGGTGAATCCCGGGAACTTCGACCTCAAGCTGATCGGCAACACGGTCCCACTCGTGCCCGCGCTGTCCGCCTGGAAGGCGTCCGACCCCTTCGTGCAGGAAGTCGTGCTGGATATTCCAAACGACGGGCGGATGATCCTGGCCTACAAGGCCACGACCCTCGGAGCGAATCTGTGGCACTATGAATACGCCTTGTACAACATGAACTCCGACCGCTGCGGCCAGTCTCTCTCCGTCGACATTCCCGCCGGGGCCAACGTCTCGAACGTGGCGTTCCACGACGTGGACTACCACGGCGGCGACGGCGTTCCGTTCGGCGTGACCTATTCCGCAGTCGATTGGGCTCCCGTAGTGACGGCGAACAGCGTAACGTGGGCGACCGATACGTTTGCCACGGATCCGAACGCAAACGCCATTCGTTGGGGCACCGTCTATAACTTCCGGTATGATGCCGACGTGCCGCCGCAGCCGGCGACGGTGACGATCGGCCTGTTCAAACCGGGGACGCCGGCTTCCATGCAGGCAGTCGTAAACCTGGTCGCCGCTACCGCCGACTGCAACCAGAACGGCCGAGACGATTCCGCGGACATCGCCTGCGGAGGTGGCAACATCTGCAACGGCATCCCCGGAAGTTTCGATTGTGACATGGACGGCATCCCGGACGATTGTCAGGTGGCCGACGTGCTGCTGCCCTTCATCAACGTCCCGGTCAACCCGCCGCTGGCCATCCCCGACGGAGCCGCGCAGTTCGTCTCCGACTCAGTCACGGTCCCCGACACCGGCGTAATCGTCGACCTGGACCTCGGCGTCAACATCACCCACACATGGAACGGGGACCTGACCGTGCAGCTCACCCATAATACCACAACCGTCGTGGTCATCGATCGCCCCGGCTTCCCCTGCGTCGATTCGAACTTCGGATTCAATAACGATGGGTTCAGCGTCTTCCTCGATGACGAGGGGACGGGCGGATACGTCGAGGATATCGATGTCCCCACCGGCGTGGTGTCGCCCCCGAGCGTCGTGCCCAACCATGCGCTCACGGCATTCGACGGCCAGGACCCGTCGGGCCTGTGGACGATCGAAGTACGCGACGATATCACTCAAGACACCGGCACGCTCGACAACTGGTCGATGCGAATCGCGCTGAAGGGAACCGTCGCACCGTGTCCGCCTCCCTGTGCCTGTCCGGGTGATCTGGACGGGAGTGCCGCTGTCGACGGAAGCGACATCGGACTCTTCGTGGACATGTATCTCGGCTCCGTGCCGGTCGACCCCTGTGCCGAATTGGCAGCGCCGGACGCCGTGCCGCTGGACCCAGCCGATCTGGCCGCCTTTGTCGCCGCATTGTTGAACGGTGCGTGCCCGCCGTAGGGATTCATTCCAGCTCAGTCTGCGGGTACGGCATCGGTGGTCGATTTTGTTCCCGTCCCCCAAACGCAGACGGGCACGCGTGCGCAACCCCGTGCCGCGCCACCGCTTGCCCGGCCACCCGGCTTGAAGATACACTGTCGAGAGGGCCGCTGCGCCCCTGTAATTCATCGAATCGCCACGGGGATTTCATCGTGATCGTCATCATGCAACCCGGCGCCGCCCAGTCGGACGTGGACCACGTCGTACAGCTCGTCAAGGACTTTGGCCTGCGGGACCACGTCATTTACGGTACGGACCGCACGGTCGTCGCGGCCATAGGAGACAAGCGCGACGTCGACACGGGTGCCATCGAGACCGCACCCGGCGTCGACCGTGTCGTCCCCATCCTCGCGCCCTACAAGGTCGCCAGCCGCGAAGTCCAGAAGGATCCGTCGTCCGTTCCGATCGGATGTGGTGCGATTATCGGCGGCCGGAAGGTCGGCATCATCGCCGGTCCGTGTAGCGTGGAATCCCGCCGGCAATTGCTGGAGACGGCCATAGCCGTCAAGGAAGCCGGTGCGATCGGCCTGCGCGGGGGCGCCTTCAAGCCGCGGACCAACCCGTACCAGTTCCAGGGCCTTGGCGAGGAAGGGCTTGAGCTGCTCGCTGAAGCCCGGGAGCAGACCGGACTCGCGATTGTCACCGAGGTCATGAGCATCGCGCAGGTGGATCTCGTGGGGCGTTATGCCGACGTCCTCCAGATCGGCACGCGGAACATGCACAATTTCAACCTCTTGAGGGCCTGCGGCCGCAGCGACAAGACCGTGATGTTGAAACGCGGCTGGAGCGCGACGCTCAACGAGTTCCTCCTCGCGGCCGAGTACATCATCAACGCCGGCAACCGAAACCTGATCCTCTGCGAGCGAGGTATCCGCACCCATGAAACCTACGTGCGCAACACGCTGCCGCTGGCCATCGTTCCCGCGATCAAGCGGGAAAGCCACCTGCCGATCGTCGTCGATCCCTCGCAGGGCACCGGCCACGCCTACATGGTGCCGGCGATGTGCCGCGCGGCGATCGCCGCCGGCGCCGACGGCCTGCTGATTGAGGTGCATGGCGACCCCGAGCACGCCCTGACCGACGGTGCCCAGTCGATCACGCCCGAAACCTTTTCCAAGACCATGAAAGAACTGGCGACCGTCGCGGAGGCGGTGGGCCGCGAGGTGTAGCCCTGCGGCAGCATCGGGCTGCCCGGCAGGTGCGTCGTCCGCCCGACGGCCCTCCTCAGCCGGCCGGCCCGCTCCTGGCGCGACCGGGCCGACGGCATGCCTCCACGCGACGCCTCAGGCGGCCGGCACGCTCGGTCTGGCCCACCTTCCGGGCAAGCTCCATCGCGCGCTCGTAATGGCGGATCGCTTCGGCCGTCCTGTGCTGCCGGACCAACAGGACCGCGAGATGTTCGTGTGCCCGGATGTAGTCGGGCGCCTGACGCAAGGCCTCCATGAAGGCCGCTTCTGCATCGGTCAGACGGCCCTGGTCGGCGAGCAGCGAACCACGGGCGACGTGGGCCTCGGCAAAGTCCGGCTGAAGCTGGGAGGCCCGGTCGTAGTGCTGCAGGGCTTCCTCGCTGCGGCCGGCGGATTCGAGGGCGCCGCCAAGCAGATAGTGCGTCTGGACCGAGTTTGGAATCTCGTGCAGTGCCGCCCGAAAGTGTTCGATCGCCGCGTCGAATCGGCCCTGCCGGACGAAGGCGGCGCCGAGGTTGCGATGGGCGCCGGCGTAGCCGGGCCTCAGACGCAGCGCTTCGGCGAACTGGCGCATGGCCTCGTCCGTTCGGCCCAGCGCCGCCAAGGCGGAGCCAAGGTTGTTGTGAGCCTCGGGAAACGCGGGTGAGCGGGCGAGCGCCTGCCGATAGAAGCGAACGGCCTCTTCGTAGCGTTGCGCCTCGGCGAGGACCGTACCGAGGTTGTTCCAGGTAGCGACGCGCGGCTCATAGCCGGGCAGGATCGGCCAGTTGGCGGCGACCGCCGCAAGCCCGCCCCAGACCGCCGCGCGATAGAGCCTGCCCGTCTGCCGCTGTGCGACAAACCGCGCGCCACGAACCAGCCCCACGGCGGCGAACAGAACCAGAATCGGTACGAGCGGCAGGCGGTAACGCGCGAACACGAAGAACAACGCCAGGGACACCGAGATGGCCACCATAAGTGCATGCAACAGCCAAAGACGACGCCGGTCGGTCCATGTCAAGCAGAGGCCGAACGCCGCCAGCGGGCAGATCACGCCGAAATGCAGGCCATGATAGAGTGCCGCCAGGAGCCTCGATCCGTCGCAATAGGACTCGAGGTCTTCGGAATCCTCAAACTCCCGGGCATTCCAGACAAGAAGCCATTTTCGAACCATTAGCCGCAGCCACCGGCCGGGGGCCGCCCGGACCTCCGACCAGGTCCGTGTCGTCCAGTAGCGGGAAACCTCCCTCGGCGTCAGGGGTCGGCCGGCGTCCGCCTCGGCAAGCTCCGTGGCATCAAGACGTTCGTATTGCGGCCCGTTTCGGCCGATCCGCAGCGGGACATACAGCCCGGTGGCTCGGGCGCCGTTGCCGATGTAGAGATTCGTGCCGAACTGCGACGTGGTGATGAGAAACTGCCGGCCAACGGCGTAGTTTCGCCATCCGACGGGAACCAGAACGGCCGCCAGGCCCGCGGCAAACCAGGCGGTCTTTCCGATCCGCCCCACGCGGGACGTACGGCGATAGTGGACCCACCGCCATACGGGAATGAGGCCGATCAGAACCAGAGCGTGCTCGCGGGTCAGCGCGAACAAACCCAGCACGAGTCCGATCCACACCATCCGCCGCCGACCGGGGCGGACGGCCTCCGCACTCAGAAGACAGAGCAACAGCGCCATCCAGAAAAGACTCAGGCTGCCTTTCTGGATGATCAGATCAAAGAAGATCGCCGGCGGATAGAGCGCGAGCATCGCGCCCGCAACGAGTCCGGCACGAAGCGAGAAAAGCCGCCGGCCGGTCAGGGCGACCAGCACGCAGGCCGCCGACCCGAGCAGGATCTGAAGGAGCCGGATGACGAAGAGATCGTGCCCGAAGACGGTGTAGATAAATGCCAGAAAGTAGGGATAGAGCGGTGCCTGATAGAACACTTCCCGGCCAATCCAGTCGCCCGCGGCGATCTGCTGCGCCCAGGCGTCGTAGGCTCGCGCGTCTGAGATGAGCACCGAATACATCGGCGTGTCGGAGACCTGGATCAGACACGCAAGGCGAATCCCGCAAGCCAGCGCGAACACGGCGAGGAGACCGACACGAGAGCGATCGGACGCCGTTGTGTGTGGAGAAGAGGCCATGGAGATCACCGGTTGCCCTGCGGTATCAGGACGCCGACTCTGCGTCTCAGCCCGGGGCGCATCAACCACCTTCCGGCACGACCGCCGGCACGCGCGAGCGGGACGCGATCAGAATCCCCGCGAGGATCAGCCCTCCGCCGGCGGCCTGAAGCGGAGCGACCGGCTCGCCCAGCAACGCCCCAGCGAGGATCGTCGATCCGATCGGCTCGCCAAGGACAAAGACCGACAGCGTGGTGGCGGGCAGATATCGCAACGCCCAGTTGAGCGAACCGTGCCCCAGGAGTTGCGGCACCACGGCGAGCAGGACAAAATAGACATAGGTGGCCGTGCGATAGCCGCCGAAGCCGTGCCCCGTCACGCCGGCCCATGCGACCAGCAGCACCGCCGCGATCGCATAGACGGGCACGATGTAGGAGAGCGTATCGAGGTCGCGGCGAATCTTCCGGCCGACGAGGAAGTAGGACGAGGCCATCACGGCCCCGCAGAGCGCCAAGGCGTCACCGTGGAGCGTACCGCCGCCCGCCGACGAATCCGACACGGCGATGAGGACGCCGCCGAGACCCGCCACGCCGATGGCGACGACGAGGCCGCGACCCACGCGCTCGCGGAACAGCGCAAATGAGGCAAGTCCGACAAAAATCGGGTTCGTCGTGACGATGACGACCGAACTCAGCACCGACGTGTGTTTCAACGACGCGATCCAGAAGTGGAAGTGGGCCGCCAGCAACACCCCTGCCAGCAGCAGGTACTTGACGTCGGCACGCCGCACACGGAGCCGGCGCCGCCGGGCCACCGGCACGGGCGCCAATACGACTGTCGCAATTCCCAGCCGAGCCGCCGCGATGATCTCGGGCGGGGCGTCGTCGCACAACTTGATCAGAACCGCCGCCGTCGAGATCGACACCACCCCCAGCGTGATGACCAGCGGCAGCAGCGGATGTCGGTTCGTCAACGGCGTCGCCCCACGGTCCGCGTCCGACCGGAGTCGCCACCGGTCGCCGTGGCAAGGCTACCCGCCCGCCCGTCGCAGAGCCAACGCCGCCGCCAGTGGCACGCGTCGGGCGGTCCGGCGGTCGCTCTCCAGGACGGATCGCCCATTGGCCCTATAATCGCCGCGTATGAGTCAGCCAACCCTCACCGTCACCGTTCTGGGCTCGGGCACGTCGCACGGCGTCCCGATGATCGCGTGCGACTGCGACGTCTGCACGTCGACCGACCCGCGCGACAAGCGGACGCGACCGAGCATCGCGCTGCGATACGACGACACAACACTTCTGATCGACACGGCGCCCGAGCTGCGGCTTCAGTGCGTCGCCCGGAACGTGCGGCGGGTGGATGCCGTGCTCTACACCCACCACCACATCGACCACCTCGCCGGGTTGGACGATCTGCGACGGTTCAACTGGGTCCAGCAGGCAGCACTCCCCTGCTTCGGACAGCCGGAAACGCTCGACCGCATCCGCACGATGTTTGCGTACGTCTTTAAGGAGGAAACCGGATACACCTCCAAGCCCGAACTGACGCTGCACGCAATCGACGGACCGTTCGAGATCGGCGGGCGCCTCATCACGCCGATTCCGCTGCTGCACGGCCGGATGACGGTGCTGGGATTCCGCATCGGCGACTTCGCCTACTGCACGGACGTCGGGGAAATCCCGGAGGCGTCCTGGCCGCTGCTGGCGGGCCTCGACGTGCTCATCCTCGACGCCCTCCGCAGGCGGCCGCACCCGACCCACTTCAACCTCGAACAGGCCGTCGATCACGCCGAACGCATCGGCGCCCGGCAGACGCTCTTCACACACATCGCACACGATCTCGGCCACGAAGACACCAATAGAAATCTACCGGAGGGCATGGCCCTGGCCTACGACGGACAGGTGATTCGGGCAACGTGAGCCGGGGTGCCCCGCCCCTTCCAGGGGATGGGGCATCCGGCGGACGACTAGACCGACCGGTCAATGGCCGGTCGTCGCCTGGGTCGCGGGCGACGTCGAACCGGCCGGCGGCGCCGGGCGACGCTCCCAGGGGCGGTAGGCGAGCAGCAGCGTGACGACGGCGATGACGATCCCGGCGGTCGCGAGGAGGACGCGCCACCGCTGGAGCCGGACCTGACGCTCGGCGGCCGCGGCGGATCGCTCCGCCGGCGTCGGCGCGGTCG
>CAYQDV010000149.1:0-8993 GCA_964416295.1 uncultured Planctomycetaceae bacterium
ACCGGCAACCCCTAGCTTGCAAAGCTAGTGCTCTCCCAATTGAGCTACGGCCCCGAAACACTACCCCGCGTACCCCCCCGAGGGAAGGCCACCCGCCTCGGGGAGTCGATCAGACCGCCGCCATCGGCCGAGACACGCTCAGCCACAGCTCTTGGGGCCTCAGCCGCCGGCCCCGCCGCGGAGGACCATCAACAGGATGAAGGCTCCGACCAATGCCAAAACACCCCAGTGCATGCCGAACAAACCCCGCTTTCGCAGCCGCAAATGGGCCCGAGTGGACTCGAACCACTGGCCTCGTCCTTATCAGGGACGCGCTCTAACCAACTGAGCTACGAGCCCGACATCTCCGGCGATCGCCGCCGCGCCGGTCGCCCACGCACCAAAAGAAACACCAGCATCCGCTGGCAAAGCTATCTGCTCCACGAGCACGGCTGACTTCGCCGCCCGGCCGCGACCTGCCTCCGAACCGGAGAACATCGCTCGCCCCGTCCATGCAAACCGCACCGGCCACATCAATTCGCTGCGTCGGGCGCAGCACAGTAATGTAGCCGACCCGTACGCCGTGTCAAGCCCATTTTCTTGAAAACGCGCACGACGGTCATTTCCGGTGGCGCGCGACGCAACATCCTGTCGCAACCGACCTTACGCAAAAGCGGACCGTCTCGGTCCGGTCCGCCTCCGCAGGAATGGGGGATTTCCGCGCGGCCCAGGCGGGCTGCAGACAGGTTCGTCGTGTGCTTGGCCCGATGACCCTTGCAGCGTCGGCCGTCCATGCCCGACGCCGACGGATCGGAGGCCGTTGCCGAGAACCCGTTTTGCCGTATAATGTTTCGCGACTCGTGTGCATTCCACCCCGATCGGCGGCCGGACAACACCCGGAGCGAAGAGACTCGCTGGAGAATGCAAAACGACGCTCGGACAGGAGACCCCTTGCAGATGCGGAAAACCAAGGAAATCAAGGCGAAACGAAGGGCCGCGGGCTTCGAATACCGAAAGGGCAACCGCAAAGAGGCCTACAAGATGTGGGACGAAGCCAAGAAGGAATTCGATGAGCTTCGCGGCCGCAACAAGCCGGCCGAAGCCAAACCCGACTCCGACGCTTCCTCCACGTAACCCCGCTGAAGCCCACGCCTGACAAGCCCCACGCGGCCACCGTGCTTACTCCTTCGTCGAAAACGACAGGACCCGCGTCGGACAAACCGACAGGCAGATCCCGCAGCTTATGCAGGCCGTGTTCGACAGATCGAAAAACTGCCCCTTGAGCGCAAAAGACTTGACCGGCACGCCCACCTCGCAATAGCGGTCACACATCCCGCAGGCGATGCACCGCTCCTTCCGGCTGGCGATGCCGAACGTCCGGACGAGCTTCGGCTTGGCCTTGTGGAACAGGTTCATCAGGCCGACGACCGGGCACCAGTAGCGGCACCAGATCTTTCCGCCGAAAAACGGATAGAAGGCGATCGGCAGGATGGCAATCAACGCCAAGTCGACCGAGTAGGTGTAAAGGCCGGAAACGGTCACGCCCGCGCCGAGGTGATCGATGCCGAGGGCCACCAGCACCGCGGCGGCCAGCGCGAAGCCGGTGACGGCGTAAATCTGCTTCTCGCGGGCGCGATTGGCCTTGCCCTTGGGCGAATAGTGCCGCCAGCGGTCCCCCACGGTCTCCGCCAGCGCCCCGCAGCCGCACACCCACGAACAATAGCTCTTGCCACGCAGCCACACGAAGACCGGCAGGCCCACCAGCGTGATGAACAGCACCCACGCGAGATAGAACGGCTTGGTCTGAACCCAATCCGCCCAATTGGCCGGCCGCAGCGACAGCGGCCAGACATAGGCCAGCCCCCACGCACCGCCGTCGTGGATCACGAACAACGGCAGCACCGTGAAGAAGAACACCTGAAAAAACATCATGGACAGATAGCGCCGGATCTGGCTCCTGTCGTTATAGACGAAAGCATATTTGTGCATCGCCTTCAGGCCGAAGCCGACGACCAGCAGGCTGTAGAGGATCGGATAGAAGTCTCCCGCATAGAGTCCCAGCCAGCGATACTCCCACCCCCAGAGCTTCAGCGACGTATAAAAGGCCGCCACGGCGAGCAGCGTCGGGAGAAAGAGCGCCAGCCGCTTGAGGTCCCAGCGGTTTTCGTATTTCAGACCGAACGCCCGCAGCGCCTTGATCGGCACCTCCTGCTCAAACCGGGTCATGGGAAGGATGTGGTCGAAGCTCAGATGCTTCACCCCCTCCGGCGTCTCCACGTCGACGTCACCGCCCTGCACCGCCGTCACCCGCGTCGAAGGGTGGAATGCGATCTTGCCGCTCGTCTGCACGTCCACGCAGCCGCAGTCGATCGTCGTCTCCCCCGTGTGGTCGTGCGATTCTTCGCAGAGGACCGTGACGTCGTTGTCGGCCGCCAGCCTGCACGCGGTCTCGAAGGCGAGGGAGCAGGCATTCGAGGCGATCACGAGCAGCCGTTTGCCCGAAAAACCCACCTCCGCTTCGCCCAGCAGGTAGCGGACATGGGGGTTCTGCTCCCCGGCCGGATCGATCCTGCCGAGAAAGGTCAGCTTTCCAATGGCCACCACCACGCGATGGGCCAGAACCGTCCGCTTGTCGGTCCGCACCTCGAACAGGTCGCGCCGGGCAATCTTTGTCACCGTCTCGCCGAGCGACACGTTGAGCGTCTGCCCCGCCATGGCCCGTTCCCAGGTCGAGAGGCACTCGGCCACCGTGCAGTCTCCAAAACGCAGATCGCTGAGAACGCTCGGCGGCCCCGTCTCGGCGCGATAGAGTTTTCGCGACCGGCCCAGCGCCGCGATGGAACCGAACAACCGCTTCCGCTCCAGGAGCAGGTAAGAAATGCCCTGTCGGGCGAGTTCCAGGGCGACCGTGACGCCGGCCGGACCGCCACCGACGATCAGCACCTCGCAGTCCGCCGACTGCGGCGCAATCCGAGGAAGACCGGCCAAGTGGGTCGCCAACTGCACGCCGCCATGAATCGCGGCCTTGATGTCCGGTGTGCCGGAGATGTCCCCGACCACCCACAGACCCGGAATGTTGCTCTGTCCGTGTCGATCGAGAACGGGGTAGCGGTCGCCCATGTCGGTGACCGAGCCCTTGCCGACCAACATTGGTCCGAGCAGGTTCATCGTCGCCCACCGCGCTGCATGAAAGTCACAGTGTCTCCATCCGGCCGCCGGCGTATCCTAGCCACCGACCCGCGCCGCCGCCATCTTGGCACGGACGCCGCCGCGCCGCTAGAATCCCGGCCCGAAGCGTGTGTGACGGCTTGGGCGGGGCGGGTGGCGCCGTGGAACGCAGCCCACCGAATCAACCGGGGAGAATGGTGGGCAGTGCCTACCTACGCCTGTGTCGAGAGTGAAGAAAAGAAGATCCAGGCTGCCTCCGCCCGCGTGTGAGGGGAAGATCCAGCAGAAACTCCATCGGACACAGAGGAGATTTGATCATGGCCATCTGGCTCATCCGCGCCGGATCGCACGGCGAGTATGAACACAAGTTTCTTCAGGAGGAGCGGGTCTACGTGACTTGGGACAACTTGACCGTGAATCTCCAGAAGCTTGCCAATCGCGAGGCATTGATGACCGCGATGGCGTCGAAATACCCCGATGCAAAGCCGAAACGGATCACGAACTGGGTGAGCCAAGTGTGGCCCTTCGGTCACGAGATCAAAACGAGAGATTGGGTCGTATTGCCTCTCAAGTCACAACGAGCGATCCAGATTGGTGAAGTCACGGGAGATTATCAATTCGAGCCAAAGGGTCCAAACCCTTTCTATCATTGGCGGCCGGTTAAATGGATTGGCGAGGCAATCCCCCGCGACCACTTCGGCAAAGACCTGCTAAACACCTTCGGTGCTTTCCTGACGATCTGCCGTGTGAAGAAGAACAACGCCGAACGGCGGATACTCGCCATGCGGGAGAGAGGCTGGAAACCAGAGAAAGTGGCGGACCTCATTCGAGGAAGCGAACCACCAATCGAAACAGACGACAATTGGGACCTCGAAGAGGATGCCCGCGATGGCATCGCCAAGCTCATCCTGGCGAAGTTCAAGGGTCATGGTCTGACCCGGCTCGCGGAAGCAATCCTGAAAGCTCAGGGTTACACCACCTGGCGAAGCCCAGAAGGAGCCGATGGCGGCGCCGACATCCTCGCCGGAGCCGGGCCTCTTGGTTTCGGAGCGCCTCGACTGTGTGTCGAGGTGAAATCGGAAGAGTCTCCCATTGATCGGCCAACTGTCGACAAGCTTCTCGGCGCCGTGAGTAAGTTCGGAGCTCAGGAGGGTCTCTTCATCTCGTGGAGCGGGTTCAAACCGACCGTGCAGAAGGAGTTGGCGGCGAGTTTCTTCAGCGTCCGTCTCTGGACACAAAAGGAGTTATTGGAAGCGCTTTTCTCTGTGTACGACAAACTCGACGACGACATCAAAGCGGAACTACCCCTCAGACGCATTTGGACCGTGGCGATTCAGGAAGAGGAGTAGGCCGCCGTAGAAGAAGCCGCCGAACTAGCAGAATGGTGGGCACTGCCCACCCTACAGTGCCGGCCCCGTGGAGCATGGCGCGGCATCCGCTTGGCGCACGCCCGAGGAGTTCACGACCCTGTCGCCGCTGAAGCTATTCTGGACGATATCAGCGGCCGGTGTCTTGGTCGTGGGAGGGCTGTCGCTGATCTGGCCGGCGTCGCTCTGGGCGTTCGTGATCGTCGGCCCGCTCATCCTGCTCGGGATTTACGACGCCTGTCAGAAATCGCACGCCGTCAGCCGAAACTATCCCGTCATCGGCCGCGCCCGCTACTGGATGGAAGGCATCCGGCCCGAAATCCAGCAATACTTCGTCGAGTCGGACACCTCCGGCCGGCCTTTCAGCCGCGAGTTCCGCAGCGTCGTCTATCAGCGTGCCAAGGGCGCGACCGACACCCGGCCGTTCGGCACCCTCCGCGACCTGCAGCAGGTCGGCAGCGAATGGATTGCCCACTCGCTGACGCCGAAACCTCCCCCGGAGCAGGAACCCCGCATCCTGATCGGCGAAGGCCGCTGCGAACGGCCCTACGCCGCGTCGACCCTGAATGTCTCGGCGATGAGTTTCGGCGCGCTGAGCAGGAATGCCGTGCTGGCCCTGAACGGCGGGGCCAAGCTCGGCGGTTTCGCCCACAACACCGGCGAGGGCGGCCTCAGCCCCTATCACCTCGATCCGGGCGGAGACCTGATCTGGCAGATCGGCACCGGCTACTTCGGCTGCCGAACGCCTGATGGCGACTTCGATCCCGATGAATTCCAGCGCAAGGCCCGGTCCGAATCGGTCCGGATGATCGAGATCAAACTCTCGCAGGGAGCCAAGCCCGGCCACGGAGGCATCCTCCCCGGCGCCAAGGTCACCCCGGAGATCGCCGCCATTCGAGGCGTTCCCGTCGGGCGGGACGTCATCTCTCCGCCCGCTCATCGAGCCTTTTCAACGCCGAAGGGTCTGCTCGAGTTCATCGAACACCTGCGAAAGTTGTCCGGCGGCAAGCCGGTCGGGTTCAAGCTCTGCGTCGGACGGCCCAGCGAGTTTCTGAGCATCTGCAAGGCGATGGTTGAGACGGGGTCCGTCCCCGACTTTATCACGGTCGACGGCGCCGAGGGCGGGACCGGAGCGGCGCCGATGGAGTTCTCCAACGCCGTGGGCATGCCGCTGACGGACGGACTGCTGCTGGTGCACAACGCCCTCGTCGGGTGCGACCTGCGCAGCCGGATCCGCGTGATCTGCAGCGGCAAGATCGTGACCGGCTTCCACATGATCCAGCGCATGGCGCTGGGCGCCGATCTGTGCAACTCCGCCCGGGCGATGATGTTCGCGCTCGGCTGCATCCAGGCCCTCAAGTGCAATACCAATCGCTGCCCGGTCGGCGTGACCACGCAGGACCCCGACCGGATTCGCGGTCTGAACGTCAATAAGAAAAAGGTCCGCGTCTACAACTACCACCGGACGACGGTCAAGAGTCTCTTCGAAATCCTCGGCGCGGCCGGCCTGTCACATCCCGACGCGTTGCGGCCCGCGGACGTTCAACGGCGCGTCAGCCCGATCGAGGTCCGCGATTATGCCCACATCTATCCCTACCTCGAACCCGGAGCGCTCCTCTCGGGCGCACCGCCACCGTCCTTGTCCGAGGCGTGGGAAGCCGCCAGCGCGGCACGGTTCTGACAATATGGCAGCGCTACTGTGGGCCGTTCTGAGCGATAGACCGGCATTGTCGGTCGCCGGTGAAAGAAACCGACCATTGCAGTAGCGTCGGCCCCCCGTGGCCGACGTGGAGGCCGAGAAACGCGCGACAATTCCCGTTGGCCACGGGAGGCCAACGCTACGCTCGGCATGACGCCGACAATGTAGCGCTCCCATAATAGAGGGGCCATACCCACGCATTTTCAGAGGAGCGACACCGGCGGGACGCCGATGCTCCCCACCCAAATGAGGGGTGAGAGACCACTGGGGCACGGGCGGACAAGCCGCCGGTGGCACCCGTCGAGAAAAAAACTTCAAACAGATGAAATAATTTTCAATTGAACGGAGTTTTACTTAGGATATGACCATGCCCCGAAATCCTGTGTCGAAACCTTCGTGTGCCGTACTCCTGAAGGTCCTGGCGGACGAGACCCGCCTCGCCGTCCTGCGGCAGCTCATGAAAGGCCCTCGGCACGTCGGCGCGATCAACGCCCGCCTGCGGATCGAGCCGACCCTGCTGTCGCACCACCTGAAGGTCCTCCGCGACGCGGGCCTGGTCGTCACGCGGCGCGACGGCAAGGCCGTGCTCTACTCGCTGGCGCCCGGGGTCGAGACCGCCGGCTCCGGAAAGGCCATCAACCTCGGCTGCTGCCGGTTGTCGTTCAAGTGAAACACCACACGACGGAGAGAAAATCATGACGAATGCACGCTCCCGGATCGCCCTTGTGCCGCTTCTGGCGGCGGGCCTGTTCCTGTCCTGTTCCAAGTCGGAACAGGCCGACCGCAAGCTCGTCCTGACCGGTTCAAGCACCGTTGCGCCGCTGGCGGCCGAGATCGGGAAGCGATTCGAGTCGCTCCATCCCGGCGTCCGGGTCAACGTGCAGACCGGCGGCTCGTCGCGCGGCATCGCTGACGCCCGCCAGGGGCTGAACGACATCGGCACGGTGTCGCGCCCGCTCAAGAAAGAGGAAGACGACCTGCTGTCCTTCACGATCGCCCGCGACGGCATCTGCCTCATCGTCCACAAGGACAATCCCGTCAAGGCCCTGTCGGACCAGCAGGCCATCGACATCTACACGGGAAAGATCTCCCGCTGGGCGGAGGTCGGCGGCCCGGATGCGGAGATCACCGTCGTCAACAAGGCCGAAGGACGGGCCACGCTCGAGCTGTTTCTGCACTACTTCAAGCTCAAGAACGCCGATATCAAGGCCGACGTCGTCATCGGAGACAATGAGCAGGGCATCAAGACCGTTGCGGGCAACCCTCATGCCATCGGCTACGTCTCCATCGGAACGGCGGACTACGACGCGACCCACGGGGTTCCGATCAAGCTCCTCCCGGTCGGAGGCGTCGCGGCCTCCATTGCGAACGTTCAAAACGGCACCTTTCCTCTGTCCCGCCCGCTCAATCTGGTGACCCGGACGGCGCCCGAAGGACTCGTCAAGGAGTTCATCGAGTTCGCCCGCTCCGACCAGGTGCACGACATCGTCAAGGAACAGTACTTTGTCCCGATCGAGGAATGACACTCTGCTCATCTGGACCCTGCGGTGTTGCGCGGCAATGGCCGGCGCGATCGTGGTCCTGATCTGCATATTCCTCGTGGTCGAGTCGCTGCCGGCCCTCCGGCATGTGGGCCTCGCGCGGTTCTTCACCGACGCGTCATGGCACCCGGCCGCGCACGCCTCCGACGGCACGTTCAACATGATGCCCATGCTTTGGGGAACGCTCCTTGCGATGGCGGGGTCCGTATTCCTCGCGACGCCGTTGGGGATCGGCTCCGCCGTGTTCTGCCACTACTACGCCCCGCCCGCCGTCGCCCGCCCCTACCGAAGACTCATCGAACTCCTCGCCGGCATTCCGTCGGTGGTCTATGGCCTCTGGGGCCTCGTGGTGCTGGTGCCGCTCATCCGCCGGTTGCAGCCGCCCGGACCGAGTCTTCTAGCCGGTGTCATCATCCTCACGATCATGATTCTGCCCACGATCGCACTGGTGGCCGACGCGGCACTGGCAAACGTGCCGTCGCACTACCTCAGCGGCGCGGCCGCCCTCGGTCTCTCACGCTGGAGCACGATCCGCGGCGTGGTGTTCCCCGCCGCGAAGTCCGGCCTGCTCACCGGTGTCATCCTCGAAACCGGCCGCGCCCTCGGCGAGACCATGGCGGTCCTCATGGTCTGCGGCAACGTCGTCCAGACCCCGAGCCGAATCTTCGATCCGATCCGCACCCTGACGGCCAACATCGCGCTGGAGATGTCCTACGCGATGGGGGATCACCGTTCGGCGTTGTTCGTCAGCGGCCTGGTCCTCCTGGTGCTGATCGTCGTCCTCGTGACGGCCGCCGAAGTCCTGAGCAAGGGCCGCATCTATGGCTGAATTCGCAAGCCCGGTCCTTCGCCCGAGCGGCGGGCGCGTCCAGGACGCGATGGCAGCCGCCGTCGTCTGGGCGATGGCCCTGCTCGTGACGGGTGTCTTCGTCTGCATGTTGGGAGACGTCCTCTGGCACGGGATCGGACAGGTCTCCTGGGCCTTCCTGACCGAGGCGCCGCGCAACGCCGGGAGGGCCGGCGGCATCGGCCCCATCATCGTCTCGACCACCCTCATCCTCGCGGTCTGCATGGCCGTGGCGCTGCCGGTCGGCGTCGGCACGGCCGTGCTGCTGGCGGAGTTCACGTCGCCGGACAACCTCTTCGGCCGGGCGGTTCGCCGCAGCCTCGATGTGCTCGCCGGCGTGCCCTCGATCGTCTTCGGCCTGTTCGGAAACGCGTTCTTCTGCGTCTACCTCG
>CAYQDV010000150.1:0-8971 GCA_964416295.1 uncultured Planctomycetaceae bacterium
GGCCATCCTCTTCTGGATGGGCTGGTCCCTGCACGTCCAGCACAAGATCGTCTTCCTGGCCTTCCTCACGGGTGGATTCTGGAGCGGTCTCTGCGGCTGGTTCGGGATGAATACGGCGACCCGAGCCTCCCACCGCACCACAGCCGGTGCTCGCAAATCCCTCAACGACGGACTCGTCGTCGCCTTCCGCAGCGGGGCCGTGATGGGCATGGTCGTGGTCGGCTTCGGACTGTTCGACATCGCCATGTGGTTTCTGCTGCTCTATTCCGACGTCCTGCCCTTCGACTTCGCCAAACACATGAGCCTCAACGAGATCACCGTCGTCATGCTTACCTTCGGAATGGGAGCCAGTTCGCAGGCCCTCTTCGCGCGGGTCGGCGGCGGCACCCCCCCCAGGGCCGCCGACGGCGGGGCCGACCTCGTCGGAAAGGTCGAGGCCGGCACCCCCGAGGACGCCCCCCGCACCCCCGCCACGATCGCCGACAACGTCGGCGACAACGTCGGTGATGTCGCGGGCATGGGAGCCGACCTCTTCGAGTCCTATTGTGGATCGATCCTCGCCACATCCGCACTCGGCGTCGCCGCCGTCAGCGCCCTATACGGCACCGCCGACGCCGGAGAAGGCTTCACCGCCGCCCTCCGAATGCTCTCCACCCCGATGGTCTTGGCCGGCGTCGGCATCATCCTCTCCGTCGTCGGAATCTACATGGTCCGCACCCGGGACGACGCCACCATGGGCCAGTTGCTCAGTGCCCTCCGCATCGGCATCTACGGCAGCAGCGTCCTCATCGCCATCGCCGCTGCCGTTGTCTGCAACCTCCTGCTCGGTCCCGTCGAAGGCGTCAGCGCCTGGGGCGTCTGGGGCGCCATCATGGCCGGACTCGTCGCCGGCAACATCATCGGATACGCCACCGAGTACTACACCAGCTACGAATTCAAACCTACTCAGCAGATCGCCGAACAGTCCATCACTGGGCCGGCCACCGTCATCATCGCCGGCATCGCCGTCGGCATGAAGAGCACCTGGGCCTCATTGGCGACGATCATCGTCGCCATCCTCGTCGCCTTCATCTCCGCCGGCGGAAACGACGAGTTCCTCCTCGGCCTCTACGGCGTCGGCATCGCCGCCGTCGGCATGTTGGCGACGCTCGGCATCACGCTCGCCACCGACGCCTACGGCCCAATCGCCGACAACGCCGGCGGAAACGCCGAAATGACCGGCCAGGACCCTCAGGTCCGCGACCGTACCGACGCACTCGATTCCCTCGGCAATACCACCGCCGCAACCGGAAAGGGCTTCGCCATCGGCTCCGCCGCCCTGACTGCCCTCGCGCTCCTCGCCGCCTACGTCGAGGAGGTCCGCATCGGCCAGATCCGCGAATCGCGTTCCGAAATCGTCCAGACCATCGACACCACCAGCACCCACGACGCCACCTTCTTCGGACAGCGCAAGCTCGCCATGCGCCTCGGCGAAGGTGAGAGTGACAGCGATTTCGATTGCCTGATGATCCTCCTCCCCAAGAAGACTCCCGCCGCCCTCAAGCCCGGCACGGTCGTCCACAATATCTCCGACCCCGATCACGACCACGTCCGGACCGCCTCTGTCGAGGGCACGACCCTGCACCTCGTGTCTGCGCGACGGGCCTCCCTCGCCCAATACATGCAGTTCTATGACGTCACTTTGATGAACCCCAAGACCCTGTGCGGACTCTTCAGCGGCGTCTTGCTCGTCTTCCTGTTCTGCGCCATGACCATGCAGGCGGTCGGACGCGCCGCCAACGAGATGATGCTCGAATGCCGCAATCAGTTCGACAAGGTCCGCGCCTACCTGAAGGATCAGGGCCACGATGAAGCCTATGCCAAGAATTCAGACAACTGGCCTAGACAACAAATCACACACAAGGGCGAACTGATCCCCGACTACACGAGCGCGGTGGCCATCTCCACGCGCGGTGCTCAACGCGAAATGGTCGTTCCCTCGCTGCTGGCCATTGTCGTTCCGATCGTCGTCGGACTCCTTTTCGACGTCCCCGGCGTCATGGGGCTTCTCGCCGGCGGGCTGACCAGTGGTTTCGCCGTCGCCATCTTCATGGCCAACGCCGGTGGCGCGTGGGACAATGCCAAGAAGTGGATCGAAACCGGCAAGCACGGCGGCAAGGGTTCCGACGCCCACAAGGCCGGCATCGTCGGCGACACCGTCGGCGATCCCTTCAAAGACACCAGCGGCCCTTCGCTCAACATCCTCATCAAGCTGATGAGCATGGTCTCGGTCGTCTTTGCCGGCCTCATCGTCAAGTTCGGCCCCCGCATCGGCGAGCTGATCGGCCTCGGCAACTGACCCCATAAAACGTGTCAGGAAGAACTGGTCGTGTGCCACGGCTACGCTTGCGTGGCCGTACGCGGGTTTTCCATCCCCTCCGGGATTTGTCGATTTACTTGGCACGAGTTATGCTCTGGCGATCGTTGCGCGGCACCGCCACAGAACCAGTGGGCTTCGCGCTCCAAAGCCCGCACCCACCACATGACGTGAGGACGCCCCCATGCCGCCCGAGCAGCACACGCCCACGCGCGACACGCTCAGCGTCGGCGATCAGGCTTCGTTCACCAAGGCCATCACCGAACGCGATATCTTCGCCTTCGCCGATGCCTCCGGAAACTACAATCCCCTCCACATCGACGAGCAGTATGCACGCCACAGCGTCTTCGGCCGCCGCGTCGCCCACGGCATCCTCACGGCCGGCATCATCTCCACCGTGCTCAGCAGCGAGATTCCCGGCCTCGGCACGATCTTCGTCGAGCTTCGCATCCGCTTCCTCAAGCCCGTCTACATCGGAGACACCGTCACCGCCACCGCGACGGTTTCCGAAATCATCAACCCCCGCCGCGTCCGCCTCGTCGTCGCCTGCGTCAACCAATCCGGCGACGACGTCGCCATCGGCAACGCCATCGTCGTTCCCCCTACCGAAACCCGACTGCTTCCGTGATCCGCGCGCAAACAGCGTCCAAATTGGCCGAGAAAAGGCCGTGACGCGCAGTAGATGAAAGAGCCATACAGCGAAGGTATGGTGATCGGCGGAGCAGGTGGAGGGAAGGGGCGCCGCCAGCGGTATCAGAGTCTAAGTCCGACCCAAAAGGGTCGGTTGTCATGAGGGTTGTAACGAATACCGGGGAGTGGAGCGGAACGCCGGGGAACCGAGACACCGAGCAAGAAACTCACCCCACTGTTAACGGCTGTGATTGCAGTGTTTTGCGTGACAATTCCACGTCTGTCGTAATGGAGCCGAAGGGGGTCGAACCCTCGACCTCTTGCATGCCATGCAAGCGCTCTCCCAACTGAGCTACGGCCCCTGCGCCGGGTGCGTTGCTGGTGATTAGAAGCCGCGCGGCGCCGGGTGTCAAGGGTCGCCTGCGGCGTCGCCGCCCACGGCGGCCGAGGCTACACACCGTCGAAGGGGATCGCATCCCCTTGCTGCTGATGCCCTGGCGGGTGTTTCGGGGTGGGGAGGTCCGCCTCGTTGATCGCCTCTGGGTTTCGCTGCGCCATGTCACGGATAAGACATTGACGGCGGTGGTGGCGACGGGGTCGATCAATCGGACGACGCTGCGCTGTCACCCCCTATGAGACATCTACAATCTACTTGTCTCCCGCATTCCGGCACTCTTCAGAAAGGGTCGTGTGGTCGGACGAGACCGGATCGAGGGAATCCAGCTCTCTCCAGCATCCAGAAAACCCGCCCAAACCCACGCCGCTCGAAGCAACAGAACCGATAAGTGATAGCTGATAATTGAAGATTGATCGCCGCGGAGAGCCGATAAGGGCCGACTCCGGCTCCGCGGTGGTGCGACGGACCGCCCGACGCAATTCAATCGCTGTTGCGTCGCATAATCGGCCATATACCCCGCTCTCGGCGAGCCAGACTTCCGGGCCGGGGTCCAAGCCCCCCATTTTGGCCATCCCGGGCCATTTGGCGCTTGACTTTCCCGCTTCATTCGGCAACGATATATGGACGCACGTCCCGACAGGGTGGAGTGGACGTGCTGCGAGATTGGGTTGCTGTCTGACTCATGCCGCGACGACGCCTCGGGTGCGGGGGGGGGTCGTTCTATATCGCCGCAGCGCCCCACGAGGGGTCGAAGGGGATGTGAAGCGGTTTCGTCAAACAGGTCGCCGCTGCGTGATCAGCGGGGGGTGCGCCGTTCGCCATTCCTGCGAACATCGACCCGAACGCACCCGGCGGCCGGACGCCACGGCTATACGTGGTGCTGCAACAAGCCTGAAGGTCCACCGGTGCAAGAGATGGGAGAGCACTGGATGGCGTATCGTCTGTTGATACTTGTCGCCGCCATCGCCTGCGGCCTGAGCGCACGGTCCGCCTTTGCGCAGCGCGCCTCCGGTCTGCACGCACGACGATTGCCGGAATCGACCGCGGCCACCCTCAATTCCATGCTGGCGGACTACGCGATCGAAATCCTGCCCCCGGCGCCTCGATCCGGCGGAGCCTTCTCGACGAGCGTGCCCATCAACAATCAATCCTATAGTCTTGATCTTCGGCCGCATTCGCTGCGGGCCGACGGGTTTCGCCTCCGGGTCGCGGGGCCCACCGGCCTGACCGACGCCGTTCCGCCAGCCACGACGACCTATCGGGGCGTCGTGCTCGACGCGAAAGGGCTCGAAATCCCCGGAAGTCGTGCCGCTGCCTCACTCATCAACGGAAAACTGTCGGCCGTCATCGACCTCCAGGACGGACGGTTGTGGTACGTCCAGCCTCTCTCGACCCTGCTTCCGAACGCCACTGCCCAGGCCCACGTCGTCTTCTCGAGCGACGCAGTCATCGAACCGCGCAACGTCACATGCGGCGTGACCGCAATCGAACCCGCCGGCGCGGTGCCGACCAACCCCGCCCCGCGCGGCACCGGCCTTCAGGTCGCCGAGATCGCCATCGACGCCGACTTTCTGCTCTACCGCGACTTCAACGGAAGCTCCGTCCCGGCGACCGTGGCGGACGTCGAGAACGTCATGAACGGCGTCGACCTGGTCTACCAACGCGATGTCGGCGTCACGTATGAAATCACCACCATCGTCGTGCGAACAGCGCAGGTCTATACGAGCACGACCGCCGACGCCCTCCTCAGCGAGTTCATCAACCGGTGGAACTCCGCCCCCGAGTCCGCCATCGTCCGCGACGTCGCCCACCTGATGACCGGCATCAATCTGAGCGGCCTGACCATCGGACTGGCCGCCATCCCCGGAGTCTGTGCGGCAACGCCGTACGGCCTCTCGCAGACGCGGTTCTCGAGCAATCTCAACAGCCGAATCGCGCTCACGGCCCACGAGCTCGGCCATAACTGGGGGGCGTTTCACTGCTCCGGCGCCGGCTGCAATATCATGTGCCCGACGATCGGCGGATGCGGCGGGGTCGGCCTTCCAAACTTCTCGCCGGCCTCGATCAGCGCCATTTCCAACTATAAGATCGCCATCCTCTTCTGCCTGGATCAACTGGCGCCCCCCGTTCCCGTGCCCTTCATCGAGCCGTTCACCTCCACCACGCTCGACACGACCCGCTGGTCCTACAACAGCGGCGGCCTAATCACGACCAACGGAATCGGTGAGCCCTCCGCGCCGAACGCCCTCAATCTCGACGCCGTCGGACCGGGCGAGTTTCAGGACGACGAGATACGATCGAACTTCATCCTCCTCGCCGGCGCCGGGCCGGTTGACATCCAATACCAGACTCAGAACCGTGGTGTCCCCACCGGCGGGCAACTCGTCGTCGAATACTGGTCCGCCAACCAGACCTGGGTCACCCTCAACACGATCACGTCGGACGGCATCAACCAGATCGCATTCGTTCCTCATTTGCATACGCTCACCGCGCTCGACGCCCTGCACGATCAGTTCCGCTTGCGGTTTCGCTCGCTCGTCGACCAATCGATTCATGACTGGTACATCGACGACGTCCGGGTCATCCCCGCCGGAGCCGATTTCGATCCCCCGACACCGGCCCCGACGATGGTCACGCCCCTTGTCGAGACCGCAACCTCCGTCGAGATGACGTCGACGCTCGCCGGCGATGCGGTTAATCCGCCCGTCGAATACTTTTTCCAGGTCGGCGGTCAACCCGGCTCCACCGACAGCGGATGGCAACCGAGCGCCACATACATCGACGTCGGCTTGACACCCGATACGGCCTATTCCTACCAGGTCAAGGCCCGCGACAGCGCTACGCCCCCGAACGAGACGCCCCTGTCAATGCCCGTGGCCGGCCGCACCCTCGCCGCCATACCGGCGGCCCCGTTGCTGACCAACCCGACTCAGACCACGCTGGACCTCGACGTCACTCCCAACGGGAATCCCGCCGCCACGCGCATGGCGACCCAGTGCATCGCGACCAGCCCCTTCGATCCCGCCTGGGAAGGTCGCTTCGTCGACACCACCGGGAATCCCGCCATGGTGGCCGTGTGGCGCACCGACACCGAGTGGGGCGTTACCACCGTGCAAGGCCTCCTCCCGGGAACGCTCTACACCCTCGCCGTAAAGGCCCGCAATCAGATCGGAATCGAAACCGTCCTGGGGCCGGCCGCCAGCGGCACGACAACGCCCGTCGGGGCCGTTGGTGGCGACTGTGACGGGAATGGCGCGTTCGAACTCGGGCTTGACTCGGCCTGTTTCGTCGACTCCCTCTTGGGCATGGACACGACGCCCCCGGGCGGCATCGCCCGATCAGACATCAACGCCGATGGCCGCACGGACGGCCTGGATATCGCGGATTTCATCGCCTGCGCCCTGAACGGCTGCCCGTAGGCGATCGCGACGACAAAGGAGGCAGCCAAAGGAATGAATCTCGTGGGAATTTCAGGCGGCGTGTAGCCGTTTGATATACAGGAGTGGTATCAGTCCCTCATAGTTCCAACGTAAGGAGTACTCACATGGATCGGTTTGTTTCCGATGTTGTAAGTCCAAGTAGAATCTACAAAGCGGCATGGGCGTGCGCCGCTGCCGCGGTCCTGGCCCTGTCCACCGTGGCCCACGCCGGCGACGGCGTCGCCGCCGCTGCGCCGCGCGGCCAACTGCTCACGTCGCTTGCAGGCCAGGCCAACACCGCCATCGGCCTCGTCCAGAGCACCGTCATCACCCTCGACGTGCCCCAGCAGGTCGGCACGCCGTTCCGTATCGTCGTCCCCATCGAGGGACAGGTCTATACCCTGGACCTCGCCCCGCACTCCGTCCGTTCACCCGCCGACTACCAGCTCCTGGTCCAGGTCGCGGACGGCTCGCTCGTGCCAACCCAGCCGGGGCCGGTGCGGACGATGCGCGGCTCGATCGCCGAAGTGCCCGGCGCGATCGTCGCGGCGTCGCTCCTCGACACGGGTCTCGACGCAATGATCACCTGGCCGGACGACACGCGCCACGCCATTGAGCCGTTGGCCAAGCACGTCGCCGGGGCCGCCCTCGACCAGTACGTCGTCTATCGCACCGAAGACATCGTGCCGCATGGCGGCGAGTGCGGAACACTCGCAATCGGCGGCCCCGTCGAGAATCCCGCCCCCCGGGGTGCCGGCAGCAACTGCCCGACTCTGTGTATCGCAGAGTTGGGCGTCGACGCCGACGTCGAATACGTCAATTCGCATGGAGGCGTGACCGGCACCGAAGCCCAGATCAATACAGTGATCAACTTTTTGAACATTGAATACGAAAACCAGGTCGGCATCACCCACCAGATCACGACCATCATCACTCGGGCCTCCGAACCTGACCCCTATAGCTCGACGGATGCGTTCGGTTTGCTGAACCAGTTCCGCAACGAATGGCTCTCCAACCAAGGCGCCATCCCGCGGGATGTGGCCCACCTGTTCACCGGCAAGAACATCAACGGCAACATCATCGGCATCGCCTGGAACATCGGCGTGATCTGCACCAACCAGGCCTTCTGTCTGTCACAATCTGACTGCTGTGGCGGCCTCGGCTGTGCCGGCGACCTCAGCGCCCACGAGTTGGGCCATCTCTGGGGCGGCTTCCACTGCAACAGCCAGGTGTTCTCGACCATGAATACGCCGTTGCAGTGCGCCAACACCTTCAACAACTGCAATCCGGACTCGATCGCGTCGATCACCGCGCATCGCAGTTCACGAACATGTCTGGCACCGTTCGGGGACGCCACGCCGCCGGCGCCGAACCCTTCGTTCATCCTGCCGGTCACGGTGACCGAGACCTCTGCCACCATGTCCAGCACCACGGCGTTCGACGCCGACAGCCCGCCCGTCCAATACTTCTTCAAGAGTAACGGGAACTTCGGCGCCACCGACAGCAGTTGGCAACTCAGCACCACCTACACCGACATCGGTCTAACGCCCAATACCGGATACATCTATTGGGTCAAGGCCCGCGACAGTTCGCCCAACCTGAATGAAACGCCGCTCTCGACTCCGGCTATTGTGCGAACCCTCGCCGCCGTGCCCGGGGCGCCGATTCTCAACAACCCAACCGCATCCACTATTGACGCCAACGTCGATCCGGCCACCAATCCCACGTTCACCGTGTTCGCGATCCAGGTCAGCGCCACCAACCCCGCCGATCCCACCTGGGACGGCCAGTTCGTCGATGCCACCGGCAACCCCTCCGCGGCCGCCGTCTGGCAGACCGACGCCATCTGGGGAACAAAGACCCTTCTGGGGCTCCAGGCCGGCACCACCTACACCCTGCAGGTCAAGGCCCGAAACACCAGTGGCATCGAGACGGCCTTCGGGCCGACCGCCAGCCTCGCAACCTCGGCCGCCGCCGGCGGTGCCTGCTGCCTGGCGGACGGATCCTGCAGTGTGCAGACCTCGACGGCCTGCGCCACCGCGGGGGGAACCTTCCAAGGCAACGGCAGCACCTGCACCGCGGGACTCTGCCCGCAGCCCTGTGCCCTGCTGGGTGACATCAACGGCGACGGACTGGTCCTCGGCAATGACATTGCCGGCTTCGTTCGCG
>CAYQDV010000151.1:0-8914 GCA_964416295.1 uncultured Planctomycetaceae bacterium
GGTGCTGCAGGCGCGGGAGCGCACGTCGGGAGCCGCGCGTGCGCGCGGGCAGGAAAAGAGCCGGGGGCCAGGCCCGCATGATCGCGTCCCTGCCCCCCGGATGGTGTTGATCGGCGTCGGACTAACCGCCGAGGAAGCACTGGTCCGCGCTGACCGGGCTGCACGGCGCCGAGGCCGGACAACACGTGTCGCAGTAGTCCAGCAGGAACTGTTGAATGGCCGCGTCGGTCTTGACGGCGATGTCGTCCTGGAAGGCGAAGACGCAATCCTGGGCCGCGATAAAGTCGCAGGCGATCAGGTTCAAGTCGCAGAAAGCCGTGATATCGAACGGATCGCCCACGGGTGGGGGACACAGGCCCGGCACACAGACCACGCCGTCACCCTGGTACGACCCGCCGGCGGCCGTGCAATCGACCTGCGTCGCCTCGACGCAGACACCAGGCGTAAAGCAGCAGGCGCCCGCAGGCGGCGGGGGCGCTGCGCAGACGCAGTCCGTGAACTGGTTCAGCAGGACATCCAAACACGCATCGAGAGACGTCTTCGTTTTGACCGTCTGACCCGGCGCCGCCGTGTCGCCCGTGCGGGCCTTGACCTCCACGCGACTGCACAGGACATTCGCAAACGTCGCCACATAGGTGATCGACACGCACTCGCCGGGGGGGATCGGGACGGGCAGGCAGATCTTGACCTTCTGTCCCTTGCACGGATCACCGTGATCTCCGCCGTGGTCTTCGCTCGGCGGGGTCCCGGCCCCGGTACCGTCGCACGGGAGGTTGAACGCGCCGCCGTCGCGCGAGGCAAACGCCTCGACCGTGAACGGCCCGAAGACCGAACCGATCCCGATCGGCTGCGAGCAGGAGACGTGAATCGTCGTGTCCTGTCCGTTCGCGCTCAGGATCAGGTTGTTCTTCTGGAACCGCCCATCGGCGCGCGTGCCGTTCAACACAAAACTATCGGCGTCGTTGAGGATCTGATCAAAGACAACAGTATGATTGTCCTCGACGGTCACGGGCGTTCCGATGTTGCCGTTGAAACGGAGGGTCAACGACGTCACGCCTCCCTGACAGGGGCACGCCGGCGGCGGCGGTACGCAGGGTACATCGAACAAGCCGGCGTTGCGCGAGGCGAGGGCCTCGACGGTAAACGGGCCGAAGACGAATCCGACGCCGATCGGCTGCGAGCAGGAGACGTGGATCACGGTGTCCTGCCCGTTGACGGTAAAGACGAGGTTGTTCTTTTGGAATCGCCCGTCCGGCCGGCTGCCGTTTAGCTCGAAGATGTCGCCGCCGTTCAGGATCGCGGAGTAGATGAGGACGTTTTTGGCCTCGACCGTGACACCGGTAGCGTCGGGACCGTCATAGCGCATCCGCAGGAACGTGACGCCCCCCTCGCAGGGGCACGCGTCCGCCGCGGGAACGGTCCCGGCCGTGCACGGACCGGCGCCGATGTCGTTGCCATACGCGTCCACGCCGACGATCGACCCGTCGGAAAACACCATGCCGACCGGCAGCGTGTCCGTGAGAACGACCTCCTGAAGATCGGTCGTGCCGACGTTGCAGACCTGTGCCTCGAAACGCAGGCCGGGCACGCCGCACGCGGCCCCGACCGTGGTCGTGATGTTGATCACGGGTGGGCCGTCGCCGTCGTTGCCGTTGCTGTTGGAATTGTTGTTCGTGTTGCCATTGGAGTTGCTGTTGCTGTTCGTGTTGCCGTTGGAATTGCCGTTGGAATTGGAATTGCCATTGGCGTTAGAGTTGCCATTGGCGTTCCCATTGGCATTGCCGTTCCCATTCGCGTTGCCGTTGGCCTGAGCCAAAGCGGGCCGGGCAAAGTGCAGACCCTCGTTCAACGCACCCATCCATGCGGCTGCAGACACCATCACCGAAACAAGCACGGCCACCGGCCAGAGATTCAAACGCTTCATACAAGTATCCCTCCCGTTGAAGCACTTTGTGTGACCCACATCGGTATCGCCGGCGACGTTCCGCGCGGACGGCGAATCCGCGCGGGGGGCCGGATCACCCCGATGTTCCACTCTGGCTGCCTGCCGTTTGTCGTTGTCGGATGGCGCGTGGCCGTAGAAAGGGCCGCGCCACTCTGGGCGTCGCGGGCATCGTCTTTCCACCGTCTCCCGCCGCGAACCGGTACGGTCACCGGTCGCGCGAGTCCAACACCAAAGTGCAATGCAGCGAGGACCGGGTCAAGCGAAAATTTGAACACAGGGAAGATTTGCGGATTGTCGCACGTGCCTGTGTTATCGGAGCCGGTCCCGTTTCGAGGGTCCGGCGCGGGTGAAATGAATCCCCACCAACGACTATATCCGCTTGAACTGCCGCTCCAGATCGTGCGTCGTCAGTTGGAGGGTCGTCGGCCGGCCGTGAGGGCAGTTGGAAGACTTCTCGACCAGGTGACGCTGGGCCAACAGGGCCTGGATCTCCTCGCGCGTCAGGGAATCTCCCGCCTTCACGGCCGCCTTGCACGCCATCATGTCCAGCGTGCGGTGGAGGAGCGTCTCGTCCGTTTCGGACCCGTCTGTATCCACGAGCCGGTCGAGCAGGTCACGGACGAACGCCCCGATATCGACGTTGGCCAGCAGGCACGGAAAGGCCTGCACTGCCACCGATCCGGGTCCGAACGGCTCGATCTCGATCCCCAGCCGCGCGAGCACGGACCGGTTCTGCTCGACTGCCCGGGCCTGCTCCGGCGACACATTGAGAGTCTGGGGCATGAGGAGACGCTGCGATTCGAGCGGTCCGGTCAGGATCCGCCGACGGAACTTTTCATAGAGGATGCGTTCGTGCAGGGCGTGCTGATCGATGATGAGGATGCCGCTGTCGGTCTGGGCGACGAGATAGGTGTTGTGGATCTGGATGGCCGGCCGCAGGGACACCGAGGAGTCAAGCGATTCAGCGATGGACGGATCCTGCGATGGAGGAACAGACGTTGCGCCGGGGTCGGCCGGCCCCACATCCCGACGCCCTTCCGCAGGTGCGGAAGTTGCGGCTGCTGCGGCGGACTCGCATACGGCCTCAATCTCGCGATCGCTCGGCCCAGAGTCTCCGGGACCGCCACCCGGCGGAACCTCCACGTCGGCGTAACTCGACAGGAGGGTCGGTCGCACGTTGAACGATCCGGGCCGAGGTGGCTCGAACCGGATTCGGGCCTGCGTGGGATCGACGGACTTGAGGAAATCGGAAAGCGCCCGGCGAGCGCCGAGCTGGTGGGCCGCGTCGGCGTCGGTGGTCGCCGTCGCATCGCCGACCGGTGTGCGAAATCTCGGCGTCAGGTCGTGTCCGAGGAGCGTCTCGCGCAGGACCGCGAGGACCTGCGACTGAACGAGGCCCGCATCCTGCCAGCGAACCTCGATCTTCGTCGGGTGGACATTGACGTCATAGCGATCCGGATCGGTCGTCAGAAAGATAAAGACAACCGGAAACCGTCCGTTCTCGACCAGCCCGCGATAGGCCTCACGGACGGCAAAACCGATCCGGCGGTCGGCGATGTATCGTCCGTTGAGGAAAAGGTATTGCCACTTCGTCGAGGTCCGCGACTGAGCCGGCGGGGCGATGAGGGCCTCGATCCGCAGGTCGCGCTCTGGTCGATCGACGCGCATCAGGCAGTCGGCCAGCTCGGGACCGTAGAAGTCGGCGATGCGGGTGCGGCGGTCGGCGGTCGGCGGAAGGTTGCGCGTCGACCGCCCGTTGTGCGACGCGGTGAAGGCGATCTGCGGATGTGCCAGGGAAAGCCGCGCGAGCTGCTCGGTAATGTGACCATGTTCGGTCGACGCCTGTCGAAGAAACTTTCGCCGGGCCGGCACGTTGTAGAAGAGGTTGCGAACCTCGACGGTTGTACCTACAGGAGCCGGGCAAGGCGAACCGGGCGCTGCTCCGGATACCGACGGGCGATCGACGGGGGATTCGGAGCCAGCCTGTATGCCGCCATCGCACGTTCGATCGCTCACCGTCAGCTCGTAGCCTTCCGATCCGTCGGCGGGGCGGCTCCGCAGGGTCAGGACGCTCACCGAGGCGATGGAGGCGAGGGCCTCCCCTCGGAAGCCGAGCGTCCGAACGCGAAAGAGGTCGTCATCCGTGGCGAGCTTGCTCGTGGCGTGGGGGGCCACCGCGAGCGACACGTCCTCGGAGTCCATCCCGTGGCCGTTGTCCGTCACACGGATGAGACGCGTGCCGCCGTTTTCGACGGCGATGTCGATGCGCGTGGCCCCGGCGTCGATCGCGTTTTCTATCAGCTCCTTGACGACCGAGGCGGGACGCTCCACCACCTCGCCAGCGGCGATCCTGTTCACGAGGGCGGGTTGGAGCTTTCGGATTCGAGGCATTGCGTCCGTGCGTTCGTTCCTGAAAAAGGGCCGGGCCGCAGAGAGGCCGAGTATAGGCGTGGGGAGCCAAGCGGGTCAACGCAGGCGGCATCGAAGTCGGCAGCACCCGATCGACGCGAACGCGTAAATCACAGCCCCCTGCGCGGCACGAGAGGGTTTCGCGGATCGCCGACGGCGGCGAGAATGCACGACTATGTTGAGTTGCCATCGGCCTGCCGAACGGAACTGCCTCGCCCGATGGGGCGTCGGGCTTGTCGCGCTGGCCACATACACGGTGGGGGCGTCGGCCCACGGCCCCAGGATCGTCGCCGGGCCGATGTTTACGCCGGCGGCCGACGGAACGCTCACGGTCTGGATTCAGACGGACCAACCGGCCGAGCTGCATTGCGTCCAGGCGGTGATGCGGCGGCCCTTCACATCCGATTCGCAGCCGTTCTGCCTGATGCCGGTCCGCCACCGGATCGACACCCAAGGAAGCGAGCGTCACATCGGGACGCTCAGCCTGCACGTCCTGCCCGACGCCGAATACGCGTTGACTTTCCGGGTCGATGAACGCCCGTCGGAGACGCCTTCGGCACAATGCCGCATCCGCACGCCGCCCGACCGCGGACGCCCCGGAAAACATACGATTGCCTTTGGCTCCTGCGCCCACACCGGGCGTTTTCCCCGTCAGCCGATCTGGGAGGCCCTCGCGCGCGAGCGGCCCGATTGCTTCCTGTTCATCGGCGACAACATGTACCTGCCGAGCCGGGCGAGCGGGTTTCCCGATGGGCGCGAGGCCGTCGTGAAGCTCTATCGCGATTATTACGACCGGCAGATGCGCGTCCCGGAGTTTCAGTCATTCCTGAGATTGACGCCCGTCTTCGCAATCTGGGACGACCACGACTACGGCCCGAACAACTCCGACCGCACCTGGCGGTGGAAGGACGTGGCGATGCACACGCTGTCGGAATATTTTCCAAACGAATACGGCCTGCCCGACGCCCGCGGGTGTTTCTACCGTTTCAGTTGGGGCGATCTCGACTTCTTTATGCTCGATGACCGGACGTTTCGGGATCCGAATGAAGACCCGGCGCGAAAGACGATGTTCGGCCGGCGGCAGCTCACGTGGCTCAAGGAGGAGCTGCGGCGGTCGAAGGCCACCTTCAAGATCATCGCCGGCGGAAACCAGATGCTGTCCGACACGCACCGATATGAAGGCTGGGGCGTGCAGTTCCGGCCCGAGCGCGACGCGTTTCTCGAGTGGATCTGGTCGGAAGCCATCGACGGCGTGATCTTTCTGGCGGGAGACCGTCACATCGCCGAGCTGGTGCGAAAGCGGGACCCCAGAGGCCGGGGCGCGGACCTGTGGGAACTCACCAGCTCGCCGCTGGCCAACGTCCACTACGCCCTTGCGGCGAACATCGCCAACCCCGACCGTGTCGCCCTCTACGCCGACGGTGTCAACGCCGGTCTGCTCCACTTCGACACGGCGGCCGATCCGCCACGCGTCGAGTTCCGCGTGATCGACGCCAACGGTGAGCCGGTGATCACCCGCACGGTGCGGCTTCGCAGGCGGTGAGGGTTGTCTTCCGTTACAGTCGTCCACGATGATCAAAACCCCACGATTCGCAGCACCACACGCCGGGCGATCGGATGACCCTATTGACGTGGCGCACCGAGCCTCACCAGGTTTCAATTCGCTACGATCCAGAAGGCGTGGTTCGCGATTCCGCATGGCCCCCCGGCTGCTTCCGGGGCATGGGCGGAATCTCGCAGACGCGTCTCAAGCGGAGGCGACATGCCGATTCTGATTGTCTGCCCGCGCTGCAAAAGCAAAGCGCAGATCGCGGAGGGCGCCGCGGGCAAGACCGTGCGATGCAGCGGTTGCCGCGCCACCTTCGTCGTGCCGCAGGGAACGGGTGAACTGCTGGTCGAATGGGGACCGGTCGGATCGGGCCGGCGCGTCCCGCTCGCACCGCAACAAATCGCGACCATCGGCCGGGCAACTGACAATGTTCTGTGCCTTCCCGGTCCGCTCGTCTCGCGCCATCATGCGCGGTTGGAATGGGTCGAGTCCGAATGGCGGCTCCGCGACCTGAGCAGCGGCAACGGGACCTTCGTCAACGGCCATCGGGCACGTGAAATCGGCCTGACAGACGGCTGCCGGATCGTGATCGGAGACTTCGCGCTGCGGCTGTCGCTGGCCTCCACGGGGCCAAGCGACCTGGATCAGGCGATGGATGCGATGGCGCTGGAGGAGTCGCGCAGCGGAGCGACGGCGATTGTCGGCCCCACCGATGCGGGTGCCGATCCCCATGCCGACACCGCCGCCGGGACGGTGGCCCTCGTCCCGTCCGAGGCCCCTGACGCCCCGTTGCCCGAGAGGCGTCCGCCGCTGCTGGAGCGATGGCCCGTATTGGCGGCACTGGCTATCGTGGTCGTCGTGATCGTCGTCCTAGTGATCCGCAGTCTGTCTTGATACGGCGGTCCCGGGAACGTACGCGCCCGGTGTCGGGCCGTGTTCCGGCTTTCGATCCGCGGTGTGCGGGGCCGGCGGACGGTCGGTATCGATGACGAAGTTCGCATCGGTCATTGCGTCACTTGCATGAATATCCGAGTATATATACTGGGCATCGAGCGTGTCGTCACTGCGCTCGGACTTGCCCGGCAACCACAGCCGGCTGGCCACCGGAATGTTCGTCTTCGTGTTGATGAACAGGTCGTGCAGCTTGCACGCGTAGCGATCGCCCTTCGGATACCGGATTTCCAGGTGAAAGCACCGCTCGCGGGACCGCCCGATCTCGGTCAGCCCGATCAGCCGAATCTTGACCGGGCCGTGCGGCCGGGCCTTTTCGATGCGGTCCAGCGTCCGCTCCATCATGCGGCGCGGTCCGAAGTCGGTGATGGGGTTGCGCGTCTTGGCGAATGTCACACCGAGCCGGGGGTCCCAGCGGCCGACCGAAGGCGGCAGCCCGAACGGACCGTGACGCGTCAGGAGCAGCACCTTGTTGTCATCGCGGCCCTCGACGTAGACACACTGATAATACTCGCTGTCCGGATCCTGCCAGGTGAACCGAACACTGTAAGGCTCGTCGCGGTACTCGGCAAAGATCGTTTCGGCGGGGTGGAGTTGCTTGAACAGACCCAGTCGCTCCTGGCGAAGAAAGGTCGTCGTGAAGGACTTCAGTTTCCGCGTGGCCTCGAGGGAACGGTGGAGGTAGGCCAGGGGATCGGCCTCGATCCGCTTCGATCGCTCGTCGTCGCTCAGCTCGACCGGCCCGGCGGTCGCCGCGATCGGTGTCGCGGGCTTCACGCACCCTCCGGTCAGCGACAGGATTCCTGCGAGAAGTACGAGCGGCGAGATCCAACGCGATCGGATCGCGGCGACGGCCATTCCTGGTTCCTCCGGTCGAACGACGAGCACGGCGGCGTGGGCAGGCTCACGATTGCACCCCGGCCCGTGCTCAAGGGCCGGGTCTCAGTAGTTAACGGTTCTCGTGCGGTGGTGGTTCGCGGCAATATCTGCGCGGCGGGCCAGGCCCCAGAGATACCAGTCGATCTGCCAGGCCGGAACCGCCTTGGCGGCGGCTGCCGCAGCCGTCCGCATCCGTTCCACTGCGTGGAGGGTGGCCGCCCGCAATTCGATCTCCCAATCGGAGTCGCGCTCGATCTCCTCGCCGCGTTCGACGGCGTCGGCGAAGTCGGCTGACAGTTGCAGGATCTCCAGGTGCCGCAGCGCCTGCGGCAAGCGGTAGTCGGCAAAGGCGGTCAGCGTCTCCAGTCCGGTCAGCGGCGAGTGGCCGTGGGCCTCCCAGGCCACCGACAGGTCGAGCGCGGTGATCTGAGCACGCTTGAGAAAATAGACCGGGCGACCCCGATAGGTGCTGACATCTCGGAACGAATCGAACGCGTTCATCAACAGTTCCGCAAGCGGCCAGGCCTGCCGACCGACCGACTCCACGGCGTGGATAAACCGGCCGTCGAACCGCTCGATCAGCGTCCGTCCGACCTCCCGGAGGATGCGTTCCCGCTCCTCAATGAGCAGCAACACACCCCGTTCGTACAGGGCCTCGCGGATCTCGGTGGAGGAGGCCTCCACCCAGTACTCGGGATCGCACCATCTCGGCTCACGGCGGGCGGCGCGCAGCAGCGACACGAACATCGCCTCGAAGCGATGATAGGTCCGACCCTGCCACGCCGTCTCGATAGGCTCCGGCGACCAGAAACAGAAATTGAGCGCGTCGATCAGGAGCACCAGGTTGGCCAGTTGGTCCCGATCGCCCGGCAGACGGGCCGGCAGGTCGTGGTGAGCCGGGCGCAGGTCCCGCGGCGTCACCGCGCGCGCCCAGCGCTCGATCGCGCCGTCATCCATCCGAACGTGCTCAGCGTGCTCTACGACCGGTCGTGTGGAATCCAATACGAGCATGGCCGCACATCGTAAGAGCGCCCGCGACCCGCGCCCATCCAAACAAAACCCGTAGCGCCACCCCCTGTGGGTGGCGCAGCGAGGCACCACGCGCGGCTGCACCGGGGACAAGCCCCGAGGCTACAGATCGTGACGGCACATCGCATGTTCCGGCAAGAAACGCGCGCTAG
>CAYQDV010000152.1:0-8909 GCA_964416295.1 uncultured Planctomycetaceae bacterium
TATACCCCCGACTCGAAGACGCTTCGCTCCAATGCCGGCGGATGGCAAGCTCGAACCTTCCGCTCTTGATCCGGCGGCGGGCGTCGTGTACGCCTTCAATCAGCAGCTTCGCGTCGGTCGGCGTCTGGCCGGAAATGGCGTTGGGCGTGGCCAGAAGAGTGAAGACACCTGTGAGAATAAGCTTCGACAGCATCATCGATCCTTTCGACCATGTCTCGCCACCCATGTGACGAGCGCCCCGCGAGCGGTGTGCTGTATCGGCCAACTGCCAAGCGTGCGCGACTCGCGTGAAGCGCGCACGCAGTAACGATCGCAACACACCACACCAACTTTTGCACACCGTTCATGTTTGCGCGTGAACTTGCGGATCACAGAGCTCCGTCTTCCTCATGACTCGCCCAACCGGATTGGGCACCTGGCTCCGGCAGGCGACGCCGCCGATCACGAGGCCGCAGGCTCCGACCAGGATCATTTCGCGCGCGAGCCTCATCGCAGACTCCCGTCACATCGGACGCCCCGAAGTGGGGGGGGCTTCGCAAACGTATTGGCAACTGGCCGGGGATTATTCGCCCGGACCGTGCAACGATTGAGATTTGTGGAGGGCCTATACATGGCCGCCTCCCGCTGGGCGGGCCGGCGTATCGGAGCGCCCGTGTCAGAGATGCCGGCGGCGAACGCCGCCCGAACCCTGACCCATCGAGGGCGATTGTACGGTTCTCGGTCCGTGTGTCAAGGAAAAAAGCACGAATCAAGAAAAAAACCTTCGGCCGGTGTGTGCTGACGCACATTCGGGCTGCTAAAGCGTTTTAACGGGTCGGTTTGCGGCCGTCTGCGGGCGGCTCCGGGCCGCGCCGCCTCAGGGGCACGGCGCCTCGACCTGGCACGCGACGGCCGCGGCCACCAGGTCCTTGAAGGGGATCACGACGTACGCCTGTGTAACGAGCAGGCCCTTGTGGATGCGAACGAAATCCACATGCCCGTCGACAAACGCCAGATTGTGCGAACAGGGCCGCCCGTGCCACTCGATCCGCCGGCGGTCCGACGATGCCACGGCGCTGACCCAGCCGTAGTCGCCCAACAGCACCAGCCGCGCCGGGTCGGGCATCTGGGCCGACAGACCCCGCGTCGGCGGACGGCGGGTCACCCGGCCGATCACGTCGGCACACGGGTCACGCGCCGCAACCAGGGGCGGACCGCGCCGAGTCAGCAGGCTGTTGGACAGATAGCTCGAGCCGAAGACGGCGAAGACACTCGGGCGGATCGCGTCGCCGCCATCGTCGGCCGGACAACGCAGCACCTCCGGGGCATCCGCCACGACCTCCGCCAGGGCGGGATAGAGACCGTCGTGGCCGTCCAGCCAGGCCTGCCAGGCGACGACGATCTGGTGAAGGTTCGACTGACACGCGGCCCGCCTGGAGGCCCGTCGAGCGTTTCCAAGCGACGGCAACACGATCGCGATGAGCAGAGAGAGGATGGCGATCACGGCCAGCAATTCGATCAGCGTGAAGGCCGAACCCCGGCGCAGACGGCGCAGCCAATCGCGCCGGCCACGGTCCCCGACATGGGACGACCGCTTCATCGTCTCCAACATGGTGTGCGTCCTCGACTGGCGTCATTCTGTACAGAGACGATGCCGGCGTCAAGGATGCCCCTTGGGTCAGGACCGAGAAGGGATTCTCGGTCCAGCACCTACGACAGCGCCGGTCGCGGAGGCGCGATTCAGCCGGCGCAAGACGGCGAAGACCAGTGCGCAGCAGATGAGCAGGACGCCGAAGGTGGCGACGACGGAGGCCCCGGTCGGCAGGTCCCATTGCGCGCTGGCCCACAGTCCGGCCACGCTCGCCAGCAGTCCGAAGCCCCAGCCGGCCAGCAGGCGCCGCCCGACGGAGGCGAAGAACATCATGGCACACACGGCGGGCACGACCAGGAAGCTGAACACCAGCAGGACACCTGCCATCTGCACCGAGCTGGTCACGACCAGTCCGAAGGTCATGTAAAAGACGAAGTCCCACAGACGAACGTTCATGTCCAGACGATGGGCCTCGCCGCGGGCGCGGGAGATGGCGAAGAAACGCCTTCGGAACAGGACGTGAACCGCACCGACCGCGGCGTAGATGATCAGCGTCTTGAGGACCTCCGGCCAGTCGACGAAGAGGAGGCGGCCGACCAGCATGTTCTCGATCTCGTCTCGATCGACGGCGATCTTGGAGAGGATCAGGATGGCCACGGCGCTGCTGACGGCATAGACGATGCCGATGATGGCCTCCTGCGGCACGCGGCGGTCTCGAAAACGACCGATGGCAAAGATCGCAGCGCCCAGGAAGGTGAACGCGAGCGAGCAGGCATAGGCCTGTTGGGTGTGCGGCTGGAAGCCGAAAACGGTCCCGGCCGCCGCGCCCATCGCGGCGATCTGGGCCAACGCGAGATCGACAAAGATGACTTCGCGCATGACGACGTGGATGCCCAGGTAGCAGTGAATCCCCGTCAACACCACGCAGGCAGCGAACGGAGCGGCAAGCAGTTCCAACATTGGCGCAGGTCTCCTGTGAGGGTTCAGTGTGACGAGGTAGCGGAGTGGGTGTCCGTGGTCACGTCATGAGCGCCGGGCGTCTTCGACGCGCCGGCGGCCGCGGCGTGTGGCTCGACTCCCGCGTCGCGCAGGGCGGCGATCAGCGTATTGACGTCATATTCAATCATGCCGAGGTAGCTGTCACATCCCGGGAGCGCGCGTACGTCGAGCGCCAGGACGACGGCCTTGCCGCCGCCCTTCTGTGCCACGAACTCCGCATCTTTGTGGTTGCTGAACGTCTCCACGACGACGAGGCGCGCTCCGGCGGCCTTCATCTTGTCGATGCAGGCACGGAGGTGTCGTGGCCCCGGCGTGATCCCCGGCTTGGGCTCCACCTCCGCGACCTTGACCAGCCCGAACCGATCGCGGAAGTAGGGCCAGGCCCGGTGATAGATCACCAGCTTCGTTCCCCAATAGGGTTTCATCTTTGCCACGAGCCGGTCGGTTGTGTCGCGGACGTCCTTGGCGAAGGCCTCATAGTTAGTCTGAAAGAGGTCCGCGTGGCCGAGGTCGGTTCGTTTCAAGGCGTTCAAGATTGTCCGGCCGACGACCAGCGCGTTGAGCGGGTCGCCGAGATAGTGGGGGTTTCCAAAGACGTGAATGTCACCCAGCGCGCGACTCAGTTCACCTCGCTTGGGAACCTCCTTCAGCGTGATGCCCTTTGACGCGTCGATGTTGCCGGGTTGACCGGGCAGCAGGTGGGACTTTCTTGCTCCTTTGACGAGCAGCGGCGCCCACGCCTCGGCATCCAACCCGCTGTGAACGAACAGATCGGCCCGGCGCAGCTTCATCATGTAGCTGGGCTTGGGGCGGACGTTGTGGGGGTTTTCCGGTCCCCGCATGATGCTCTCTACATGAACCTGGTCGCCGCCGATCCGCCGGACGATATCCGCGAACGACTGACTGGTTGTGACAACCCGAACGACTGCGCTCGCTCGGATTGGTCCGACCAGCAGTGCGGCGATGGCGACCGCGACCAGGATGGGTACGCGGCCGCTCATGAGGCCGGATTTCAAGCGGCGCCGCAGCGTGGGGGCCGGACGATCAGATGCGAATGAACAGGGCATTGCCGTTGCCTCCCATCGCGCCGAGGTTAAGCAGCACGTCGAACGCGCCTGTGATCAAGCCTGTTACCGTTGTGATCAGCCCGTCGCGTGCTCCCGCCACCAAATTGTTGATGACGAGTTGCTGACAGGTGAGGGTCTGGAAGAGTGTGGCGGAAGCCACGAACCAGATCAGAATGCGTGAAGTTCGTTTCATAATCCAATGTCTCCTCTTGTAGCTATCGATTGACCCAATAGGGGTGGGGGGGGTGCGCTCCAATGACCGCGGTCATCTGGAGGAAGACCGCGTCCTCGTCGTTGACATCGCTGTTGACTCTGAATCGCCGGTGCTCGTACCCCGCCCGCAGGCGGAGAAACTCGCTGATATACCAGGTGACATACGGTGACAGGGCGAAGTCTCGGTCTTCCAGTCCGCGCGACTCGGAGTTCGGAAACTCCGTGTAATCGAACCGCAGGCCGGTATACCAGTCACGGGAAAGCTGATACTGGCCGAAGGTGTAGAAACCGAAACTGTTGTTCCGCCGCGGGCTGAACAGGTCGCTTCGAATGTCGTTTTTGGCCCAGAAGGCCTCCGTCTGCCAAAGGAAGCTACGGAACTTGGAGGGGTCCGGATCGGTCCACTGCCAGCTCGCATCGAGGCCGAAGACGTTCGCGTCGAAGTCCAGGTCCGCGTCGGTGCGGGCGTAGAGGTAGCTGGTTCCAAGCTCGATGGAACTGGTCTCCGTCAGGTCATCAAAGTACTTGACGTGGGCCACCACCGCGGGGTTGTCGGCGTTGGGCCCGCCGAGAATGGGCGACTCGGCCCCGCCGTCGCTGTTGACGACCTCCGCGGTCAATTCCACATATTTGTCCCACGGATTCGGCACCAGCCAGCTCAGCGATGCCCCCGTCGAGATCAGGCCCTCGGGACCAAGGAAACTCTGAACGGCGAGCGGCCGCGTCACCTGCGGCAGGTCGTGGGTGTGCAGGAGATTGCTGCGGCCAAAGGCGGTTCGGAACCGCCCCAGCTTCAGCGCCAGGTCGTAGGGCAGAGAGTGAAGGTTGACATAACTCTCCTCGATGTCGACGTCCCGTCGGATGCTCACGTCGCCCGTGGCTTCGGATTCGATTTCCTCGCCGAGGGTCAGGATAAACACCCCATCCGCCGCCGGCGAGATGGCCGCCCGGAGATCAAGCTCCGCCTCGCGCAGGTTGAATCGGTTGAGTGCCTTGTTCCGGCCCCTGCTGGAGACGCTGCCGCCGAGATCGACAAACACGGTGACGTCGGGATTCAGGAGGTTGCGGCCGCCGGTGCTCGCCCCGCTGAGGTCGAACAGATTGGGCGTCGCCGTCTGCTGCGGCGCCTCGGCCCGGATGGTCTTGATCTCTTCGGCCCGCTGCCGTTCGATGACTGAATTACCGAGCGTTCGCACTTGCTCTTCGAGCCGGCGGATGTGTGCCTTGTCCGCCTCCCGTTCCCGTCGATGGCGTGCCTCCAGGGCTTCGATCCGATCGTTCATCCGCCGGAGCTCGCGCAGCAGGTCCGCCGTGCTCGGCTGACTGGTCTGGGCGGCGGCCCGTCCCGCCGGACCGGTCCACACCAGGACGAGCAGGGCACAGACTGTGATCCATCGCATGACATGTCTCCGCGCCGTATCTACAGGGTGGAAAACGTAGATACTTGTATTTATATGTCTATCGCCACATCGTATGCGGCTCTTTCCGGCGACGCCGGCCACGTGAGGCACGGGTGCGGGAGAGGAGCCGGCGGCTCATGCGGAAGATCTCACTCTTGCGGGTTCGTCGGCCGCGCGCCGCTGACGCGCCTCCAGCGCAGGCTCTGATCTGTGCGCCGCTGTCGCATGGGACTGGCCGGTGCGGCAGATCTCGCAAGAAGGCTTTACGACCAGGACATGGGGGGTGGAGAGCGGATCGACCCGGCGCTGCGGATGGGCTGCCCCGGCAGTCGGGTCGGCGTTGGCGTTATGGCAGATCGGGGATCGTACAGAATGCCCGCGGTTTCCACCGTTGGCGCGATCGCAGGGTGGATCGCATGATTCTGGCAGAAAACGCAGTGTCTTCGGTCGTGGTTTGGCCGGCGATGATGGTGGTGGGTTGGATCGTGGCACGGCCCGTCGCAATCGGCGAAGAGCGCGGCGCCGGACGGTGGCGTGCTCCGACAGAGTTCACACGCCGACGCCGGTCTGATCGTCAGGATGTGGGCCAGCGGCGCGAGCAGATAGGCCGCATAGGTAACCAGCAGGAATTGATGTATCCGTTCGTGTCGGTGTCCCAAGGGACGACCTCCTCGATCATGCTCGCCCAGCCCGCAAGCCCCCAAGGGGGGGAATCATAACCTACCCGCTGCGCAGCGCCGTGTCAAACGCCGCGTGATCTTGTGGCTGCCGGAGGGCGATCTTACGATCGTCCGCCGTCTGGAGCATGAACCATGGTCTTGCAAGACATCGGCACCGTGCTGGCCATTGCTGTGCGGACCGCGCACACCGGCCCCATGAGGACCGTGGATCAGGCCGTGGCGCTCCGAGAGGGTGGGCTTGTGGGAGACGTCGATGTTTCGGCTGACCGGGGTGTGACCTTTATCGCATCGGGCCAGTGGCGGCAGGTTGTGCGCGAACTGGGGCTGGACCTCCCCTGGCACACCCGCCGCGCCAACATCCTGGTCGAGGCGGAGTCACTGGGTCATCTGATCGGCCGAACCGTCACCGCCGGTGACGTGACGATCGACATCAAGGGGGATTCCAAGCCGTGCGGGCGGATGGACGAGATCTGTCCGGGGCTTCGCTGGATTCTGGCTCCCGATTGCCGCGGCGGCATCTATGGGCGGGTCGTCGTCGGCGGAACGCTTCGCGTCGGCGATCCGGTGAAGGCGCTCGCAAGGTCCTCTCAATCGTGAGGCGACGGTTGTCGACTTCCGTTGATTAGGGTCGCCGAAACGCGCCCCCAACGCGAAGCCCCCGCAAGACCGAACCCAGCCACTGAAAACTGAAAACTGAAAACTGACACCCTCCTCACCGAAACCGGCCGCGAAATCGCTCCACGGGGTACTTCTCCACGTTCTTCGCCATCTTGTCTCGAAGTGCCGACGAGATGTCGATTTCCAGGGCGTTGGCAAACGACAGGGCGAAGGCCAGAATATCGGCCAACTCCTCCCGGACCTGCTGCATGTCCTCCGGCGACTCTCGAATGTCGCGGGCCTCCTGGTTCTGGAGCCACTGAAAGTGTTCCATGAGTTCCGCCGCCTCGATGGCGATGGACATCGACAGGCTCTTTGGATCGTGGAACTGTTCCCAGTCGCGCTCCTTCACGAATCGCGCTATCGCGTTGCGGAGTTGAGCTACGGTCGTCGTCGCATCCGACATACACACCTCTCGATTTTTCAGAACGCGTGTTTCTCGTCTGACTTCAGATACGCTCCCCGTGCCTTGGCGTAGTCCTCCGGCGTGGACGGAAGGCCGGAGACCGAACGGTCGCCGTCCGACTCGTCCAGGGCCTGGCGATGAATCTTCTTCAGGACGGGGATGCACCATCCGCAGCCGGTGCCCGCGCCGAGGCACTCTGACATGCCCGACGCCCGCGCAGGTTGCTCGCGCCGCGCGAAGTTCACAAGCTTCCGAAGGGAAACGTGATAGCAATAGCACACCTTGTCATCCGGTTCCATCGCAGTCATTGTAATGCGCGAGTGAGTCGAACGCAGGTCCGCGCGTCCGGTGCGTCGGTGTGGCTGGACCTTGCGGACCGCTCCGTCGAGAGACGTGGAAACCTTGATGTTGGACAGCGCGGGGTGCTTCGGTGATGATGCGTTCGATCCGATCGCCCCGTGGTGGGTGGAGACTCCGCTTCCCGTGGGCGGAGCCGGGTGACCAAGCCGGGCCAGGCCATGACCCTCCTGATTTCGTATCTACTGTTGGCGCTGGGCGTTTCCTCTCTGTGCTCGCTCGTCGAGGCCGGGATTCTCTCCCTGTCGCGGGCGCACGTGGCACGGCTCGTGAAGGCGAACCGACCGAGCGGTCGCATCCTGGACGCCATGAAACGGAACATCGATCGGCCGCTTTCGGCCATCCTCACGCTCAATACGATTGCGCACACGATCGGGGCCGCCGGTGTGGGGGCCGAGGCCTTTGATCTGTTCGGCCAGGAGTGGGTGGCGGCGACCAGTGCGGTGTTGACACTTCTGATTCTGGTTCTATCGGAGATCATTCCCAAGACGGTCGGGGCGGTCTGCGCGCCACAGCTCGCCCCGTTCACCGCCTATACCGTCCGGGGAATGATCGTCCTGACCTATCCGCTCGTCGTTGTTTTTCAGGGTCTATCTCGCGCCCTCGCCGGTTCGCGCGGGCCGCATCACGTCACGCGCGAGGAGCTGACGCTCATCGCCGAACTCGGGCAGGCCGAAGGGGCACTCGACGAGAGAGAATACCGCGTGATCCGCAACATCCTTCGTCTTAATACGATCCGCGTCGGCGAGGTGATGACACCGCGGAACGTCGTCTCGATGCTTCAAGCGGACCTGACCTGCCGACAGGCTGCGGAGCAGGCCGACGCGCTGCGTTTTTCCAGAACGCCGGTGTATGGGGGCAGTCCGGACGATGTCCTGGGCGTCGTGTTTCGACACGAGGTGCACGAGAACGTCCGCGAGGGTCGCGGTGCTCGTACGCTGAAGCAGATCGCCCATCCGATCCATGCCGTTCCTGACACGGCCTCCGTGGCTCACGTGATGGACGAGTTCGTCGAGCGGCGGGAGCACCTGTTTCATGTCGTCGACGAGTACGGCGGGACCGCCGGCATTGTCACGCTCGAGGATTCGATCGAGACTCTTCTGGGTGAAGAAATCATGGACGAGACAGACGCTGTTGCCGACATGCGTCAACTCGCCGTCCGGCTGTATCGCGGTGTGCGGTGATCCGGAGCGCGGTCGGTCCCGCTCGTTTTTCTCATCCGTGCTCCGACGCAGGGCCATGGATGGGTCGGCATGGTCGGCTACCCGTGAAAGAAACCGCCCATTGCAGTAGCGTCGGCAATGTAGCGCTGCCAGACTAGTGAACCGTCAACCCTGAATCTGCGGGCTGCCCAGCGGGAGGGCGAGGCTCCTGCCGAGCCTGCTGCTCCCGTTCGAACCGGCTCTCATCCGCCCCGGCTCGCCGGGAGGCTCGCCCTCCCTGGTGCGCCGTCAACCTTGAATCTGCGGGTTGATCGCGGGGCGAAGACTCCTGTTCAACGTCGCGCGAGGCAACCGAGGGGCCTTCGAACCCACAAGACAACATGTGACCATGCACTAG
>CAYQDV010000153.1:0-8903 GCA_964416295.1 uncultured Planctomycetaceae bacterium
CGAAGGCGTCGATCAGCGTGTTGATACCTTCCAGCAGCTTGCGGTCCTCGCCCTCAAACCGGTCCACCTCCGCCCGTTCGGAGAGCTGACCTGCCACGGTGGCCTTCACGAGCCGGGCGATCTCCGCATTCAAGCCGGATCCCGACGCCTGCCCGCTCGAGTGGTGACCCTGCGAGCCTGAAAGACCTTCGTGGGCCGCGCCGGCGGCCGGTCCGTCGGAGTTGTTTCTTGTGTTCACTGCCATCTCTGAGTCTCCTTTTTCTGCCCCCGAAAAAGGGCGTTGATCTTTGCCCGCGTTCCCGTAATCTTCGCGTTCACTGTCCGGGGAGGCCGGCCTCCGCGACGTAACCCTCGTGACCCACTGTCGCAAGGACCGGCCGCACGTTTTCGTCTCGTCGAGTCTGTCTGACATTCGCCATCCGCAGCACCTTCATCGAACCTACCCCGCCTTCCTGAAGAACTTTGCGTGTGCGACGACCGGCTCGAACAGCGGCGCCACCGATTCGGGAATCGGCTGCGTCTGTTCCATTGCGAGGTATCCCCTCGGCGACAGCGTGTCGTGAAACAGGCGGATCACCTCGCACTTCTGTTGGTCCGTGAAATGCAGCAGGACGTTCTTGCACAGCACGATGTCCATGGGGTCCGCAGAGGGCGGCGACAGGGTCAACAGGTCATGGCGTTGAAACGTCACCCGCGTCCGAATCTCGTCGGCGATCCTGAAGCAACCCGTCTCCTCGGCGGGCGAGAAATACTTATCCCGAAGGTGTTCCGGGATGCGCCGGATCTGGTCTTCCTGATAGATTCCCCGTTGCACGATCGGGCCGAACTGAGCGCCCGGATCCACATCCGTGGCGTGGATTTGAATGCGCCGAAACGTGAAGGCCCCCATCGATTCGCGGATGACGATCGCCAGCGAGTAGGGTTCCTGGCCCATGGCGCATCCGGCGTCCCAGATTCGGACGGCCCGCTGTTCGAGCAGGTCGGGCACGGCGCGGTCCTTGATCAGGTGCAGCGTCTGCATGTCTCGGAAAAAGAACGTAAAGGCCATCGCAGTCGTGCTCGCGGTCGATGCGGGTTTCCGTTGTATGGGTCGGTCTCAGGCCGGCGTCCGGACGAAGCCCTTCGTCGCCGTTTCCTGGCGGCGGGTCAGCTCGCCGGCGCGGAGGCGGCGTTCTGCGCCCGCGTCAGCTTCGCCGAGTCGCCTTCCTTCACGACGGCGTCTACATTGAGAAGAACGAGGAGCTGCTTCTCGAACTTGACCAGGCCCGTGAGGTACTCGTGCTCGATGCCGGCCACGCTGGACGGCGGCGGCTCGATCTGATCGGTGTTGATGCGCAACACCTCGTTTACCGCATCCACGACGATTCCGATCGTTTTGTTGTTGACATTCAGGACGATGATCCGCGTGTGCTCGGTCTCGTCCTGCGCCGGAAGCCTGAAACGCTTGCGGAGATCGATGATGGGAATGACGTGACCGCGCAGGTTGATCAGACCGCAGATGTAGTCCGGCACCTCCGGCATCTTGGTGATCTGGCCCACGAGGATGATTTCCTGGACCCGCATGATGTCGACGCCGTACTCTTCGTTCGCCAGCCGGAAGCTGACGATCTGAGAGACGGCCTCGTCCTCGGTACTTGATTCACCCTGATCGGTTTCGTTGTTGAGGACGTCCGGTTCAGCAATTGCCGTGGCCATGGTTCTGATCCTTTCTTGAGGCGTCGATTCGCCCGCGTCATGCTCCCATCCGCGCGATCTTCGGAGCCTCGGGATTTGTCCCGTGGCTCGGTGCCGTAGCTCGGTCGGCATCTTTGAAATCTAGTTCGGTTGGACGCTCCGGCGTCTTGATCTGAATCCGGTCGGTGCCGACGCGGCGCGCTGGAACTCGTTCCAGCACGATCGGCTTGGACCGAGAATGGATTCTCGGTCGAGCAGGGAGGGGATTCTCGGTCGAGCGGGAGGGAAATGGAATCGTGGGCAGGAAAAAAGAGTAAGGGTTCCGCTATTCGCAGTCGTCCGGCGGCGGCTGCCGGCCCTCGGCCTGTTCGCGCCGCGCCGCCTCGATCGAGAACGCCGCATACTTCATCTGAAGCCGCCAGTCGTCGAGCGCCGTCCGCGCCCGGGCGAAGTTCTGTCGGATCTCCACGTGACGCCGCCGCGTCTCTTCGACCATTGCGGACAGGCGTTCGCGCTGTTCGGGTGGAAGGGTTTCGATCCGCGTCTTCAGTTCCGCGAGTTTTTGGCGAAATGTATCATCGATCATGGGTCGTCTTCCCCGCTCGGAATCGGGCACTCCAAGGTGCCCGACACACTACAAGTATACGACGCGCTCGGCGCGAATGTCGAGCACGCGTTGGAGTCCTTGCACGCGACGTGCGGCGACGCCGGTATTATCGGTTTGGCGAGATGGAAACGGGGTGGTGGGGCACGTTGGGTGCGGGGGGCCGACGCTACGGGGGCGGTGTTCATCGTTGCCGCCGATAAGGAGTCGCGCAAAAGCAGTGGGTGAATGGCAGGGCCGCCAAACGGCAGAGCCAACGGGCCGGCCAAGCCATGCGATCGATCCGGTCATTCCTGTGCGAACCCTGACCGAGCCTTTGCTCTGCGGGCGGCCGTCAGGTGGATTTGACGATCGTTTGCGGTTTGGCCGGCGTTGTGTCCGGCGGGCGTTCGGCGGAATCGACGTAGCGCGGCAGGACTTCGTCGGGCGGGCCGTCGTCGACGACGCGTCCCTGTTCGAGCCAGATGACTCGGTTGCAGTATTTCTCGATGAGATTCATGGAGTGTGAGACGAGCATGAAGATTCGTGATCGATCGATCAGGGCCTGCATTCGGTCCTGTGCCCTCTTTACCCAGTGGATGTCGCCGGTGCTGAAGACCTCGTCCAGCAGGAGGATTTCCGGGTCGATTTCTGTGGCGACGGTGAAGGCGAGGCGTTGATTCATGCCGGAGGAGTAGTATTTCAGCGGGGTATCGCGAAAGTCATGCAATTCGGCGAAGTCGAAGATGGCGTCGATCTTGGCGGCCATGACGCGTCGGGGCACGCCCATCATGGCGCCGGTGAGGAAGAGGTTTTCGTCTCCGGACAGCTCGGGATTGAAGCCGATGCCGAGTTCGAGGAGCGGAACGAGGAACCCGGTGTGGCTCACCCGGCCGCTGGTGGGGCGATAGATTCGGGTGATCACCTTGAATAGGGTGGATTTTCCGGCCCCGTTGTCTCCGATGACTCCGACGCGCTCGCCCTCGGCTATGTGGAAGCTGACGTTTCGGAGGGCGACGACCGTGGTGGCCGCCTGGCCGTAGTCGCGGCGCAGGAGGAAGTTGATGACGGTTTCCTTGAGCGACTGTCCGCGCGTGGTGTAGAGGCGGAAGCGCATCGTGACGTCGTCGAGCGTGATTTGTCGAGAAGGCATCGGGAGCGCGTCCTCTACAGGCGGAAAATCAAGTCGTCTTCACGCCACCAGAAGATGGCCAGGCCGGCCACCAGCGCACCGGCGGAGAAGAGGCCGGTATAGAGGATGGTGTCTCCGCTCGGCCATTCGGCCCGGTGGATCGGAGCGCGAAACATCTCCATGGCGAAGTACATCGGATTCATCTTGAAATACTTGTGCGTGCTCTCCGGCTGCATGCTCATCGGCCAGATGATCGGCGTGAGGAAATACCAGGCGGTCATGCCGACCTGGACCAGGTGTTGCGTGTCTCTGAAATAGACCGTCACCGCGGCCGTCGCTGCTCCGAGACCGAGGGCCGCCGCGATCAGGAACAGCATCGACAGCGGCAGGATGGCCAGGGCCGGGTTGACCTGAAAGCCGATGAACCAGCCGATCGCGAGCAGAAGGGCGAACATCGACAAGACCAGTGTCACCAGGTTTTGGCCGACCAGCGACAACGGAAACACGAGCTTGGGGAAATACTGGCGCTTGGCATACGATTCGTTGCCGAGAATGCTGAAGCTGCACTGGTCCACTGTGGCCGCGAAGAACGTCCACGGGAGGGTTCCGCTGAGAAGGAACAGCGTGTACTTCCCTTCGCCGAAGCGGAACAGCTTCGCGAAGACCACGCTCAGCACGAGCATCATCAGGAGCGGGTTCAGGAGGGACCAGAGAAACCCCAAGGCGCTGCGGCGGTATTTGACCTTGAGGTCCTGCGAGACGAAGTTCCGGATCACCTCCCGGAATCGCCAGACCTCGGTTACTCTATGGACGACAGCCATGACGGAACCCCGGGGAAAGGCGGCGGAAGCCCCACGTTCTCAGACTCGCCGGCGTCGCCCCTCTGACAACGGCCGGGCGAAGCGTGCCCACGTCTCGCGCCGACTCGGGCGCGATCGGATGCTAGCATGTTCCATACCGCTCGGCGGCGCGTCAAGGCGAGGCCGGCTTCGACAAAAACGGGCAGCCGGGTCGCTCCCGGCTGCCCGGATTCTGCGAATCTGCGGCCGAGAGGACTCGAACCTCCACGGGGTTGCCCCCACTGGCACCTGAAGCCAGCGCGTCTGCCAATTCCGCCACGGCCGCGGGTTGCGGAGCAGTGTAGCCTGAATCTGCGTCGAATCAACCCGGTCGGTCTTCTCGTGCGGGCTCGTTCTCGGTGTCCACTGCCCGCTTCCTCACGGTCGCGGCTCTGACGGGACACGGTTGGATCGCACCGCAAGATCTGTCGATAAGAGGGGCCGGCGGGGTGGAATGTCGGGAGACAACACGCTATCCTTACAGGTCTGTACCCACGCAAACGCAGGAACCACCACCGTGCCGATTAGAGAAAACCTGTGGCGAGACACGATCGCCTCGATCCCGAAGAAGAGTGTTCCGTCGGTTTCGCCGTCGACGCCTGTTCGAGACGTCGTTGGGGTGATGCAGGAACATCACACGGGCTGTGTCACGATTCGCGAGGGGACGAATCTCGTGGGTATTTTCACGGAGCGGGACCTTCTCAAGCGGGTCCTGTGCAAGCGGCTCGATATGGGGACACCCGTGTCGGCGGTGATGTCGTCCGATCCGGCCACGGCCGCGGAGAGCGAACACGTTGGGACGGTCATCCGGCGGATGCGTGACGGGGGATACCGGCACCTTCCGGTCGTGGACGCGGCGGGCAAGCTGATGGGCCGCATATCGGTCCGAGAAATTGTTCACTACATGGTGGAGTACTTTCCGAAAGATGTATACAACCTGCCGCCGAATCCGGGGCAGGTGCAATCGTCACGGGAAGGGGCGTAAATCGCGTCGCGAGGGCGCAGTCGACCGGGGGTCCAACCGAGAGCAATGGCAACCAAGACTACAACACAAAAGACGGCCAAGGGCGTTCAGACGATGGAGGAAGTGGCCATCCGTTTTGCCGGCGATTCCGGCGACGGCATGCAGTTGGCCGGGACACAGTTCACGACGGCCTCCGCGGTTTTCGGGAACGACATCAGCACGTTTCCCGACTATCCGGCGGAGATTCGAGCGCCGGCCGGCTCACTCGCCGGTGTCAGCGGCTTTCAGGTGAACTTCAGCAGCCACGACATCCACACGCCGGGCGACCGGGTGAACGCCCTGGTGGCATTCAATCCTGCGGCGCTGCGCACGAACGTGGGCGACGTCCTCGATGGCGGCATCGTGATCATCAACGAGGATGCGTTCGACAAGGGTCGGCTCAAGCAGGCCGGTTATGACACGAATCCACTGGAGGACGGCACGTTGTCGAGCTACCAGCTCTACCGCGTTCCCGTCTCGAAGCTGACGCGCGAGGCCCTCAAGGATTCGTCCCTCGGGGCCAAGCAGATTGATCGTTGCAAGAACATCTTTGCCCTCGGGGTGGTCTGCTGGCTCTACGGTCGTTCCATCGAGCCGACCACGCGATGGATTTCACAGAAGTTCGGCAAGATTCCCGACGTCGCCGACGCCAACATCACCGCTCTCAAGTCGGGCTACTATTATGGCGAAAACTGTGATTTCTTCGCCAATCAGTTCGTCGTCGACAAGGCCGCCCTTCCGCCCGGCACCTATCGCAAGATCGGCGGAAACGAGGCCCTGGCCCTCGGCCTGATCGCCGCGGCCGAACTGGCCGGCAAGCAGCTTTTCTACGGGTCCTATCCGATCACTCCGGCCAGCGACGTGCTTCACGCCCTGGCGCGGCGGAAGAACTTCGGCGTCAAGACCTTTCAGGCCGAGGACGAGATCGCCGCCATGGGCTCGGTGATCGGCGCCGCCTTTGCGGGCGACCTCGCGGTCACCGGCACGAGCGGTCCCGGGCTGGCACTGAAGATGGAAGCCATCGGCCTCGGCGTCATGACCGAGCTGCCCGCCGTCATTATCGACGTTCAACGCGGCGGCCCGAGCACCGGACTCCCCACGAAGACCGAGCAGAGCGACCTCCTGCAGGCGATCCAGGGTCGCAACGGCGAGTGCCCCGTCTGCGTGCTCGCCGCGAACTCGCCTTCCGATTGCTTCGATGTGGCGATCGAGGCCTGCCGGATCGCGATGAAGTTCATGACCCCCGTCATCCTCCTGAGCGACGGCTATGTCGCCAACGGCGAGGAGCCGTGGCGGATTCCGGATGTGGCCTCTCTTCCGAAACTCAAGGTCGTCCATCCCTCCGCAAACGGCCAGAGTTTCATGCCTTATGAGCGGAATGCCGAACTGGCACGCCCTTGGGCGATCCCCGGAACACCGGGCCTCGAACATCGGATCGGCGGCCTCGAGAAGAAGGACATCACCGGCGAAGTCTGCTATGACCCGGACAACCACGAGCGGATGATCCGGCTGCGGGCGAAGAAGATCGCCTCGATCGCCCTCGACGTCCCGGAACAGGACGTCATGGGGCCGGACACCGGCGACCTGCTTGTTCTTGGATGGGGCGGGACGGCCGGGGCGATTCGCAGTGCGGTCGAGCGGGTTCAGAAGAGCGGGCACGCTGTGGCGGCGGCCCACCTCCGATACCTCAATCCCCTGCCAAGAAATCTCGCCGACATCCTTCGACGGTACGACAAGATTCTGATCGCGGAATTGAACATGGGACAGCTTCAGCGTGTCATCCACGCCGAATACAAGGTCGACACGATCGGTTTTCACAAGGTCAAGGGAAAGCCATTTCTGATTTCGGAGGTTGAGGCCGCCATCATGGACGCTCTTGCACAGGGGGCCGGGAAATGAGCACCATCGTACAGAAAGTCCTGAAGGCCAAGGATTTTGCGAGTGACCAGGACATCCGCTGGTGTCCCGGCTGCGGCGACTATTCGATCCTTGCGCAGACCAAGAAGATCCTCCCAGAACTCGGCATCCCCATCGAGAAGTTCGTGTTTGTTTCGGGAATCGGCTGCTCGAGCCGGTTTCCGTACTACATGAACACCTATGGCATCCACTCCATCCACGGACGTGCCCCCGCGCTCGCCACGGGGGTCAAGGTCGCCAACCCGGACCTGTCGGTGTGGGTCATCACCGGCGACGGGGACGCCCTGAGCATCGGCGGCAACCACCTGATTCATGCGATCCGCCGCAATCTCGATATCAACATCCTGCTGTTCAACAACCGGATCTACGGTCTGACCAAGGGTCAATACTCTCCGACTTCGGAACTCGGCAAGCGGACGAAGTCTTCGCCAGTCGGCTCGATTGACAACCCCATCCACCCGATCTCGCTCGCGATCGGCGCCGAGGCGACCTTTGTCGCCCGCACGCTCGACGTGAATGTCAAGCACCTCGGTGAGACGCTCCGGCGGGCCGCCGCCCATAAGGGAACGTCCTTTGTCGAGATCTACCAGAACTGCCACGTCTTTAACAATGGCACCTACGAATTCGCCAGCGACAAAGAGGTCAAGGCCGACAACACGCTCTACCTCGAGCATGGCAAGCCGCTCATTTTTGGAAAAGACCGTGACAAGGGCATCCGGCTCCACGGCATGGATCCCGAAGTTGTGTCCTTGGGCGGCGACGTCAAGGAGGATGATCTCCTCTTCCATGACGAACAGGCCCCCGAGCCGAGCCTGGCCTATCTGCTGAGCCGCATGAGGCATCCGGAGTTTCCCGAGCCGATGGGTGTCTTCCGCTGTGTCGACGCCGCCCGGTACGATGTCGAGCTGAGCCGCCAGATTGACGAGGCCGTCGCCGCGCAGGGCCGCGGCCGGCTCGAAGACCTCCTCATGGATGCCGACACCTGGGTCGTCGATTAGTATCTGCGGAAGAACAAGGTGAATGGCAGGGGCGCCCAAGCGCAAACGCTCCCCGTTGGGTCGCGGCTAAGGGGTCGCGTAAGAACAAGGGATCTCGTTCCAGCGAGCGATCATTGCCCTTGAGGCATCGAGTACGAGGAGCAACTGCAAGACCATGAATTGTCCATCCTGCAATCACGACAACATCCCGGGTGCCGATGTGTGCGAGACCTGCGGCACCGATCTGGCGGTCTTCGACCATCCCGAGTCCGAATCTCACTGCACCGATACGCCCGGAAGCATCACGCAAACGCCTATTTCGGGCGTTTCTGCTCCACCGGTGGTCGTCGTTTCGCCGACGGCGACGGTCGAGGAAGTCATCGATCGGATGGTTTCCGGCAATGCGAGCTGTGCTCTCGTCGTCGTGGATGGCGATACCCTTGTGGGGATTGTCAGCGAACGGGACATCCTCATGCGGGCGGCCCATCGCTTTGAGGAGCTTCGCAACACCCCTGTCCGAGACGTCATGACGCCAGCCCCCGACACGCTGCCGCCGGATGCTACGGTCGCCTGGGCCTTGAACCGCATGGACCTTGGCGGCTTTCGCCACATTCCCATCGAAGAGAACGAACGCCCCGTCGGCGTCGTTTCCGTTCGGGACCTGTTGAACTTCCTGATCGACCGCTACTCGCCGGTTCATGCCGCGTGACGGCGTTGGCGCCTTCGCCCAACGGCCAAGCCAATGGGCCAGCCGAGCTGCGCGATCGGGGACGGATTC
>CAYQDV010000154.1:0-8862 GCA_964416295.1 uncultured Planctomycetaceae bacterium
GAGAAGGGATTCTCGTTCGAGCGGGGGCCGTTATGCGCTCGGCGAGCGGGTTACTCTTTCGCGTGCCCAGTCGAGGGTGACGCCCTTTTCGGCCAACATGCGGGCGACGAAGTTGTCCGGCTCGCGGAGGAGGGCGAGGAGGAGGTGCTCGTCTTCGACCTGACCGTGGCCGAGGCGGTTGGCGGCGTCGACGGCCAGGATGAGGCGATGCCAGAAGCGGGGCGACCGGAAGGCTTTGGCCAGTTCGCCCTGATGAAGCCATTCGTGGCCGTCGTGACCGTCGGCACTGCCGGCATGGTCCTCGTCGGTGCTGGACCGCAGCAGGGTGAGGACTTCCTCGCGGAGCTGTTCGAGCTGGATGCCGTGCCGGCTGAGGACACGGGCGGGGATGTTGTTGCCCTCCCGCAGGCAGCCGAGGAGCAGGTGTTCGGTGCCGACGTATTTGTGGCCGAACTTTCTGGCTTCCTCGATGGCGAATTGGATCGTCTGGCGGGTGTCCGCCCGCTGGGCCATCTTGGTCTGTTGCAGATTGCGTGAGCCGGGTTCGACGAGTTTGTCGACGTCGGCCCGAAGCGTTTCCAGATCGATGTCGAGATTTCGGAGTATGAGCGCCGCCACGTTGGAGCTCATGGACAGGATGCCGAGCAGGATGTGTACCGGGGCCAGGTAGTCGTGGTGCAGGCGGATGGCCTCCTGGTTGGCCAGGGCCATCGCCCGGCGAGCGCGGTCGCTGAATCGTTCGTGCATGGGCGATCCTCCGGATCGAGTCGTGAATGTCGCGTCGCGCAAGAGCGAGGTGAATGGCAGACCCGCCAAACGGCATAGCCCACCGGCGTGCCAAGCCGCGCGATCGATCCTGCTATTCCTGCGCGATGCCTTACTTCTTCTGCTTCCTCGCGGCCTCGATGATTTCGCTCTGTACTCTGGCCGGCACCTTCTTGTACCGGGCGAACTCCATGGTAAAGGATGCCTTGCCCTGTGACAGCGAGCGCACATCGGTCGCGTAGCCAAACATCCGGGCCAGGGGCACTTCGGTGACGATCGTCGTCAGGGGACCTCGCGACTCGGTCTCCATGATGATGCCTCGGCGGGAGGACAGGTCGCCGACGATCGGCCCCTGAAACTCGGTCGGGGTCTCGACCTCGACGGACATGATGGGTTCGAGCAGGATGGGTTCGCTTCTGAGAAAGACTTCTCGGAAGGCGTCGCGGGCGCAGATTTGAAACGCCATATCGGAGGAATCGACGGCGTGGAAGGACCCGTCCGAGAGGACCATTTTGACGCCGATGATCTGAAAGCCGGCGAGCGGCCCCTTGGCGAGCATGGACTTGAAGCCCTTGTCGACGGAGGGGATGTATTCTGAGGGGATCCGGCCGCCGACGATCTTGCTCTCGAACTCGTAGCCAGTCTCGTGGTCATCGGGCAACGGTTCGAGTGTGCCGACGACGTGGGCGAATTGTCCGGACCCGCCGGTCTGTTTCTTGTGTTTGTGGTTGTAGGCTACGGACCTGGCGGGCGATTCGCGATAGCTGACCTTGGGCGCGCCGACCTCGACGTCGACCTTGTACTCGCGGCGCATTCGCTCGCAGTAGACCTCCAGGTGCAACTCGCCCATGCCGGCGATGAGGGTCTCGCCCGTTTCGGGATCGCTCGCCACGTGAAAGGTGGGGTCTTCCTTTGAGAATCGGTTGAGGGCCTTTGAGAATCGGTCGCGATCGACGGAGGTTTTCGGGCTGACGGCCAGCGAGATCACGGGTTCCGAGACGTGCATGGACTCCATGGCATAGGCGGCGCGGTCGCCGCAAAAGGTGTCGCCCGAGACGCAATCGAGGCCGACGACCGCCACGATATCGCCGGGGCCGGCTGTCGTGAGGTCCTCGCGGGCGTCGGCGTTCATACGAAGGATTCGGCCGAAGCGCTGGGACTTGCCGGAGCGTATGTTGAGGTATTTGTCTCCGCGCGTCATCGAGCCCTGATAGATACGCATGTAGGTCAGTTGCCCGAACGATTCGTCGACCAGCTTGAAGGCCAGTGTGACGAGAGGGGCGTCGGGCGTGGCGGTGAGGGGCGTTTCGGCTTCTTCGTTGCTCAGGTCGAGCGCGAAGATCTCTCGGTCGAGCGGCGACGGGAGATATCGCTCGATGGCGGTCAGCAACGGCTGGACGCCCTTGTTTCGATAGGCGGACCCCATCAGGACGGGGGTCAGCTCGTTGGCGAGGGTTCCGCGGCGAATGATGGCGTGTATCAGTGCTTCGGGGACCGGCTTGTCATCCAGCATGATGGCCAGCAATTCGTCATCGTAGAGCGACAGGGCGTCCAACATGCCGGTTCGGGCGCCGGCCGCCTGCTCCTGCATCGACGCGGGGATGTCTTCGATGCGGACGCGCTCGCCGTTGTCGCCGTCGAAGTAGAGGGCCTTCATTTGAATGAGGTCGATCACGCCCTCGAGGTCGGCGGCGAGGCCGATCGGAAGCTGCAATTGGACGGTGGTCAGCCCGAGTTTGGTTTCGAGGGATTGAATGACGCTGACCGGATCGGCGCCGGCTCGGTCGAGCTTGTTGATGAAGGCGACGCGCGGGACGCCATATCGCTTCATCTGGCGGTCGACCGTGATGGACTGGGACTGGACTCCGGCCACCCCGCACAGCACGAGGACGGCCCCGTCGAGGACGCGCAGGGAGCGCTCGACTTCGACGGTGAAGTCGACGTGGCCGGGCGTGTCGATGATGTTGACCTGGTGGTCATTCCACTGGACGGTGGTGGCGGCGGAGGTGATTGTGATGCCTCGTTCGCGCTCGAGTTCCATGTGGTCCATGGTGGCGCCTTCGCCGCCGACCTCCTGAATACGGTGTATTCTGCCACTATAGAAGAGTATCCGCTCGGTCAGGGTCGTCTTGCCCGAATCAATGTGTGCGGAAATCCCGACGTTGCGCATTCGAGCCAAGGGCGAAGCGGTCATGGGATTGTGTGCCTCATCGAGTTGAGTGCGTGTCTGCACGGCCATCTCCTGCTCTATCTCCTCCACCCCGCGGCCCGCCGCGGGGCGCGACTCCCGATCCGTTACTGAAAAATCGTAAAAGAACAGTAAGTATATCAGCTTGGTTTTCATAGGCAAATACAAATCTGCACCCTTGGGCGTTTTTGTGTTTCCCTCCGGCGTTTCGGGCGTTTCGACTCAGGCGCTGCGCGGCCGATAACCACCGCCGTTCCGGTTCGATGGGCGATCACGGAACGGCCGGTCGCGGCGAGCTGCTTTGGGATGGGCCGATTATCGGAATAGATGCTCGTGTCCCCCTTCCGGCGGTCTCGCCAGTTTCGCGGATATGGCCCCAACCGGTCTAAGAGCGGGCATGACAGGGCATCTCAGGGCCGCGCCTGTGAGGGAGCGGGCCGCGTTTTGTTCACGATCCCCGCTTCATGACGGGTGCGGGTCTGCTTATTTCGCTTCTTTTCAGACACCCTCCGGGGGGTGTGTCTGCTGTCAAAAATGGCATAACCGGAATAACGGGTATCATGGGGACGCGCATTTTTACCGCGAAAGCATCCCCTGGAAAGCCAAGTCCTCTTCCGGAGGCGCTCGATTTGGCAGGCCCGGGCAGAGATTGTCCTTGCAGAGCGCGGTCCGAGTATTGTAGGATTCTCGGTCGTCTTGCAGTCGGGGAGGCGCATTCGGGACCGAATCTGTGGTCAGACCCGCCAGCTCGCTGCAAGTGGTTGAAAACATTCGTGCGTTGTGCAGCGAATGGCCGATTCTTTGTGGTGACTCCCGTGATGGGGCGGAACGGTCCGCGCCATGTCATGCGGGTCGTGTTTGGTGAGGAGAACTCAAGACCATGGTTGATCTCAGCTCTTTAAGTTCCGTTTTGTGTCCGTTTATTAGCGTGTTTCAGCAGGTCATCGATTCGTTTTTCGGTGCGTTCAGCTTTCTGGGTGTTACGGCACCGTCGCTGACCAGCCTGCTGGGCATCACCTGCGCCTAGATCGCGCGAGCGCGGTACACGGTTCGAACGTGATCGGCCCCGGCGTTGTCGCGAATGCGCGGCTGCGCCGGGGTTGTCTGTTTAGCCATACAGGCCGATGTTTCGGACCCTTCTCACATTGCCTGTCGGTCGACTATAATCCCCCGACGGGTCCTCGCCTGTTGTGGAGAACAGCGGTATGTCTGATTTCTGTTCCACGGTCTTTCCGATCCTCGCCGACGTTCAGGCGTTTCTGAACTCCTTGATCGGTGCTCTCGGATTTCTGGGTATCCGTGCTCCGGACTTCGTGTCGTTGTTCAGCTTCCTGTTTGGTTGCACTCCCGGCGCTTAGGCGTCGCGCAGGACCAAGGTGACTGGCAGGGACGCCAAACGGCAAAGCCAGTGGGGCAGCCCACCCACGCGGTCGACCATTTTATTCCTGCGCGATGTCTAAGCGGACCTTCGCGTCCTGAAAGATTCGCCGACTGATGTGGCACGGAACCGAGGCGAAGCGGCCCCAAATGAAAATGTGCCCACTCGATCCGACCATCGAGTGGGCGTGGTTCCGGCAAGTGGGCGAGCCGACAATCACCTGCCGGATGAAAGCCTGATTGCGTGGAGGGCGTCGTTTCCGGTTGTCCCTCCCTGCTCCTCGATAACTCCCGGCGCGGCGAAACTATTCCCGGTTTTTGAAAAAAATTTTCGGCCCGCGTCTCGATCGGTGTAACCGCTTGAAGCTACTGGTGTTACGTCCGATTCAGATCCGGGCATTTGTTCTGACAGGACCTTCGTCTCCATGCGGTTGCCGGGATTCGCCCCTGCCCGTGCCGGTGCCGTAGAATGCTCTCTGCACGGCGGTCGTGCGGATGGGGCCGGGGCTGGTGGTGGCTGACGGCGATTCTGTTGGTCTGCGGCGGGGGTCTGCTGGTGGCGGAGTTGGTGTTGGTATGACCGATTCACCGGGTACCCCTCTGCCTCTGGCGTGGCAGCGCCACGAGCGTCATTGGCGGCAGAACGCGTACTGCTATCCGGTCGTCTCGCGCCGAAGCGGGGGACTGTCCGTCGGCATCAATCTGAACCCCGACAAGGCTTGCAACTTTGACTGCGTCTATTGTCAGGTGGATCGACGGACCCCTCCGGCGGTCCGGCGGGTCGACCTGGACCGGGTGCGCAGCGAATTGACGGCACTGGTGGACGCGGCCGCGGATCAGTCGCTGTTTTCCGAGGCTCCCTTTGATGCGATCGGTCCCGACAACCGGCGGATCCGCGACTTTGCCTTCAGCGGCGATGGTGAACCGACGACCTGTCCGAAGTTTGCCGAGGCCGTCGAACTTGCCGCGGAGGTTCGCCGCTCCCGCCGGCTCGATGATACAAAGCTGGTGTTGATCACCGATGCGTGCTACCTGACGCGGCCGGAGGTGCGCCGCGGTCTGGCCGTTCTTGACGGCAACAACGGCGAGATCTGGGCGAAGCTGGACGCCGGCACCGCGTCCTACTATCGGGCCGTGAACCGCCCGAATACTCCGCTGTCTCACGTTCTGGAGAACCTGCTCGACGCCGCCCGCGGGCGGCCGATCGTCATTCAGTCGCTGTGGATGCGGCTGCACGGCGAAGCCCCGCCGGACGGAGAGGTGGAGGCATTTGCGGGCCGATTGCGAGACCTGCTGACGGCGGGCGGACAGATCAAACGTGTGCAGGTCTACACGATCGCGCGGCAGACGGCCGAGCCGTATGTGGCGGCGCTGTCGCGGGCGGAACTCGACCGTGTTGCGCAGGGCATCGCCGACGCCGCGGCCGTTCGGATAGAACAATACGGCAGTGGCGTTGCGTGATGACGACCGGGCGGGGGCTGCCGGAGATTGCGGCGGCCCGTACGAGAAAGAGTCGCGAGAGAACAAGGTGCATGGCAGAGGCGCCAAACGGCAAAGCCAGCGGGTCAGCCCGGCCACGCGGTCGATCATTTTGTTGCGGCGTGATTCTTAACCCGGCGTAGGCGGAACCAAACCGGGTCGCCCAAACGCTCCCCGTTGGGTCGCGGCTGAACGGCGAAGTGGTGAATCCTGTCCATTTCGCGCAATATTTTGTGCGGAAGAGACTTACCGTATGATTGAAGCGCACATCGACACGGTCGTTCTCTCCGACGGCTATCGCGCTGCGGTGCGGTGGTGGCGGCCGCCGGAGCCGCGCGGGGCCGTGCTGTATTTCCACGGCATTCAGTCGCACGGGGAATGGTACGAGCGGTCCGGGGCGCATCTTGCCGAGCGCGGGATGACGGTCCTGATGCCGGACCGGCGGGGCAGCGGGCAGAACCACGAGCAGCGCGGGCACGTTGAATCGGTCGAACGGTGTGTCCAGGACGGCGTTGATGCGCTGAACGTCCTGTGCGAAGCTTCCGGCCGCGATGCCGTCCACGTCGTCGGCGTCAGTTGGGGGGGGAAGCTGGCGGTGGCTCTGGCGGCGGCGGCGGCCCGGCGGATTCGTTCGCTCACGCTCGTGGCGCCGGGGTTGTTTCCGAAGGTCGACCTGTCGAGCAGCGAGAAGTTTCGCGTCGCCATGTCGATGGTCAACGCCCGATCGCGGATGTTTGACATTCCGCTGAACGATCCGCGGCTGTTCACGGCGAATCCGGAACGGATTCGTTATGTGGAGCACGACGCGCACAGACTGTTGCAGGTCAGCGCGAGCTTCCTGATCGCCACGCGTCGGCTGGACCGGCGTGTCCAGCGACTTGGCGTGTCGGGTTGGCGGGGCGGCCTGCACGTGTTTCTGGCCGGGCGCGACCGGATCATCGACAACGAGCGAACGCGGCGGTGGCTGCGTGATCTTCCGTCTCCCGACCGACAGATCAGCGAGTATCCCGAGGCCGAGCACACGCTGGAGTTCGAGGCCGATCCGCGGCCCTTTTTCGAGGCCCTGGCCGACTGGATCGTGGAACGGTCGGGGCCAGCGGCGGCGGAATTGCTGAATCGGGAAGATACCGTGTAGAATCACGGCCCCTCCGGACAGGCCGCGGTTCGCGAACCGGCGTGACTGAGGCCGGCCGGTGTCCACCGTGCATGGAGTCCCAATGTCGAATCGCCGATTTCTAGTTACCGCTGCCCTGCCGTACACGAATGGTCCGCTGCACGTCGGCCACATCACCGGCGCGTACCTGCCGGCGGACATTTACGTTCGCTACCTGCGTTCGAAGGGCGACGACGTGCGTTTCATCTGCGGCAGCGACGACAACGGCGTTGCCATCGAGATTGCCGCTCAGAAGGAAGGCACCACGCCCGCCGAGCTGTCGACCCGGTATCACCGCCGGCACGCGGAGGATTTTGCCGGGCTGGGCATCCATTTCGACATCTTTGGCGGCACGCATCAGCCGGAATTCGTCGAGTTACACAATCGTCTCAGCCGGGATTTTTTCAAGATTATTTACGACAACGGTCACTTTGTCAAGAAGACGACGGACCAGTTGTACGACGTGAAGGCCGGGAAGTTTCTTCCGGACCGGTATGTGACGGGCACGTGCTATCACACGCGGCCGGACGGCACGCTCTGTGGCTATGCCGGCGCCCACGGCGACCAGTGCGAGCAATGCGGCAACGGCATTGATCCGCTCCGCCTGGAGCATCCGAAGAGCACCCTCACGGGCACGACGCCCGAGCGCCGGACGACGACACACTGGTATTTGCAACTGTCTAAGTTTCAGGGGATGCTGGCGGACTGGTTCAGCCTGGTTTCGCTGGACTGGCGGCCGATCGTGACGAATTTTGCGATGGGGGCGATCCGGCAGGGGCTTCCTGAGCGGGCGATGACGCGGGACCTGAGCTGGGGCGTTCCGGTGCCGCTGGAGGATCCCGACGCCGCGGGCAAGGTGCTGTATGTGTGGTTTGACGCGCCGATCGGCTACGTGAGCTTTACCGCGGCGCTGGCACAGCAGGGCGGCGGCGACTGGCAGGACTACCGGCGGTACTGGCAGGACCCGGAGTGCAAGATTGTCCATTTCATTGGCGAGGACAACATTGTCTTCCACGCGCTGATCTGGCCGTCGATGCTGCTGGGCACGCAGTTTACGGCGGCCGAACTCGAGAAACTCGGCAGTCAATATCGGGCGCCGAAAAAGACGGGTTTCTATCAACTGCCGTCCAACGTTGTGGCGAACGCCTTCCTGAACATCCGGTTTCCCGGCAAGCAGGAAGAGAAGATCAGCAAGTCGCGGGGGCTGGCGGTCTGGATCGGCGACTATCTCAAGGAGTTTGATCCGGACCCGTTGCGGTATTACCTGACGATCAACGCGCCGGAACAGCAGCGGACGGCCTGGAGCTTTGAGGACTTCGTTGAGCGGAACAACTCGGAACTGATTGCCGCGCTCGGCAACTTTGTGAACCGCTGGCAGAAGATCGTCACGCAAGATTTTGACCGCCGGGTTCCATCGAACGGTGCGGCCGAAGAGATCGAGCAGGCGTTGCTCGCCGGCGTCCGGGCGCTGCCGGCACAGGTCGGCGAAGAGATCGAGGCCACGCGGTTCAAGGCGGCGCTGGGCCGCGTGATGGAGGCCTTCCGGGCGTGTAACCGCTATATCGACGGCCGGGCGCCATGGACCACGCGGAAGACGGATCGAGACCGTACGGCGGCGACGATCTATACGTGTATACAGGCGGTCCGAACGCTGGGTGTGCTGCTGGAGCCGTTTCTCCCCTTCGCGTCGGAAAAAATCCGTATTTCGCTCGATGTGGCGAAGGACCAATGGACCTGGCCGCACGCCGCCGACGAGCTGCCGGCCGGACACGTGCTCGGGCCGGTGCCGGATGTGCTGTTTCGGAAGATCGACGTGTCGGATTTCGGGCTGGAGGCGTAGGGGTTTTGGATTCAGGCTTTGGTGTGGAGGAACGAGAAGGGATTCTCGTTCCAGCGTGGG
>CAYQDV010000155.1:0-8793 GCA_964416295.1 uncultured Planctomycetaceae bacterium
CAGCCCCAGGGCATCAGGTTGTTAAAGACATAGCACGACAGCGGCGCCGTGATCAACCACTGGGACACGGCGATGGCGAAGAGCTGGGCCAGCGCGAAGGCCGCCCAGTCATAGAGGCCGCCGAGGGCGCCCCGGCGCGGTTCGGCGGCCTCCGTGAGCGTGGCCGGGTAGCAGGACCGGTCGAAGGAGAGAGCGATGCGGTCGAGGTTGCATCCTACGAATACACGCGCGAGTCTTCTGGCCACCCGCGGACAGAGATGCAGGAGGCCGACAACGGCCAGGAAGCTGAACTGGAAGGCGGGGCGGAAGACGTCGGCGGGGTCGATCAGCAGGATGAGGAGGGCGGCGCAGGCGAGCCAGTTCATGGAGTGGTGGCGGCCGCGGCGGAAGATCGACGCGCAGGCCAGAAGACCGATGATCCCGGCGCGGAGGATGGACGGACGCGGCTCGGCGATGGCGACAAATGACACGATCAGGATGGCGACGAAGACGACGGTCGTTCGATAGTGGACGCCGGCGATGCGCGTCAGCGTCCACCAGGCCAGCAACGACAGCCAGGCGACGTGCATTCCGCTGGCGGCGAGGAAATGGGCATTGCCGGTGCTGACAAACGCTCGATTCATGGCCTCGGAGACGGCGCTTCGTTCGCCAAGGACCATGGCGGCGATGACCCCGGCGCCGGGGTCGTCGCCGGCGAAGGTGTCGTGGAGGAGGCAGGCGCGGAGGTGGGTACGCACGCGATCGAGCGTGCCGGCCGCGGTGTGTGCGCCGGCTCGGGTGAGGACGCGGACCGATTCCGCGTGCGCGCACGAAAAGCCGGCGTGAAGACCGTTTCGGCGTTGGTGGCGTGCCCAGTCATAAGCACCGGGATTTTGGGGGCCGGGCGGGCGATAGAGCCAGCCGGTCATTTCGACGCGGTCACCGATCCGGACCGTGTCGGCGGCACCGCGGATGACGACGGCAACGTGGCCGCAAACATCGATCGGCGCGGCGCGGCCCTCGAGACGGGCGGCCTCGAGGACGAAGCGGGTCTTCGGACCGACGGCGTACGGCAGTTTCCATTCGGTCCTGGATTCGGTGACGTGGGGGGGCGAAATGACGCGCCCGCGGACGTGGGCGAGGATCGGTTTGGATTGTGTCAAGAAGGCGATGTGGTTGTCAGGAAGCCTGCGGTCGGACAGGGTATGGTGGACGGACCCCAGGCCCGTGGCGGCCAGGATCAGTGCGGCGACGGCGATTCGGCCGCGCCCACGGCGGAAGATGAGGACGGCCGCGCCCACGGCGAGGATTGCGACGGGTGTCCATACGCCGAGATGAACACGGTCGTCGATGACGATGCCGGCGATCATTCCGATGGCGACGGGCAGCAGCGGCGCGGGTCGGGGGTGTCGCGGTATGACCGGCAAGGCGGACAGGCCGGGCTGGATCTCGCGTGGGTTCATCCGTGGATGATGGGCCAGAACGCCCGGTAGAGCGCCAGCAGGACGAGCTGGGCAATTTGACCGCAGGCGAAGAGAGAGGGACGCGTCTGGCCGCCGCCTCGGCGGGCCATGACGACGGCGACGAGGAAGCTCGCGCCGAAAACGAGCATGCTGATGATGATGCCGATGAGAAAGTTCCGCGAGCGGCTGCAGTAGATCGCGGTGAGGATGATCGGGAGGATCGCGGCGACAATGAGTCGGCGGGGATGCATCGATCGGCAGAGCGCGACGGTCTCGCCGTCGGCGTCGTGGCCGGGCCGGCCGATCGTCGCGGCGAGCAGAAGGGCCCATCGGCCCCAAAGCGGGGCCAGCAGGAGGGGGCGATAGATCGGTTGGGGGTACATGAAGTTGAAATGGGAGCGCCAGTCGGCGGGGGTGGGCCACCAGGGCGCGACGGCTGGAATGCTGACAATAAAGACGTATTGTGCAATCAGCGTCAGGATCAGGACGAGGGTGCCCACGGGCGACAGGGGTGTCCAGCGGTCCATTGCGTCGCGACGAGGCCGTTCACCGGTAAGCAGGTGCGCGGTGCGGGCCAACCCCATCGCCAGGAAGGGGCCGGTGAACAGGCACTCGAGCAGGACGACGGACAGGGCGGGCACGACGCGGAGATTGCCGGTTTCGCCAAAGAGCCGCCACGTCACCCGAAAGACGGTGGCCCAGAGCAAACCGACGACCAGCCCCAAGGGAACGAACCAGCGAGCCGCCCGGTCCAGTGTCGGCGAAGCCGATGGCGCCGGGTGGTATCCCGGGGGAAAGAGGAAGCGAAGGGCGTCGGTCAGGGCGCTGCGGTGGCGATCGAGCGGGTTGCCGTCGGTGAGGGTGTCGGGCATTGCTCGCGCTCGGTCGAACTGAGAGGGGTCGGTCATGGCGCCTTCTGATTCTCGGCGTCGCGCCGAGGCCTCCGCCGCTGCCACCACGGGCGCGGCCTGCGTGTACAATGAGAGAGCCGGGCGACCGGATACCATTGTATACCGTTGCAACATCGGGTAGGATGTCAAGGGCGAGCACCTTCCACAGTTTCCCGGCGAACCGATGCGGTGGCGGATCGGTCTCGAAAGGCGGCGCGGCGCCGGGACGAGACCGGGGCATCTGATGCGTTTCGCTCGTATTTGTGGACGCGGGTCGGACTTGCTTTCGGAGCGGGGATTCGCGCCGCCGCGTTTCCGCCGGTGGCCGTGGCTCGTGCTGCTGGCTTCGGCGTGGCCGGCTCCGACGGCCGGCGGATATCAGGTCCAGATCCAACTCCAGGCGGGTGGGCCGCCGAAACCGGCTTCGTCCGTCCGGGCTGAGGGTCTGGTTCCGCCGCAGGACCGCGACGCCGAGAGCTGGTTGAAGCGGGCCGAGGAAGCGGCGGACCGGGGCGACTGGAAGCTGGCCGCCGACACGTTGGCGCGGGTGATCGCCGACGACGGGCACAAGACGGTGTCGCTCGATGAGGGGCAGCACTTCTACTCCGCCGCGTGGTGTGCGCAACAACAAATCGGGGCGTGGCCGGCGGAGGGGCTGGAAACCTACCGTGTCCTCTACGACGGCGAGGCCGAACGGCTGTTTGAACTCGCAAGAAAGACGTCGGAGCTGCACCCGCTGCGTGAGATCGCCTATGGCTATCCACACACGACGGTTGCGCCGCGGGCGATTCTCCTGCTGGCGACGTGGCTGATCGATCGCGGACACGGCAACGAAGCGATCGACGTCTTGACCATCCTGTCGAACCTCTCGGACGGGACCCTACCCCGGTTTGACCTGCTGCAACGTCTGGCCGTCGCGCACGTGCTGGCGGGACGGCGGTCGGGCGTGGATGCGTGGGTGACCGAGATGCGCCAAGTCGTCGCACAGGCGAGTCCGGAGCGCGTCGAGCGCCTGCAAGCCCGGCTGGCCGCGACGGAGCGATTTCTGGAGCCGCCGGCGACGGCTGCGTCGAGCGGGCCGGAGCGACTGTCGAGCGCGCCGTGGACACAGCTTCTCGGTCCCACCGAAGACGCCGGTCGTGGCCCGCCGTTGAATCCGGCCATCACGCCGGACGTTCCGTGGCATGTTGCCTTGCCGGGAGCGAATCGTCTGAACCGCGCGCGGGTGCGGCGGCTGATCGAGCGGACGGGGCGGCCGCCGGTCTGGCACGCGGTTTCGGACGGGCGGCTGCTGTTCGTGGCGACGCCGGGCGGGGTCGTGGCCCGCGACCTGGCGATGTTCGATCTGGCGTGGCGGACGTTTCCATCCAGCCCGCCGCGCGATCCGGCGATCGACCGGCACCGCATTCTGACCGGCCTCCGTGCGGTTCCGGATCGGAGCGAGAGCCTGGATATTCACACGACACGCGTCTTGTTTCACGAATACGCCGGGGCGGTTTCGACGGGATTCGGTCTGGTGTTCGCCATCGAGCAGTCGGAGACGACGGGAGAGCAGCTTCCGACGAAGCGTGGCGAGGTGCAGCCGTATGTGCAGGGCGTGCTCTCGAACGAAAACTCGCTGCGGGCCTTCGAGGCAGCCACCGGGCGGGCGGTCTGGACGAAGGGCCGCGCCGGGCCGGTCGAGGACCAGTTGAAGGAAGCCCATTTTTTTTCGACGCCCGTCGTGGCTGGCCCGTGGCTGGTGGCGCCCTATGAACTGCGAAAGGACTTGTACCTGGCCGTTCTCAAACCGGACGGCACACTGGAGAAAAAGGTGTTGCTCGGATCGGGCCAGCCGGGGCTGATTCCGTTCAACGGCGTGTTGCAGCCGGCGGTAGCGGATGGGACGATCTACGTTCCGACAGGCGGCGGCCTGCTGATCGCCTTGAACGCGGCGGATTGCGCGTTGAGGTGGCTGAGTCGGTATGACCGTGTCGACGCGGTCGCGGGTTCTCGCGCGTCCGGAAAGCGGCAGGCCGTGTGGCTCCGTGTGCAGCCGGGCGCGGCGACGCGTCCTCAGCCCGACGAGTGGGGCTGTTCGCCGCCGGTGGTCTCGGGGGGATTGGTGCTGCTGGCGCCTCACGACGCCGACTACCTCTATGCCTTCGACCGGCGCGACGGAAAAGTGCGATGGCGATTCAAACGCGGGCCTCATCGCTACCTCGTCGGGGCGGCGCGGCGGCGCGTGGTGCTCGGGGGACGGCGGGTTACGGCGGTCGATCTCGACACGGGCGAGGAGGCGTGGAGTTATCAAGAACGTCGTCCTTCCGGTCGTCCCGCCATCGCCGGCGACCACATCGTCGTGCCGACGTTTGAGGGGCTGGTGACGCTGGACGCGGAGACGGGACGGCCGATCGGGGAGCTGGCGGCCTCCGACGTGCCGCTGGGCAACCTGCTCGTGACGGCCGATGCGCTCTACAGCGTGTCGGCGGACGCCGTCTACAAGTTTCCGGACACGGCGCGGACCCGGGCGCTGGCGGAGGAACGCCTGGCGCGGGACTCCGACGATGTCGACGCGGTTCTGCGTCTCGCGTGGCTCTCGGCGTTGGCTGGCGACTGGCGCGGGGCGCTGGGGACTCTGGATCGTCACGTGCCCGAGGGCGGCGACGCGCCGCGGGCGCCGTCGGATCTTCGGGCGCGTGTGTCTCATCTGCGGGTAACGGCGCTGCTGGAAATCGCCGAGGTCGATGACACGCAACGCGGGGCGCTGCTGCGGCGGGCCGTGGCGGCGGCCGATCGCGCCGATGACGTCGTCCGAGCGGGGCTGGCCTATTCCGAGACCTTTGCCGACGCCGGAGACCTGGCGACGGCGTTTCAGCGGGCCATGACGCTGCTGGTCGGCGCAACCGGCGGCCCGGTCTCGCCGGAGGCGGGTCTCGAGGTTCGGGCCGATGTCCTGGTGGCCGAGCGACTCGGCCGCTATGCCCGGGAGATGGATGACGATGGTCGTTCGGCGGCGCGGGCCGTGTTCGTGTCGCGTTTCGAGGCGGCGGTGGGGGCGGGCGACCTCGGCGCGGCGGAGCGTCTGTCCGATGCCGTTCCGTTCAAACAGGCCGGGGCGCGGGCCGATCTGAGGCTGGCCCGGCTGGCGCTGGCCGGCGACGCATGTGAGTCGGCCGTATTTTTTCTCAGGCGGGCCGCGCGGCGCGCCGCGGGGACCGATCCGGCCGCGGAGGCACTGGCGATTCTGGCGGTGACGCTTGCCGAGCCGGGCGAGGGGCTGGCGGCGTCTGCGGCGTCGGCCGGACGGGTTCTTCAGGAGATGGCGACCGACTATGCCGGACGCCGGCTCCCGGCGCATTGGTCTGGTCGGCCGGCGTTCGAGCGGGTGGGGAGCGTGGACGAGTTGATCGCGACTCTCGGGCCGACCGTTGTGGCGGAGCCGCTCGACCCCGCGCGAGATCGGTTGCATGTCATACATCAGGATTCAGACCTGGGCGGGATTAACGCCGTCGCCACCTTTCACGACCGGCTGGCCACGGACGCGTCGTGGGGAGAGGCGCTGCCCGTCCGGTTCGCCCGCGAGGTCCGAGGGGTCGGGGTGGGGCAGCCAAATGCGGGCCGGACGTGTTGGCTGAGCGAATTGGCGTTTGCTCCGGCGCCGACCGGCATGCCGGCGCAACTCGTGCGACAAGACGTTGACACGTTGCGTCCGGCGGCGGTGGCCGGCCGTGTCGCGGTACTGGATTTGGGTGAGCACTTGTTTCCGGTGGGGTTGATCTCGGGGCGTTGCATGTGGAGCCCGGTGGCGGTGGATGAGAGCATCGGTCCGCTGCCGACACCGTCGGTGCTCGCGATTGACGGGATCGTGATCCAGACGCCCGACGCGCGGACGCTCGTCGGGATCACCGCTCGTGACAACGCCGCGCCCCGCTGGCGGCGGCGGTTCGACCGGCGCCGTCTTGGATGGTTGTTCAGGGTGGGCGGGCATCTGGTCGTTGTCGACCGGAACGCGACGTGGTTGTGGGTGCTGGATCCGTCGACCGGACGTGACCTGCGGCAATTCGGACTGCTGGTCGGTCGGACGCCGCAGTCGCCGGAGTCGTCGGACGACGAGACGCCGGACCCGGATGCCCGCGTCGTGGTGGCGGCGGGTGTCGTGTGCCGCAACGGACTGAAGCGAGTCGTCGGGCGCGACATCGCCTCGGGTCGTGTATTGTGGGACCGGGCGTTTCGCGGCCGGATCACGGACGTGATCCGGCTGGATGACCACCACATCGGCATCTGCTACCGCACGGATCGACTCGCGGTGGTCCGAGCCGATTCGGGGGAGACCGTGAAGGAGATCGAAGTCGAAGATCTGGAGTTTCCGCTGATCCGGGCCACGCTCGACCGGGTGGGATCCGGCGGCCGGCCGGCCCAGGGGCGCGTGCTGGTGTTTGGCCGGACGGATGACGTGCCACCGGAGTATAAGATCGTGTCCTATCCGCTGGATGATTCGGAGCCGTGGGAGCGGGGGCCGTATGCCTACGCGCGGATCACGTCGCGGATGATGCGTGCGTCGTCGGACCTCCTTCCGGTGATTCTTTACGACGTCGGTGCCCGCAGAGGCAATGGCGTCGTGTCGTTTGACGGCGGACCTCGCGTCAGGCTGTCGAGCCTGATCTTCTTGGATCGGGCGAGCGGCCGGCGGCTGGGGCGGCTGTTCGAGTTTGACGCGGACGAGTTGACCGAGGATGGGGCGCTCTTCGCGGAGGGACAACCCCGCAACGTAACGGATGTCATTATTCTGAACGGCCGCGTGGTGGTCGTGACGCCGGATGGATTCTGTATCTTGGCGAAGAAGCGGCAGCGGATCGGCGTTTCCACGAACCGACCGCGTGGGATGGAGCGGCCATGATCGGGCGATCGATCGGGATGGCGTGTCTGGCTGCGGCGGTCGCGGGAGTGCTGACAGCCGCGTCACCGGAGGTACGAGCCGCGCCGAGCAGACGGCCGCGGCACATTTCGGCCAAGACCGAGCAGGCGATCGGCAATGGGCTAAAGTTCCTGGCCTCGAAGCAGGGAGGCAACGGATCCTGGCGGAACGAGGGCCAGTATGGCACCTATCCGGTGACGATGACGTCGCTGGCGAGCCTGGCGGTCCTGGCGTCTGGCAGCACGCCGACCCAGGGTGTGTACGCCCCGCTGCTTCGCAAATCGCTGACGTTCCTGATTCGCTCGTCGCAGCAGAACGGACTGATCTGTCGATACGGCGAAGAGGAATCGCGGTCGATGTACGGCCACGGCTTCGGCATGTTGTACCTCGCTCAGGTCTACGGCATGGAGGAGGACGAGGAGCGATCGAATCAGATTCGGTGGGTGCTTCAGAAGGGCGTCGACCTGACCGGCAAGTCTCAGAGCCGCCAGGGGGGCTGGCTCTATACGCCCGACATGAACGGAGACGAGGGTTCGGTGACGGTGACCCAGGTGCAGGCGCTTCGCGCCGCGCGGAACGCGGGCATCGCGGTTCCGAAGAAGGTCATCCGGCGGGCGATGAAGTATCTGGAGAAGTCATACCTGCCGGGCGGGGGGATCGCGTATCGGGTGGGCATGACCGATCCGCGGCCGCCGATCACGGCGGCGGCGGTGGCTTGCTGGTTCAATGCGGGTGAATATGACAATCCGATGGCGCGGAAGTCGCTGGAATACTGCAAGCGGCATATCGGCGTCGGGAACGATCGCCGCGGGGTGTGGGGACATTATTTCTACGCGCATTTGTACATGGCGCAAGTGATGTATCTAGCCGGCGACAACGAATGGGACGACTACTTCCCGAAGATTCGGGATTTCCTGCTGGCAACGCAGAACGAGGACGGTTCGTGGGACGGGGACTCGGTCGGCCGGGTCTACGGCACGGCGATTGCGCTGGTGATTCTGCAGTTGCCCTATGGCTACCTCCCGATCATGCAGCGATGAAAGCCGAAAGCCGAAAGCTGAAGACTGATAACTGATAACTGAAGACCGGTAACTGGAAACTGGTAACTGAGAAAGTCATTATATGAGTGAGTCGCCGGATGGAATGAATGTCGGGGCGCCGGAGTCGGCCGACGTGGCCGCCGCCGGGCGGCTGCGCGAGGTTCACAGTCGGCTTCGCGACGAGCTGCGCAAGGTCATCGTCGGCCAGGACGCCGTCATCGAGCAACTGCTGGTCTCGATGTTCGCCGGCGGACACTGCATCCTTGAGGGGGTGCCGGGACTGGCCAAGACGCTCATGATTTCGTCGCTGGCGAAGTGTCTGTCGCTGTCGTTCAGCCGCATCCAGTTCACGCCCGACCTGATGCCGAGCGACGTGACCGGCACGGAGATGATCGCCGAGGACCAGGCGACCGGCCGGCGGGCGTTCAAGTTCCTCCCCGGGCCGGTCTTCGCCAACCTCGTGCTGGCGGACGAGATCAACCGGACGCCGCCGAAGACGCAGGCGGCCATGCTCGAGGCGATGC
>CAYQDV010000156.1:0-8715 GCA_964416295.1 uncultured Planctomycetaceae bacterium
GACGCAGGCTCGCGCCCGGGCCATCACCCCGCGCCCGGCGGCGCTGCACTTCGCGCTGGGGAGGTGGCTGAGCGCGGCCCGGCAGTACGCCGAGGCGGAGGGCCACCTGAAGCAGGTGATCGAATTCGCGCCGGCCTGGTCCGAACCGCGCACCGAGCTTGGCCTGCTCTATATGGAGACCGGCGACGAAACAGACGCCCGTCACACGCTCGACGCCTCGTTCGCGCTGGACGGCTTCAACCACCGGACCTTCAACGTGCTGGACCTGCTGGATCGGATCGAGCGGTTCGCCCAGCAGGAGACGGAGCACTTCATCATCAAGTTCGACCGCGAGCGGGACGGCGTGGTCGTGCCCTATTTCGCCGAAGCCCTGGAGGCGCTCTATGGGGACGTCTGCGCAGATTTTGAGACGTCCCCGACCAAAAAGACAATCATAGAGTTATTCCCCGGCCACGACGCCTTCAGCGTGCGCATCTCCGGCCGGCCGTTTATCGCCACGGTCGGGGCCTGCACCGGCCGGGTGATCGCCCTGCAAGCGCCGCGTGGCGGGCCGCCGTTCGGGCGATTCAACTGGGCCGGCGTCCTGCGCCACGAGTTCACCCACACCGTCACGCTCGCCGCCACCGGAAACCGGATCCCCCACTGGATGACCGAGGGACTCGCTGTCTTCGAGGAGACCGCCCCGCGCTCGTGGGCGTGGATGCGGATGCTCGCCGACGCCGTACGCCGCGACCGCCTGTTCACGCTCCGATCCATCGACTGGGGCTTCATGCGCCCGCGGCGACCCAACGACCGGACCCTGGCCTACGCCCAGAGTGAGTGGATGGTGGAGTTTATCATCGAGCGATTCGGCTACGCGGCGATCTCCGGGCTGCTGAAGGCGTTTCACGATGGAGCGGCGCAGCCGGCGGCCTTCGAGGACGTGTTGCACGTCGACACGGCGGCGTTCGATGCCGCGTTCAAGGCTTGGGCAATGCGGCAGGTGACCCGGTGGGGCCTGCCCACGGACTCGATGGACGCGCCCGAGACCATCCGGGCGCTGATCCGGAAACGGCCGCGCGACGCGGCCCTGCGCGGGCGGCTGGCCGAGGCGGAATTGCTCGACGGCGACGTGGAGGCGGCCGAAGCGGCGGCGCGGGCCGGGCTGGACCTCGACAAAGACGCCCCCACGGCCCTGGAGGTCCTCAGCCGCATCCTGATTGGTCGGATGCTCGCCGAAAAAGACGAAGCCTCGCGCCGCGATAAAATGCGACAAGCCGAGCCATATATCCGCCGCCTGAGCGACGCGGCCCCGGACAATCCGACGGGCATCAAGCTGTTGGGCTATGTCGAGCAGGCGTGGCAGCAGTGGCCTGAGGCGATCGCGCTGTACAAACGCTATCAGAGGCGCTTTCCGCAGGACCCGGACACCTATCGGCGACTCGCGGGTATACACCTGCATCGAAAGAACATGGATGCGGCGGTCGTCGTCCTCGAGCAACTTGCCCGGCTGGTGGAGGACGAGCCGGCGGTCCCGCGACAGATTGCTGCGATCTATGTGGAGCAGGGCAATCCGGACCGTGCGGCCCGCTGGCTCCGGCAGGCGATTCGGATCGATCCCTACGACGCCGACACGCACGCCGGCCTCGGTGACGTGTCGCTGGCGGCGGGAGACGCGGCGACGGCGGAGCGGGAGTTTCAGGCGGTCTGCACGCTCCGGCCGGAGGACGGTCGCGGCTATGCCGGCCTCGCCCGGGCGTACCGCGCGAAAGGGGATGAGGCAAAGGCGACGGCGTTCGAGGCCCGGGCCGCCGCGCTGGGCCGCGGAAAGGCCGGGGAGGCGGTCGGGAAGCCGCGTTGAACGGCGTCGGCGGACCGTTGGCAGGGATGCGGCCGGGGGTGACAGGTACACAACGTCATGCACATTAAAGAGTTACAGAGTCTGATCGACACGATGTATTCGGCCAAGGACCGCAAGCGAGGCTCCGCCGGCACGTTCTTATGGTTGATGGAGGAGGTGGGTGAGTTGGCCTCCGCCGTCGCCGAAGGGTCCATGGCGGACAAAGAGGGAGAATTCGCCGACGTGCTCGCCTGGGTCGTCACGCTGGCCAACGTGGAGGGCGTTGATCTCGAGCGGGCGCTGTCGAAATACGCGGAGGGGTGTCCCGGCTGCGGTGGCATGGTGTGTCGGTGCGACGAAAAGATCTGAAAACACGCCGGCCGTCTGTTTGGGTGTAGAATGAGTGGGGAAACCCGAGACGCGGCGGCGAGCCGGGGGCGTCCGCCGCGGTGTTCATTCATGCGAGTCGGTGTGCCATGAGTCCGTTGACCCCGTGTTCACGAATCCGCCAACCGCTCGGGTGCCGGGCGAGGGGGCTGGCGACGTGCCTGCTGGTCGGGCTGGCGGGCGGGGTGCTGCCGGTTTCGCACGCCGCGGGGCAGATCCGCGGTCGCGTCGTCCGCGTCGGCCTGTTTGCCGGCGCCAATCCGATCGTGCGCGAGGGCGAGTGGTCGTTCATCGAGGTCGAGCTGCGTTACAACGGGGTCAAGCCCTTTGATGGCGAGTTGCGGGTCGAGCAGCGCGAACGCGACGGAGACGTCGTTTTGTCGCCGTTGCCGGTCGCGCTGGCGCCCGACGGAAGCCCGCGTTCCTACGACGTCTATTTCGTCCCGCATGACATGGGTGGAGGCGGGGTGGTTCGCGTTCGGCTCTTCGATGCGTCGGGCAAGCTCGCTCCCCTCACGGACGACACCGGGCAGGAGCAGCCGGCGCTGATGTCGCCCGCGGTGAACACGATTGGGGCCGACGAGTTTCTGATCGTGGACCTGTCGCCGCGCAAGCTGCCGCACGTTTCCGGGCTGGATTCCGGCGGCGCCGGCCCCGCCTCCGACGAGATCAACAGCCGCAGGGTCCGGGCCATGGCCCCTCGCGAACTGCCGGCCCGATGGCAGGGATTGGCGCCGGTCGACGCGATCGTCTGGGACGATGCCGATCCCGGCGCCCAGTCGGATCAGCAGATCGAGGCGCTGCTGGACTGGGTGCGCCAGGGCGGGCGATTGCTGCTGACCTCCGGCTCAAACTGGCAGATGCTGGCGAAATCGCCGCTGGCTCGTGTGCTGCCCGTCACGATCAACGGCGTGTCTGAGACCTCCGAGGCCCTGGCGTTTGAGGACATCGTCGGCCAGTCGCTCGTCGATAAACTGGATTTGGAACGACGGTACTTCCGCAATCCGATCACGCTTTGCCGCATCCGCGCGCTGCCCTCGGCGCTGCCGATTCCGCGCCGGTGCCCCAACGAGCAAATCGCCTATCGACGGATGCTCGGGCGGGGTATGCTCACCTTCGTCGGTGGCTCACTGCACGAGTTGCTTCCATCGTCGGGCGATGCCCCGTTTTCTCAGGCGTGTGAGCGCGTCGTGGCGCGCAACTTTCTTCTTCTGCCGCGGGTGCGAGAGCCTGTGCAGGCGATGCTTCAGATGCGGCCGGATCTGTTTCGGCTTGTCCGCCAGTCGATCGACTTTGAGGAGATCGGCGCCGCGTTTCTGATCTTCGCGATCGTGTTCGCCTGCGTCTACACGCTGATCGCGACCGGCGGCAGCTACTGGTATCTCAAACGCAGGTCGCTGCAACACCATTGCTGGACCGTGTTCGCCGTCGTCGGCGTGGCCGGCAGCCTCATCGGCACGGCGATGGTATGGACCCTCCGCGGCGTCAGCCGGAAGGTCTGGCAGACGACCATTATCGATTCATACGCTGGTCGTGATGACGGCTATGCCACCTGCCTGTTCGGCCTCAAGACCCCCAACCATACGCGGCTGCGCCTCGATCTGCCGGTCGGTGACGCCACCGGGCCGTCCGCGGCCCACGGGTCGCTCCAGCCCATGCCGGAAACGCTGTCGCTCAACGCCTCGCGCTCCCGGTTTGTCGCGCCGGAACGCTACCGCTGTCTGTGGGCCGGCGAAACGCTCGACGACGTCCCACTCCGCGCCACGCTCAAGCAGTTTCTCGGCCGCACCCACGGACCGATCGGCGGTACGCTCGATGCGAAACTCACGTTCCGGCGGATTGGCGATGAGGCTGGCAACCGCGTGCTCGATGTGTCGGACGACAGCTTTCTCCGCAACGGACTCGGCGTCGACCTCCACGACTGCTTCCTCATCGAGACCGAGCGCGCCGGCGATCAGCGCGGCCGCGCCGGCGGCGTCCGCTGCTACTACCTCGGCGTGCTGGCGGCGAAAGGCGACGGTCTGGACGCCGCCGCCCTGCGCGGTAAGATGTTCCTGAAGCCCCCCGATCCCCTGCGGCCGAACGGCCCGCTCGAGCGAAAGCCCGAGATCAACCTCGCCATCGACAAATGGCTCCGCCGCTGGCAGGTCCGGGCCGTCAAGACCGTGTCGTCGGACCGCTTGAGGCTGGGGACGCGCGACTTGCCCCGACAGAAACTGACGGCGGAGCAGCACGAGTTCGCGCTCCTGTTGCTGTCGGCCTTCGACTTGATCGAGGATTCGGGGAAGACCGGTTCCACGGCGATCCGACTGCTGCGAACCCACGGCCGGCCCTTGGGGTGCATGCATCAGTTGACGCCCGGCACGGCCATCCTGATCGGATACTCGAACCAGCCGGCCCCGATGACGCTGAACGTCGACGAGCGTCCGCTCCGGCCGTCGAAGGCCCTGACCATGTACCGCTTCGTCATTCCGGTGGAGCGGCGGTGATCGAAAACCGCGAGTACGCAACGTGATCATCCAGACGATCAATCTGACAAAACGCTATGGCAAGCTCGTGGCCCTGAACGGCCTGCATCTGGACATCGAGGAGGGCGAGTGCTTCGGCTACATCGGACCGAACGGCGCCGGCAAGACGACGACGATCCGCATCCTGGCGACGCTCCTCCAGCCGACCTGGGGCGAGGCCAAGGTCTGCGGACACACCGTCGGCTATGAGTCGCGGCTGATCCGCCCGCTGATCGGTTATGTGCCGGACTTCTTCGGCGCCTACGAGGACATGGTTGTCCAGGAATACCTCGAGTTTTTCGCCGCCGCCTACAACATCAACGGCGACCAGCGCAAGCGCGTCGTCGGTGATGTGCTCGAACTGACCGACCTCGCCTACAAGCGCGATGCCTTTGTCGATTCCCTCTCACGCGGCATGCAGCAACGCCTCAGCGTCGCACGCGTCCTCCTCCACGATCCCAGGGTCCTGCTGCTGGATGAACCGGCGAGCGGTCTCGACCCCCGCGCTCGGATTGAAATGCGCGAGCTCCTCAAAGAGCTGCGACGCATGGGCAAGACCATCATCATCAGCTCCCACATCCTCCACGAGCTTGCGGAACTCTGTACGACGATCGGCGTCATTGAGCGGGGCGAACTGCTGTTTCACGGACCGCTCGATGAGATCATTCGCCGGACGCGGGGCGGCACGCGCGTCGACATCCGTCTTCTACACGGCCAGGACCGCGCGGCGGACGTGCTCCGGCAACTCGACGGCGTCGTTCGGGTGGAGTCCGAAGATGGCAAGCTCGTTGTGGAACTGAAGGGTGAGACCCAGGATTTCTCGTTTCTCGCCCGAGCCCTGATCGCCGCAGACCTCCCGCTTCGCGAGATCACGGAGGAGCCGGTGAACCTGGAGACGGCGTTTATGCGGCTGACGAAGGGGATTGTGCAGTGAGGAGGAAGTTGTCAGTTGTCAGTTGTCAGTTATCAGTTGTCAGTTATCAGTTATCAGTGGGTGAGCGTGCGGGATTAGTGGGAGTTTGGCCGTCATGGCGGTCCGTGAGGCGTGAGCGATGTTTCAATATGTAAGAGCATGTTTAGAGGGCCTTTGCAGCGCCGCGACCGTGAGGGAGCGGACCGCGTTTGATCACGAACCTCGCTTCCTCATGGTCGCGGTTCTGGTCGTTGCGCTCGCTTGTGTCTACGCGGTGCCGCGGGCGCGCGCCGACGACACGGAGACTGTGTCGCCCGATGCGCCAGCCGCGATGAAGCCGACCGAGGTCGGCGTGCGTTTCACACCGCGTATGGCCCGGGCGATCAGCGGGGCGTTCCTAAAGCAGATGCGGGGCCGGTATGAGCTGGATGACGGGCAGTCGGCGGGTATCCGGAAGATCCTGGCACAGCGGCTCATGACACTCGCGCAGGACAACGCCGCGGCGGGCCGCGACGCCATCGAGCTCCTGATGGAGGGCATGATCGCGGGCGACGGCGGATTCTCGAAGGACGACGCCGTCGAGTTCGGCAAGCGGATGGAGCCGATCATCCCGGCGTTGAAGAGTTTTTTCACCGAGGCCTCTGCTGAGATCAGCGGCAAGATGACGTTGAAACAACGGCTGAAGTTCACCGGCGACATGGCCGGTGTGACGGCAGGACTGCTCGTCCTTGAGAGTCGCATGAAGCGCTGGCGCGCGGGCGAGGTCGGCGACCACGTCAATCCCTTCGACGGACGCGGCGACGCAGACGCGAAGACGGCGGACGCGACGCCCGAAGATCCCGACGAACCGCCCGAGCACCGCCGCGCGCGAATAAACGTGGAGCGACAGATCGACTGGCGCTTCAACATCGACCGCAACTGGAAGGCCTACGTTGATCAGGCCGTCGAGTACTACCAACTGCGGGAAGCCCAGGTCGAATCGGCCAAAGCCATCCTGAAGGATTGCCAGGAGCGGCTCGCGAAGGTGAAGACGCCCGAGTTGCGTGCTGCCCTCACGGAAAATCGAATCGCCCGACAACTGACATGGCGGACCAAGTCGGCCTACAGCCAGGGTCCGTGGATGTACAAGCTGGAGCAGGAATTCGAGCGGCTCAGAGAGCCACTGACCAACCTCGAGAAAGAGCTGAAGCAGCGGATCGAGGCCCTGCCCGATTCTCGGCAACGCGCCGTCGCGGAAGAGAGCGTGCGGGGCGCGCTGCGCAAGAAGGGTGTGAAAAAACTCAGGGTCTGAGCGCCGGGTCGTCGGCGCAGGCCGCCTCTCGACCAGCCCCCGGCGGCAGCCGGGGGTTCGACCGCGCGGCAAGGCCGGGGGTTCGCCCCGCGGCGATCGAGATCGAAAGGAACTCTCACACATGCAGGCCATGCTGCGAGATCTGGGGCGGTGGCTGTGGCGGCTGGTGCCGGCCAACCCGATCCTCGTGCGCGTCGTCTATGCCGGCGGGCGGCGGCTTCAGCATGTCTACATCCGGGCGGGCTATCTGGGCGTGCTCGCCGCCCTCGTCATCGGCGGCGTCCTGTTCACCCAGAGCGGCACGCCCTCGCTGGCGGACCTCGCCAAGGGTGCGACGCAGGTCTTCAAATACGTCTCGGCCTTTCAACTCGGCATGGTCTGCATCCTGGCGCCGCTGTTCACCGCCGCCGCGATCACTCAGGAGAAGAACGCCCAGACGTTTAACATCCTCCTCTCCACGCCGCTCACCAACGGCCAGATCGTCCTCGGCTCCCTCCTCAGCCGGCTCTATTTCGTCTTTATGCTGCTGCTGGCCGGCATCCCGCTCTTCTGCATCATGATGGTCTATGGCGGCGTGACCGGCGACAAGATTCTGCTGTCAAGCTCTCTCGCGGGGTGCACGGCCGTCTTAACCGGCTCGCTGGCCATCGCCATCAGCGTGATCCGGGTCGGAACCGGCCGGACGATCTTCTCCTTCTATCTCGCGATCGCGCTCTACCTGACGGCCGTCTATGCCCTCGCCGGCTGGTCGACGCTGATCCCCCCCGAGTCGATGCCCGCTCCCGGCGAACTCGAACGGATGAGCTGGCTGGCGCCCTTCCATCCGTTTCTCTCGCTCTGGGTCGTGCTCGGTCGGACGCCGGCGCCGGACTTCGGCGCGGTCGCCCACTACGGCTGGCCCTTGAACGTCTGGCTGGCCTACCCTCAGTACAGCTACATCGTCATGACCCTGGTCCTCTCGGCGGTCCTCGTGTTGGCATCGCTGGCGTTTGTCCGGCGGTGTGTGAAGGAAGGCGAGCCGACCCTGATGAATCGCATCTTCGGCCGCTTCCAGTCGGCCGAAGGTTCTCCCGATCGCCGGCGCAAGCCGCGGCGCGTCGGTCGGAATCCGGTGGCCTGGCGGGAGGCCACCTCGCGCGCGGCCGGCGGCGGTGCGGTGGCCCGGTATACGATGCTCACGCTCGGCTTTCTCGTCGCCATGACGATTCTCGTCTACTACGGGCGTGGCCGGATCACCGTGCAGGAGACCCGGCTCTGGCTCTTCGGGGTCGTCGTCGTCGAGTTGGGCATCACGCTGTTCATCGCGACCGCCACCGCCGCCACGTCCATGACCAGCGAGAAGGAGTCCAACACGCTCGAACTCCTGCTCTCCACGCCGATTACGAGCGGCAAGGTCGTCTGGGGCAAGATCAGCGGGCTGGTCCGCTTCGCGCTGCCGATGCTGGCCGTGCCCTATGGGACCGTGGTGCTCTTCGTGCTGTTCGACCTCATCCGGGGCCACAGCTTCGGCGGCAAGGGTGCGGTGCCGGTGATGTACCCCGATGCCCTCCTGACGCTGCCGCTGCTCTTCGTGGCGTTTACGGCGGTGGGCTGCATGACCGGGCTTCACTACTCCATCAAGCGCCGCAAGACACTGGCGGCCGTTTTCACGAGCGGCGGCATCCTTGTCTTCGCCGTGCTTGTGCTCAGCGGTTGTGCCCGAGCGGTGGTCGGCTCGAGCGAGCCGATGGGCGGCGGCATCATGCCGTTCGCGCGCTAACACGGTGTCTCGGCCCCGAGCGAGCCGCGAGCCAGGCCG
>CAYQDV010000157.1:0-8648 GCA_964416295.1 uncultured Planctomycetaceae bacterium
TTGCGGCCACGACGCGTGTCGTGGCCGCAGCAGAGACTCCCGATCTCAGACCACACTGCCTCAAATGAGAACAACTTTTCTGTCACGCCGCCGCGGCCGGGGCGCCCCCGCCTCCCGCCAATCCAGGCGTGACAGGGTACTACCGGCCCGCGACGTCACCGGCGGTCGTAATGACGAGCGTCCTCGATGGAGTCTGGACCTCGGCCTTTTTCGCCGGTTTCTTGAAGGTAAACGCGATCTCTTTCGTCTCCCCGTCCGCCACACTGACATTCTGTGAGACCGTGCCGTAGACTTCATGCCAAGCCACGACTTCGTACTGGCCGGCCGGGAGGTCCTTGATCTCGAAGGTGCCGCGACCCGCCTCCTGGCCCTTGGGGCACTGTTCGTGATCTTTCGTCACATCGAAGAACGGGTGCGTCACGACATGGCACCATGCCCCCATCCATGGATGCACGTCGCACTTGATCTTGATGGCGTTCTTGCCGTATTCCGGTTTGGTAAACGTGTTCCGGCCCGTGAGCTTCTTGAGGCCCACGTTGGGCTGCGCGAAGTTGAATTGGGCATTCTTCCTGGGCAGGGAATGTACGTTGTGATTCGTAGAGTCGCTGTTCTTGATGTCGATCTCTTGGCCGACAACCATGCCGAATACGTGCGGATGGTACATGCAACTCTTCTGATCGAGTACCACGGCCGCAGCCGGCGGATCATACTTGCCTTTGATTCCCTTCACATAAACGAACACGTACGGGAGCGCGTTGCCCTGCTTCTTATAGACGATCGTCCCCTGGGCCGGAATGCGCTTCTTCGGGTGGGCCTTGACACAGACCGGGTCGTTTGCAATCTTGATGCCCTTGGTCTTCACCTTGCCCTCGAACACCGCCCTGCCCTTGATCACCGCGGTGCCTTTTTCATTGTCTGCCCGCGCTGGGCGGGCCGCGAAGGACAGCGCCACCGCCGTCGCCAACACAATCGACAGGCTCTTTCGGGTCAACATGACCATCTCCTGAAAACCGCCTTCGCCATACAGCGAAGAACAAACCTTGGAACTTTGCGTGAATCGGCGGGCAAAATCAAGCCGCCCTTCTGTTTTACTGGACACCTCACACGTCCGCTCCGATAGCCGCCGCAGGAGGCGCGCCTGCCGGGCACGCACCGACGTCGGCCACCACCGTCCGGATATCACCCCTCCCGCCCGAGTTCAGAAGTCGAATTCCTCCTCCGCATCCGGCTTCGCGTCCTCTTCCTCGAAGTCGAAGTCCATCTCCTCCTCCTCATCCTGCTCCGGCACCTCCTGCTCCAGAGCCGCGCCCGGCTGGATCGCCGTGTATCGGCGGTCGCCCAACTCGAACAGGAAATCGACCAGGAGGCGAGCCTGCGCGTCCATCGTCGAGCCGAACTCGCCCTCCAGCTTCTCCCGCTCCTCGGGAGCGAGCGTGGCGAAGGCGCTGTCGCCTCCTTGGAAAATCTGCGGCATATTCGCGCCCGGCTGAATCGCCTGAGGATCCCGAAGCCAGTTGAGAATCCAATCATACCGCAATCGCTCGTGCGCCAAAGCAAAATTCGGGGCCTTGATCGCCGTGGTCGTGCCCGGCACACCCGGATCGCCCGCCACGTGGCACGACAGGCATCTCTGGTTGTAGAAGAGTTTTTCGCCCAATTTGAAGCGATCGTCGCTCAGGCCCGTCGCCTCCGTCCGTGGAAACGGATAGTCGATATCCAATAGATCGGACAGGAAGGACGACCGCCGAAGCACTGTTCCAAACGTCGGGGCGAGCGACTCGATCCGCGCAGCCTCGTCCGCATCCGGCCCGGGCTGGAGGTCGTACGGCGTGATCTGATGGTGCGCCACGGCCCAATCGCCCAGCAGGGCCGCCGAATCGGCGAACTTGTCGGCCACGAACCAGTCACTGCCGGAGACGGCGTTACCGTCCGTGCCGACCGAGCGGGGCTGCCCATCCGAGGCGCTGCGGGCTGCGGCGAGGTGGGCGAGGACCGGCCTGATCTGCTCGTCGAGCATTTGCGACTCATCTTGCGCCAGGCCGACGAAGTATTCCACCAACGTCTTGCGCTGATCGCTCGTGAGGCTGAAACTCGGCATCCGCACCTTCAGCCAGGGCCGAAGCATCTGCACGTGGTCCAGGAATGTGTGCAGCCATCGCGGTTGCACCTTGGCGCCTTCACCCCATAGCAGGGGCGGCTTGAAACGCGCACCAATGGGATTATCGTCCTCCAGGCTTGGATCGTCCACGTAGTACTGGTGGATGTTCCCCTGACCGGCCTCGATTGCGTGGCAACCGATGCAGTTCAACTCTCGGACCAGCGCTCGGCCCGCAGCAATCTTTCCTGCGGGCGTGTTGTCATAATCAATCTTGACCGCATCGGTCACCCACGGATCGCGCCGGCTGAGCAGGAAGGTCACGAGTGATCGGGCCTCTTCATCCGTCAGGAAGAAATTCGGCATCTTGAGTTTGTCGTACGGCTTCTTGACCTTGGCGCGGTCCCAGATACGCGGGTTGCGAACCTTATGATAGGCAAACGCGGCGTGATTGTGGAGGATCGCCGTGTCGGAATTGTCGTTTGTCGTACGAGGATCGGAATCATCCACGTCGCGACGCAGGTGAGCATAGGCATCGTCCGCACGATAGAGCTTGCCGAACACCTCCGGTTGGCGCTCAATCTCACTCTTGAACGGCGGTGCGTAAAACGCGAAGTCCAATTGCGTGATGAACTTCTGGCCCCACGTTGTCATGTCTGTGCCCGGCCGGGTCGCATCCTCGAATCCGGGGATCACGTGGCAGGCGTAGCATCCGTAATGGGTGACCATCTTCAGTCCGAGGAACAGCTTCTGCCGCTGCGCCAGATCCTGCCGCATCACGATTCCGGCGACGCGCTTCCGACCCGCCTCTCCACCGCCGAACGACTTGTACGTCTGCTGCACGATCGCTCGGGTCAGCCCCCCGTAGGGCTGGCTTGCGGTCGCCTTCTCGTCCCGGATGAGACGCTCGGTGACGCTCGCCGTGTTCTGCCCGCCCAGCAGCACACGGATCAGTTGTTCGGCCTCTGCGCGGTGCCGCGCGTCATCTGAAAACGCGGTCCTGTCGAAATCATCGTTTCGCAGGCTCAGCAGGTATGCGGCGATGTCGAGTATATCCCGATCCCCGGCGGCCCGGCGCTCGTCGGCCGGCAGCTTCCAGTAATAGTTGTCCTTGAACAATCGCGGCATCTTGGTCGTGGACGAATAATGACGCGGGTTCTTCAGCCAGTTGTACAACCACGTCCGACCCCGCAATCGCTGCTCCGAATCACCCGCATCCGGCACCAGTTTGGTTCCGATGCCGGAAAACTCGGGGCCAAACCGCGTGAAGGCCGGTGGGACGTACATCCGCCGCTCATCCGGCTCGCGCCCTTCACTGTCCGCCGCCACCTCTTCGGCCTTCGCCGCCGACATCGCCTGTTCGCGTCGGAACGGCTCGAATCGCCGCATCGCAAAACGGACCCGATCGTTGCCGGACATCGACTCGTAACGAGCCTTGGCGTCAGCGGCTGATGCCCCATCCACCATCCGCAACTCGGTCGTGATCCACCGTTCGCCAAACGTCCGCCCGTCCTCGTCGGTGGGATCATGTGCAGCCAGATTGACGTGGCATGCCAGACATCCGATCGACACGAACAACTGCTTTCCACGAGCCGCATCGCCCTCTACACCCTCGGGAAGCGGCTCCGGATCGTACGAGGTGGAGAACGTCCGCAGGTAATGCGTGATCGCCTGGATTTCCGTCTCCGTCCGCAACACCGGATCCGGATCGAACTCGTTGGCGCTCGGCGGAAGGTTGTTTTCCTGTCGGAAGAAATGCGGCATTCGCGTGGACGGACGAAAATTGTTCGGATACTCGATCCAGCGTTGCATGAAGCCGGCGTCCAGTTTCTCTGCGACGTGAGACAGGTCCGGTCCGACCCGGCGGGAGTCGCTCAGCGAGTCCACCTTGTGACAATTGATGCACCCCAGCGAGGTAAAGAGATGCCGCCCCTCGACCATGCGCAGCGGTCGTTCGACCCGGTGCGACCGCTCGCCGGCGCCGTCCGTCGCGGGGACATCTGACATCATGCGCCGCGTGCGAGATCGCTCCAGATCCATCGCGCGGTCATGACATTTCGTGCAACTCGCCGAGATGTAGTCGGCCGGAAACATCGGATGCTCCCAGTATTCCTCGACAAGATGGAACGACGCCAACGGCACACCCAACTCTTTTTCGCCATACCTCTCGGCCCAGCGCTCCTCCTGTTCATGGTCCCGCGGCGTGTGCGCCGCCAGGATGAAGTCCGTGTCCTGTCCGCTGCCCTCATGACAGACCGTACAGCCCATGGATTTCATCGGGTGGGGCGACTTGGCTCCCACATAGAGGTCGAGATTCGGGTGCGCCATCAGAACCTTCTCGAGCTTGATCCGCGGCCGCCCTTCATGCTCCAGGTAGTCGTTCAAGGCCGCCAGCAGGCTCTGCGCATAATCCTGCCGCTGCGGTGGAGACATGTCGAGGTAATCGAGGTCCTGCGAACCGCCGGGACGCTTCGGCCTCGCGACGGCAAAGATGCGTTGCGCGCGGTCGAGGATCGCATCGCTGATCCGACCAAAGGTCAGCGGCCCGTCACCGCGATCCAGCACGGCGACGATCCGATCGGCATCCAACGCCGGCCGTCCGATCTCTTCCATGTAGGCATTCGCCTCACGCACCCCACGTCGGACGAGCGTCGCTCGCTCGTCGCCCTCCAGCTCGGCCGGATTGCCTGTTTCGGACATCGGCTGTACGCCGGCCAGACGCCGAAGCAATTCCTTGCGAAGCTCGTTGTTCCGCTCTCGAACCACCGCTGCGACGCGGCGCGAGTGAACCGCCTTCTCACCCTGCCGAACGAAATTGACCTCCGTCATGTGAGGATCATTCATTCCGACATGACAGGTAATGCACCGGTCCGTCTGGTACGAGTCCAGAAAATTGTAATTGAAGCGAACATCGGCCATGTAGACCTGACGAATCTCCTCTCGCCCCGGCGTCCCCGTCGGCGCCAGAAAATCCAGGCCGGGCAGATTGAAAACAGACCGAGGATACCCCGGACCGTACATGTCCTCGTCCCGGAGAGCGTCCCGTCGCCCTTTTTCGTAACCGTCCAGTGCCTTGCGAGCGTCGTTCTTCGCTTTGAAAAAGGCCTTGGACTCAGCCTTCGCCAGCGCGAGCTGGTCCGTCAGTGCGTCCTTGGTCGCTGTCCGACCGGCCAACGCCTTCTTCTGGGCTTCGTACTTCTCGTGAGCGGCTTGGGTGCGCGGATCGTCCGGCCCGTGGAGCGTGCGGGACTCCTCTTCATCGAACGCCGTCACCTGAATCTCGGCGTTCAGGTTTCCGAATGCGATATTGGCCGCTGCCAGCTCGCCCTCGATTTCCGCCGTGCGGGACTTGAGCGCTTCGGCTCGGGCACGGGCCTCATCGGTCGCCAGCGCCGCCTCCGCCGCTTCGACCGCCGCCACCAGCCGGGCATGGGTCTCCCGTTCCTTCGGGCTGTCATAGGCCAGGGCGGTAAAATGGGCCATGGCCGACCGAAGGTCGAAATAGTCGGTCTGAAAACCGCGCCACTTCCGATCGAAGTCGTGCTTCAGCATCCACAGCATCACTACCAGCGTCAACACGGACACCGCCGCGAAGACGAGGTTCAGTTTCTTCATGTTGCGGAGGGTTTCAGTGGGTACCGGCATGATTCCGTCCGGACGATCGTCGCTCCAGGCGAACCGATCAAATGTTGAAGAAATACTCCGTAATCGCGAGGAAATATTTCATGTTGAACAGCCAACGCAAGACCATCTTGATCGGCACGATGAACATCCAGCTCAGCAGGAGCCAGAAGACGCAATACCGCACCAGGCCGATTTGCTCGTAGATCCTGCGAAAGACCGTCTTGGCCAGGATAATCGGCAGTACGAAAAAGTAGCCGCCGCACAACACCAGTCCGGGGGCTTCACGGATCATGAACGCCGGGACGAGTCCTCCCAGTGCCGACTCGGTCGGCAGCCCCGGCTGCCACCAGTCCACATTCAACTTGCTGGGGAGAATCACCCAGAACACGTCGGAGACATTGATGTTCAGAAGCGCCGCGGGGCGATGGGGATCCCACGCCTCGTACGGCCCGAACAGGTTCCAGTTCGGTCCGCGCAGGAACGTCCCGAGCACAATCAGCACGATCCACAAGATCAAGAACCCGAACATGTAGACGCTGATGACGAGCCGCCGTTCCTTGAACGTGTAGTACCCGTTGCCTCGCGGGTTCTTGTCGATGTACGGCAGGGCGATCAGTCCGACGATGATGAGGCCCGGCAGCCAGACCCCGGCGATCCACGGATCGAAATAGACAAGGAGTTCCTGGAGGCCGAGGAAATACCACGGCGCCTTCGAGGGATTGGGGATATTCGTGGGGTTCGCCGGCGGCTCGAGCGGAGCTTTCAACAGAATCGCCCACACCGTGAGAAACACCGTACACAGAATCAGAGCGATCAATTCCGTATAAACAAGGTCCGGCCAGACGAGCACCTTGTCATCGGCCCCGCTCTCGATAAGCGGTCGCCCCTCTTCCATGTTCCGGTCGTTGATCGCCGCCTGGCGAAAGGCCAGCCACGTCAGGAAGCCGGTCGAGAAGATCATCATCGTGATCGGAACATTGTCCGGCTTGGCGATGATCGCCCGGAAGTTCGGGTCGAAGGCGCTGAGGACATAGAAGGCGACGAACAACAGGCCCAGGGTCGCCGCGATCTTCGGCCGGGTCACGCGCCGGTATCCGATCAGCCCGATGGCCATCAAGAGGGTCATCAGCGGCACGTAGTAATACGGCGCGCAGAGGAAGTTAATCGCGTTCTTGATCGCGTCGATCATGCCTGGGTCATGGCTCGTCGACGACGCCATGAGGCCACTGAAAGTCGAAAGCATCACGCCCATCTTCACCGTGTCTGTTGCGCCCGCGGCATGCCGTGCGCACGCGCCGCGTCTCCTGACGCGCCTAGAGCGGTCCGGAGATCGCCCCGTCCTTGCGTATTCTCCAGAAGTGCACGGCCGTCAGAACCGCCGCCACCAACGGCAGGAAGATGCAGTGCAACACATAAAAACGGAGCAGAGCGTTCGGCCCGACCGAGGTACCGCCCAGAAGCCCGAACCGCGCATCGGATCCCGCGTGAACCAACGGCACCCCCCCCACCGTCAGCAACGATGCCAGCGGGCCTTCGTGACCCGCCAGCGGCGTCGCCCGCGCCATGTTGGAACCGACTGTGATCGCCCACATCGCCAGTTGATCCCACGGCAAAAGGTAGCCGGTGAATGAAAGCAGCAGCGTCAGCACCAGCAAGACGACGCCCACGCCCCAGTTGAATTCTCGCGGCGGCTTGTAGCTGCCCGTCAGGAACACACGCAGCATGTGCAGCCAGATCGCGATGATCATGGCGTGCGCCCCCCACCGATGGATTTCCCGCAGCAATCCCAGTGTCACCAGCGAACGAAGCTGGATGATGTCCACATAGGCATACTCGACCACCGGCCGATAGTAGAACATCAGCAGCACGCCCGAGATCGTCTCGGCCAGGAACAGGAAGAACGTCAGCCCTCCCATGCACCATGTAAAGGACAGTCGGATGCCGCTCTTCCGAACGGCCACCGGATGCAGATGCAGGAACATGTTGCTCAGGATCGCCATGGCACGCGTGCGACGATCGCGCGGAATGCCGTGGCGAAAGATCGAGCCCCAGACCTGACTCCCCCGAACGTAATCACCAAACGCGCCGAAAACCCTCATTCACAAATCCACTCGCTAATCGCCGGGGCAAATCGCAATTCCTGAGACCCGCCCTTGGCTATTTCTCTACACCGGAATCGACGCATCCGGATCTTTCCACACCGCCAGATCATTCGGCCCCATCGCCAAAAACTTCCTCGACCGGTCGACGATCACCTCGCCCCCCTCCACGTAAATCTTGAACCGCTCGAGCGGTCGCGGCGTCGGACCCTCGAAGTTTACGCCATTGTAGGTGTACCCACTGCCGTGGCAGGGACACTTGAACTTCTTGTCGTTCGGAAGCCAGTTGGGAACGCACCCGAGATGCGTGCAGATGATGGACAGCGCCACGATCCGCTCTTCTTCCCGCACGATCCAGAAACCACTCGGCTTGACCGTCTTGAAGTCCTCGTTCACCTCGCCAACGACCATCGCCTCATATCGTGCGACCGGACCGCAGCGGACCTTCGGGTCCGGCTCCTCCAGCACGTTGGGCATCATGAAACGCCCGAACGCCACCATCGGGATGGCCCCGATCCCGGCGGCAAAGCTCGCCCAGCCGACGCCCAGCACGACGTCGCGGCGACTCGGCTTACCCGTGTCCGGCTTGCTCTTCTCCAGCACCCGCTGGAACCGAGCATCCGGCGGCAACTGGTCCGGCGACAGCTTCGATAGCCGCTGCACGGCCAGCGGCAAATCGCTGAGGTCCCGATGAATGACGACGTGTCCGCCACGGGCTGTGGTCGCGGCCAACAGCGCTTGAATCGCCGGGTCCAACTCCTTCGGCCTCGGCGGTCCGGCGGGCTTGGCCGGCGCCCCCTTCGCGGCCGGGGCAGCGCCCTCGGACGCTG
>CAYQDV010000158.1:0-8581 GCA_964416295.1 uncultured Planctomycetaceae bacterium
CGCGGGCAGGTCCGCCGGAGGCGGCTCGACACTAGACGGTCCGGGGGGCGGTGTTTCCGAACGAGACGCGGTGCCGCGGTCGGGCGGGGGTGCTGCGGTGGCGGAGTCGACGGGCGTGGCGGTCCCGGTTCTGAGGGGGGGGGCGCTCTCTGGCGGTCGCGGTTCTGATCGGGGTGCAGCGGTGCCGGCGTCGGTGTCGTAGACCGGGCGGGCGTCGGAAGCGGCGGAGTCGGTCTTGTCCTCGTTTGCCGGGAGGTCGGACGGGCGGTCGTATGCCGTCGAGGCCGTCTGGCGGATGCGGTGGGTGCGGGTCGGGTCGGACTGGCGGTCGATTCGCCCCGTGAGGTCGTCGCCATAGTAGGACGCATCGTCGTATTCGGGCGTCTTGGCGCGGGCGTAGTGGTCCTCGACCTTGTGCGACAGGGCCGTGTCATCTTCGGGTGCCCTGAGGCCCGGATCGGATGGAAGAGGCGCCTCGGCCACGGCGGGCTGAACCGGCCGGCGGGCGCGGGCGCCGGTGCCGCGGCGATTCGTCTGCGAGGCGCGCTTGAACCAATCCCAGTTTTCCATCGAGCAGCCGACGATGGCCGCGAGCGCCAGCACGGCGACGCAGGAGCCTGTTGTGTGAATCCGGTGATTTCGCATGTGTCCGTATCCTTATGTTCGCGCGGCGGCGACCTCCGGACGGGGGCCGTGCGCCGAGCATAGCTCGATGATGAGTTTTTCGACGGCGGACGGCACGGAGCCGATGCCGTTTTTCCTGTCCGTATCAATACGCAGGAGTCTCAGCAGGTCGTTTTCCCAAAAGCGGGCCGAGAAACGGGGCGTCTGCCGCCGGAGGCGGCTGAGATGCCAGTTTCTCGTATTGGGGGTCATGTTGACGCCGGATCGGATGGCCGCGTCTTCCAACGCCAGTCCGCGTTCGAGATGGCCTTTGACTTGGGCGAGCGAGCGGAAGGCGAAGGCCAGGCCGCCCACGGAACGGAACTCGGCGGCGCTGTCGGTGGCCAGGACCTGCTCCCAAAGGGCGAGGGCTTCCTTGGGGTCCTGCTGAACGATCGCGTCGATGATCTTGAAGACCTTCTCCTCGCGAGAGGCTCCGACCATCTCGTGAATGTCCTCGACGCGGATGGACTGTCGGGGCGTGACGTAGGTCGCGAGCTTGGCGAGTTCGGCGTCGATGCGACCGAGATCGGTTCCGACGAGATCGGCGAGGCGGTCGGCGGCGTCGGCGGCGAGGGTGCAGCCGTGGGTCGACCGGGCGTGCTCTCGAATCCACCCGGCGAGCTGGTACTGCTTCGGCGTCTCCTTCCGGTCGAGGCTCTTGAGTTGCTCCATGCGCTTGGTGAGGTTCCATCGCCCGTCGAAGCTGTCGCCCTCGAGAATCAGGGTCGTCGCGGGTTCGGGGGCGTCGAGATAGCCTTCGATGGCCTTGCGGTAGGGGACGTTGGCAGGCTGCGGCCGCGAGCGGGAGGTCTTCGAGCGCCGCGGGCGCTGTTTTTCGTAGCTTGCCGTGAGGAACCCTCGGGGATACTCGCGCGAGCTCGCGGTCACGTCGCGGACGACGACGATGTTGCGAGTCGACCAGAGTGACGCGGTTCGACAGGCGTCGAGAACCTCGGACAGGGTCGTCTCGTTCGCGTAAAACTCGGTAAGGATGATCGCTTCGCGATCGGGGCCGATCAGACGGTCCAGGGTCCGCTTCATCTCGCGGCGGCGCAGGAACGGGTCGCCGCAGAAACCGTAGACCGGCAACGGGTCTGCATGTCGAACGGTTTGGCCAGCGGTCGCCATCAATCCTGCCCCCGTTGGAAAGGCTCCCCGACCGTCCGGACGGGAGGCCCTACGGCTGTTCTGTTTGCCCCAGCGCCAATCGCTCGCCGCCGTAGATCGCGAGGCGTTTTTCGGATCGTTGTCTGACTTCGTTGGACGCCGTCTTCAGATCGCGAGCGCGCGTCCAGAACTCTCTCGCGGCGAGGCGGTCGCCCCGGAACATCGTGACGTCGCCGAGATACATCCATGCCTCGGCATCGCTGTCGTCGATCAGCAGCAGCTTGTTCAGGTTCTCGACGGCCGGGCGGTATTTCCGCTGCGAGGCTTGGACCAGGGCCAGGCTTTTGAGAGACGGCCGATGGCGCGGGTTGATCGACAGCACCCGCTTCAACTCCCGTTCCGCGGCATCGCGTTTGCCGCGAAGAAACAGCAGCCCCGCTAGGTCGTTCCTCGCGGCGACCGAGTCCGGGGCGAGTTTCAACGCTTCCCGATAGCGCACCATCGCGAGGGCATACTCACCCCGCAGGCGGTGCCAGGTTCCCAGATCATACCGTTTTTTGGCTTCGGCCGCAGCGCTGTCACTGACCACCGGGCGGAGGGCGGGCGGTTCACTGTATTTTGCGGCCACGAGCCGCGTCACGTCGCCGTCGGCCGGATCGGGACGAACGAGGTCGGGCGTGTGTGCGGGTGCGGGCAACGGGGTGGGTGGCGGCGCGGCGCGGTTCTGTCGGGCGAGATCGGGCATCTCCTTGATCTCAAAGGAATCGATGACGTTTCGTCCGATGTTGCCGGCCCGGTCTACGACCGAGACCTTGACCGAAATCCGCCCCGAGACGCCCTCCGGAACGGTCCAGCGGAACGCGCTAGCGGCCGCCTGGTTTTCGGCAATCAGACGGTAGGACTTGGTCTGTCCGCTTCGAAAGTGGAGCTTGACCGGACGGTCGGGGAGGTTCTCGTCCTTGGCATGCCAACGGATGTTGACTTCGCGGTTGTCGTAGAAGTGCGGATCGGGCCGCAGTTCAACGATCTGCACGATCGGTGCGGTGCGGTCCACATGGACCCACTGGTGGGGGGCCGTGCCGGCCTCGGGCGGCAGCTCGGAGGGACCGTATGCATTGTGCAGCACGACGAAAAAACCATAGAGGCCGTCGCCCGGGGCATCGAAGACGACGCGGCGGGCCTCCGGGCTGAGCGCGCCCGGCAGGGATTTCCACGTGCGGGTTTGATCATCGGTATACCAGACGGTGACGCCGGTCACCGGACTGGACCCCGGTGCCGCCTGGAAGGACACGACCACATGCGGCGAGGAGAGGTAGTGGACCATCGCCGCCGGCGGCTGGGGCGGGACGAACTCGGCGGCGGAGGGGGGCGGACCAGTGGCCGAGCCGTTGCTGGAGGGGCGGACCTGCTGACCGAGGGCGATCGCGGGGCACGCGAGCAGGATCCACGATGACAGAGCCGCGACAGACGAGCGAACGAACATGAGATCCTCTCCCAAGTGTAGCCGGCCCGGGTACGCCGGGCTGCCATCCGGCGATGATCGGGGCGCGCGGCGATGCGCAGAACGAGTCCGCCCGGAGCACCCACCGGTTATCGGACATATCGGCGGATCGGGTTCTCTCGCTTGAGGCGGCGGGAACGTCAAAAGTTCGAAGCGAGGAGAGACAGCTGCAATCCGCAATTGAGGTGGATTGGGGTTGCCGGTTGGCCGGGCGTGGGTCGGGGGATATGCTGGGGCAGGGCGGACCCGGCATGTGGAGGTTGGAACCATGCAGGCAACAAGACGGGCATTTCTGAGAACGGCGGCCGGCGCGGCGGGGGCGGCGGTCCTGGTCGGATTCACCCGGGAGGCGGCCGGGCACATCGCGGCGGCGAACCGGCTCGCGGGTGACCGATCGCCGGAGGCGCTCTCACAGGATGAGGACTTCTGGTTTCACATCCAGCGGGCGTATGCGGTGGATCGCAGCCTGATCAACCTGAACAACGGGGGCGTGAGTCCGGCGCCGCGCACCGTATTGGACGCCGAGAAGCGCTATCTGGATTATACGAATCATGCCCCTTCGCGAACGATGTGGACCGACCTCGATCCCGGTGTCGAGTCGGTGCGCCGGGACCTGGCGCGGCACTTCGGGTGCGACGCGGAGGAACTGGCCCTTACGCGAAACGCCAGCGAGGCGCTCGAGATCGCCATCTTCGGCATCGACCTTCAGTCGGGCGACGAAATTCTGACGACAAACCAGGATTACGGTCGGATGCTCAATTCGTGGAAGCAGCGGGAACAGCGGGAGGGCGTGGTTCTCAAGACGCTGTCGTTTCCGACCCCTCCGGAAGACCTCGAGGAGTTGACGCACCTGTTCGCCCACCGCATCACGCAGAAGACCAAGGTCATTATGCTCTGCCACATCACGAACCTGACGGGCCAAATTTTCCCGGTCGGCCCGATCTGCGAGATGGCGCGGGAACGCGGCATCGTGACAATCATCGACGGGGCGCACGCCTTCGCGCACTTCCAGTTCAATCGCAAGGACTTTGATTGCGACTACTACGGCACGAGCCTGCACAAGTGGCTGTCGGCGCCGATCGGGACAGGCTTCCTCTATGTCCGCAAGGAGCGGATCGCGGGGCACTGGCCGCTGATGGCGGCGCCTGATCCTCATGCGGACAACATCCGCAAGTTTGAGGAGATCGGCACACATCCGGCGGCGTTGCGGTTGGCCGTTGCAGACGCCCTTCGGTTCTATGAAGGCATCGGTCCGGCCCGCAAGGAAGCGCGGATGCGGTACCTCAAGGACTACTGGGCGCGGCGTTTCGAGGGGCGAAAGGGGGTTCGCATCCTCACGAGCTTTGACGCCGCTCAGTCGTGCGGGTTGTGCAATATTCACATCGAGGGCGTGGACCCCGGCAAGCTGACGAATCATTTGTGGAAAAAGCACCGGATCATCGTGACGTCAATCGTGCATGACGAGTTTCAGGGGATTCGGGTGACGCCCAACGTTTACACGACGCTGGCGGAGCTGGACGTGTTCTGCAAGGCGATGGAGGCGGTCTTGCGAACGGGTCTGCCGGCGTGAGCGCCGGAGGTCCGCGACGGCTCAGAACGACTCGATGAACGGCTGTAGCGTCGGCCCCCTGCGGCCGACGTGGCTTGCTCAGTAGCCTTTCGTCCGCGAACGTCAGGCGCGGAAGCCCGACGCTGCTGGCGGGAGCGGACGGACGACGATACCATAGGTAGAAGGACCTTCCGGGGGCGAAGGGTCCGTGACGGGTTCGGAACCTGCACGGGATTGCAGGTTCCTGTATTCATTGCAGCACGGAGGCTTGCAACAAGGATGTTTCTCAAGAAACTCACTGCGACCGGATTCAAGAGCTTTGCCGACAAGATGGAGTTGGCCATCGGTGAGGGCGTCACGTGCATCGTAGGCCCGAACGGATGCGGCAAGTCCAACGTCGTGGATGCCGTGAAGTGGGTGCTCGGCGAGCAGTCGGCGAAGAGTCTGCGCGGCCAGCAGATGCGCGACGTGATCTTCAACGGGTCCGGCACGCGGAAACCGGCGGGGATGGCTCAGATCGACCTCACGTTTGACAACAGCGACGGGACATTGCCAACGGATGAGACCGAGGTCGTCGTGTCGCGCCGGTTGTACCGATCCGGCGACAGTGCCTATCTGCTGAACGGGCAGAGCTGCCGGCTTCGGGACGTTCGGGAGTTGTTCCTGGATACGGGGGTGGGGGTGGATGCCTACTGCGTGATCGAGCAGGGGCGGGTGGACAATCTGCTTCAGGCGAATCCGGCGGACCGCCGCACGATCTTCGAAGAGGCGGCGGGGATCAACAAATACAAGGCGCGCAAGAAAGAGGCCCTGCGGCGGCTGGATCGCGTCGACCAGAATCTGCAGCGGTTGCAGGACATCGTCGACGAGGTCGAGAAGCGGTTGCGGAGCGTGAAGCTGGCGGCCGGAAAGGCCCGCAACTACCAAGCCTATTCGCAGCGCCTGCGGGAACTGCGCAGCCGCTACGCCCTCGCGGAGTTTCACCGATTGAAGACCGGCGGCGATGGCCTGGATCGGGAGATCGCCGGACTGAGCGACACCTCGACCTCGCTGCGGACGGAATTGTCGAACACGGAGGCCCGGGCGAGCGAAGCCAACGTGCGGATCGTCGATCTCGAGCGTGAGATCAACGAGGCCGAGAGCCGGGTGTTGACCGTGCAGTCTCAGATCACGGCGCACGAAGAGCGGATCGCGGCGTCGGAGCGGCGGATCGAGGATCAGACGGGCCTGTTGGGGCGTTCACGCGAGCGGCTGGCCGGATTCGACGATCAGATGGCCTCGCTCGAGGGGCGACTGGGGGAACAGAAGGAGCTGAGCGCCTCGATCGCGACGGAGCTTGACTCGGTTCACGATCGGCTGGCATCGATGCAGGAGCAGGACCGGCAACGGGCGACGGACCTGAGCGATACCGAGCGAAAGCTGGAAGATGAGAAGTCGGGCATCATCGACCTGTTGAGGCGGACGGCCCAGCTCCGAAACGAACTACAGGGGATCAACCTCCAACACGAGTCGCTGACGTCGGAGAAGCGGAAACTGGACGCCCGCGACGCGGCCATCGCCGGGGAGCTGGCGGAGGTCCTGTCGAGGCAACAGCAGTTGAAGTCTCGACTGGTGTCGATCGACGAACTGCTGTTGGATCAGAAGCAACAGATCGAACAGACCCGCGCGCGGCTGAGCGCCGTGGCCGAGGCGCGCGAACAGTTCGTGGACCAGCACGCAGCGGCCAAGGAGTATCGCAGCGGGCTGGACAGCCGGCGGACGTTGCTCGAGGAAATGGACCGGAAACACGAGGGCCTCCTGGCAGGGGCGCGACAGGTTCTGGCCCAACGCGACGCCGATTTCTCGGGTCGGACCTTCGGCTATGTGAAGGGGGCGCTGGGGGAGATGTTTGAGGCCGACCTGGCCCATGCGACGATCGTCGAGGCGGTGCTGGGGCACTTCGCGCAATACCTCGTCGTCGAGCGGCGTGAGCCAATCCTCGCCGATCACGAAGCCCTCGCGGAACTGGGCGGGCGCGTGCAGGCATTTTGTCTGGATTGTGTCCAGCCAATGATGGGCGGACCGGACCTGTCCGGACAGGACGGCTTCATTGCGCGGCTGATCGACTGGGTTCGATACCCGCCGGACTGTGAGGCGTTGGCGCGATGGCTTCTGGGCCGCACCTACGTGGTCGAGTCGATCGAACACGCGCAACGCCTGTCCGTAATGGACCCGTCAGCAGCGCGATTCGTGACGATGAACGGCGTGGTGTGGGAGCCGGACGGCCGACTCGGTCTGGGGTCGCTGGGATCGAGCACGGGCATGATCAGCCGGCGGAGCGAGCTACGAGAGCTGGCGCGCAACCTCGTGGAGGTGGACGAGCGGATCGCGGCCCTGGCGGAGCAGTTGAAACAGAGCGAGACCGAGGCGGATCATTTGGATCGGGTCCATCAGGATTTGCGAGACGCGATGCACGAGGCCCAGCGGGAGCGGGCCGAGACGCAGGCCCGGCTCTCGTCGGTCGAGGACACGGTCCGGCGGTTGAGCGAGGAACGGCCGATCATCGCGTCGGAGGTGTCGATCATCGTCGAGCGGCTTGCAGAGATGCAGGAGCGGGACGCTGCGAACAAACAGGCCCTCATCGAACTGGAGCAGCGCAGCAGCGAGGGCGAGCGCGCCGCCGATGCGTTGCAGGTCCGGATCGACGAGATCGAGACGGCCCGGGCCGCCGCGGCCGAGGAGATCACCTCGCTGCGCGTTCACGCGGGCGAACTGTCACAGCGCCGGTCGGCCGCCTCGGAGAGCATCCGCGAGTTGGAGGCGGCACGGATTCAACTCGATAGCGATCGCGATCGAGCGCGGCGCGATGTGGTGGAGGCCCGAGAGCGCATCGAACAATCGACGCGTCAGATCGAACAGGCGCGGGAGACGCTGGCGGCTCTGCGCGGCGAGCACGCGGGGCTGACGGAGCGCTCGGCTTCGCTTCGCCAGGAGCGGGACGACCTCAGGCGGTCGATCGACGGATGGGGCGTCGACATGCGCCGTCTTCGGGGCGAGATCGACGAGGCGGACGCCGTGTTGCACGATCGGCAGATGAAGCTGCAGGAGATCCGCGTGCGCCAGGACGACCTCGTGCAGCGCGTCGCGGACGAACTGTCGGTGAACCTGTGCGACCAGTACGAAACCTATGCGCCGGACACCGACGAGGACTGGCCCGCGGTGGAGGCGGAAATCGAGTCGCTGCGCGGCAAGATCGATCGATTGGGGAACGTGAACCTGGACGCCATCTCCGAGCAGGAAGAGTTGGAGACGCGGGTCGAGTTTCTCGGCGGGCAGCTTGCCGACCTTCGCGAGAGCGAGAAACAGCTTCTGTCGCTGATCGAGCGGCTGAACCGCGAATCGGAGACGCGCTTTCTGGAGACGTTCACGGCGGTGCAGGGACACTTTGCGGCCCTGTTCAAGAAGCTGTTCGGCGGCGGGCGGGCGGAACTGACGTTGCAGGATCCGAACGACGTGCTCGAATGCGGGATCGAGATCACCGCCCGTCCGCCGGGCAAGGAGCCTCAGAGCATCAGCCTGTTGTCCGGCGGTGAAAAGACGCTGACGGCGATCGCGCTCCTGCTGGCGGTGATGCGGAGCCGTCCGTCGCCGTTTGTCGTGCTCGACGAGGTGGACGCGGCGCTGGACGAGGCGAACAACATCCGGTTCAACCATGTGATCGCGGACTTTTCTCGGCACACGCAGTTTATCGTCATCACGCACTCGAAGCGGAGCATGAG
>CAYQDV010000159.1:0-8556 GCA_964416295.1 uncultured Planctomycetaceae bacterium
CCATGCGAGCCAGCCTCCGCGACAAGGCCCTCGAACGACTCGGACCCGTCGACTGCGCGCTGGTCGCAAACCGCTTCGTCCGCGAGCGGCTGGCCGACGACCTCGCCGCTTCAGCCGCCCTCGCCCGCGACCACGACGCCGTCGTGCCCCTCATCCGCCTCCGCGCCGCCGCGACTCGGCCCGACACACAGGCCCGGGCCAATCGCGTCCACGTCCTCGGCGTCGACGCCCGATTCTGGAGCCTCGCCGCCGTCGCACCGCCACAGGGCGTGCCCGATCGCAGAGCGTCCCGCGCCCGCTCCGTCGTATTGAACGCAACACTCGCCGCCCGGCTCGACGCCGGCGTCGGCGACGACATCCTGCTCCGCATCGGAAAGCCGGCCGATGTCCCCATCGAATCCCTTCTCGGACGCCGCGACAACACGACCGTCACCCTGCGCCTCACCGTTCGCGACATCTTGGACGACACCGGGCTGGGGACCTTCAATCTCAACCCCGACCAGCGCACTCCCGCCAACGCCTATGTCCGGCTGCCCATTCTCCAACGGGCCCTTCACAAGGCCGGCCGCGTCAACACCTTCCTTTTCGCCGCGCCCCACACCCCCGCTCAGGCGATTCGAGCACTTCTCGCCGAACAGATCGATCTCGCCGACCTCGGCGTCCGCCTTCGCACAAATGACGCGTTCGGATATGTCGCGATCGAGAGCGACGCGGTCCTCCTGCCGCCCGAAATCGAGGCCGTTGCCCCCCCGGCGGCCCGCGAACTCGGCCGGACGATCAACATCCTCACCTACCTCGCCAACGACCTCCGCGTCGTCGGCCCGGCCCCGAAATCCGGCCCCGAAATCCGGTCCGTCCCCTACTCGACTGTCGCGGCGATCGACGCTCTCCCCCCCGGCGCCGCACCATTCGAGCACGTCGACGGACATCCGGCCGCCGCCCCCAAACCCGGCGAGATCCTCCTGAACGACTGGACCGCCCGGCGACTGCACGCCCGCATCGGGGATAAGATACGGTTGTCATATTTTGTGACGGATGCCCTCGGACGTCTCGACACCCGCGCCGAGAGTTTCACGCTTGCCGGCATCGTCCGCCTCGATGGCGCCGCCGCCGACCCCGACTTCGCGCCGGACTACCCCGGCATCACCGACACCCGGCGCCTCGCCGACTGGGATCCACCGTTCCCCATCGATCTCGGCCGCATCGGCGACGATGACGAAGACTACTGGAAACGCTATCGAACCACGCCCAAGGCTTTCATCGCGCTTGCCGACGGCCGGCGCCTCTGGGCATCCGACGCCGCGCGCTTCGGAAGGATCACCGCCTGCCGCCTCTATCCGGCGCGCCCCGACCGCTTGGCGCGCGAGGCCGACGCGTTGGCCCAACACCTCCGCGGGGCAGTGGACCTCGACCGCCTCGGCCTGGCGCTCACGCCGGTCCGCCGGCAGGCGGTCGCCGCCGGCGCCGGCAGCACCGAATTCGGCGGTCTCTTCATCGGGTTCAGCTTTTTTCTCATCCTCTCCGCCTGCCTCCTCGTTGCGCTCCTCTTCCGCCTCGGCATCGAACGTCGATCGGCCTCCGTCGGCCTTCTCCTCGCTACGGGATTCTCGAACCGTCAGGTATCAAGACTCCTTCTGACCGAGGGTGCCGTTGTAGCGGTCACCGGCAGCGCGGCCGGGTTGCTCGCCGCCCTCGCCTACGCCGGCCTGATGCTCGCCGGTCTTCGCACCTGGTGGTCCGACGCCGTCCACGCGCCCTTCCTCCGACTCCACGCCACACCGGCCAGTTTTCTGATCGGGTTCACGGCCGGCGCCGGCGTCGCCTTCGCGGCAATCGCGTGGAGCCTTCGCGGTCTCACACGCCAATCGCCTCGCGCCCTGCTCGCCGGCGCAGCCCCTCTCATTCCCTGGACGCCGCAAAACCATCCCGCCCGGCGATCCACCGTCGTAGCCCTGCTTGCCGCAGTCCTCGCACTGACCCTCATCGCGGTCGCCGCAACCTCCGACGCCCTCCCGCCGGCGCCCGTATTCTTCTCCAGCGGTGCGCTCCTGCTCCTCGCCGCCCTCGCCGCCGTCAACCGGCTCCTCCACGGCGGCTCCCGGCGGTCCCTCCCGGCGTCGCGTGCCGGCGCCCTCGCGAGGTTCGGCCTTCGAAACGCCCGCCGCCATGCCGGACGCAGCCTCCTCACGATCGCCCTCGTCGCCTCCGCTACCTTTGTCATCGTCGCGATGCAGGTCTTCCGTCTGGATGCCGGCGACGCCGACTCGTCCGACAGGTCGTCCCCGACGGGCGGATTCCCCCTCTACGCCGAGTCCGCCACGCCGCTTCCCTACGACCTCAACACACCGGCGGGCCGCGAGGCCCTCGGCATCCTCGAACCGGCCGCCCGCGCCCTCGATGGCGTCATGGCCATCCCCTTCCGGCTGCGGGCCGGCGACGAGGCAAGCTGCCTGAATCTCTACAAGCCCGCCGCACCGCGCATCCTCGGCGCCCCCGAAGCCATGATCCGCCGCGGCGGTTTTTCCTTCGCCGCTACGATGGCCGAATCGCCCGTCGAAAAGAACAACCCCTGGACCCTGCTGAACCGCACCTTTCCCGACGACGCCGTTCCAGTCATCGGCGATGAGGCCGCCGTCCTCTGGCAGCTCCACCTCGGCCTTGGAAAAGATCTGATCACGACCGACGAGCGCGGCCGCAAGGTGCTCCTTCGATTCGTCGCCCTGCTCCGAGGCAGCGTTCTCCAGGGCGAACTCGTCATCGCCGAATCGCGATTCAAGCAGATCTTTCCGTCCGTCGGCGGCTACGGCTTCTTCCTTATTGAAACCCCGCCACAAGCGGCGGCCGGCGTCGAACGCACCCTCGAACGCGAACTCGCCGCCTACGGATTCGACGTCGCCCCGACCGCTGACCGCCTCCGCGACTACTACGCCGTCCAGAATACCTATCTGTCAACATTTCAGACCCTCGGCGGCTTCGGCCTCGTCCTCGGAACCATCGGCATGGCCGCCGTCCTCCTCCGAAACACGTGGGAGCGCCGCGGCGAACTCGCCCTGATGCTGGCCCTCGGCTTCTCCCACGCCCAGGTCCGCCGATTCGTGCTGACCGAGACCGCCGCCCTCATCGTCGCCGGGCTGATCGCGGGAGGCGTCCCCGCCCTCGTCGCCGTCGCGCCCTTCGCCGCCACCCATGCCGGATCGATCTCCTGGCAACAACTCGGCGCCCTCCTCGCCGGCGTCCTCGCCGGCGGGCTGTCCGCCTGCATCTTCGCCGTCCGATCCGCCGTCCGCGGCAACCTCATCGCCGCGCTCCGGTCCGAATAACACAGTCGTGTTCCATAGGCGGATGGCCCCCCCGGGTTGACAGGGCCGGCGCCGCCGCGTCCAATGGAACATCGTCGCGCTGCCGATCAGCGCCGTGACCGTCAGGAAGCGCCCCGTAGCGCCGCCCCTTGTGGGCGACGTAGCCGAAGCGGTGGCCCGCGCTGGGTTCGTCCACTTGCTGACGCGCGTGGCTCTGATCAGAACCGTGAGAAAACGGCCGCTCGCCTCATAGGAACCTGTCCGTGAATCCGCCCCTTTCGATCTACCAGCGCTCCCTCGCACTGCTCACCGATCTCTACCAGCTCACCATGGCCTACGGCTATTGGAAATCCGGCGTCCTCGACCGCGAAACCTCGTTCTACATGTCGTTCCGGAACAACCCCTTTGACGGCGGCTTCAGCATCACCTGTGGCCTTCGCTATGTCATGGATCTCCTGGAGAACTTCCGCTTCGACGCCGAGGACATCGCCTATCTGGCCGAGCTGCGCGGCAACGACGACGCCCCTCTCTTCGAGCCGGCCTTTCTCGAACACCTCCGCGAAACACGTCTGACCTGCGACGTCGACGCCATCCCCGAGGGGACGGTCGTCTTCCCCCACGAACCTCTCATCCGCGTCACCGGCCCGATCGTCCAGTGTCAGATTCTCGAATCCCCCATCCTCAACATGCTCAATTTCCAGACGCTCATCGCCACCAAGGCCGCACGCGTCTGCATCGCCGCGCACGGGGACTCCGTCCTCGAATTCGGCCTCCGACGTGCTCAGGGCGTCGACGGTGCCTTGGCTGCCAGCCGCGCCGCCTATATCGGTGGATGCACCGGGACCTCCAACGTCCTCGCCGGACGCCTTTTCGGCATCCCCGTCCGCGGCACCCATGCCCACAGTTGGGTCATGTGCTTCGACAGCGAACCCGAGGCCTTCGCGGCCTACGCCGCGGCCATGCCCAACAACTGCATTTTCCTCGTCGACACCTACAACACCCTCGAGGGCGTCCGCCGCGCGATCGACGCCGGCCGGGCGCTCCGGCAGCACGGTCACGAGATGATCGGCATCCGACTCGACTCCGGCGACCTGGCCTACCTCAGCATCGAGGCCCGCAAGATGCTCGACGCCGCCGGCTTCGAAAAAGCCGCTATCGTCGCCAGCAATGATCTCGACGAACATATCATTGCCAGCCTCAAGGCGCAGGGTGCGGCCATCGGTGTCTGGGGCGTCGGCACCAAGCTGGCCACCGCCTACGACCAGCCCGCCATGGGCGGCGTCTACAAGCTCGCCGCCGTCCGGCGCCCCGGCGGCGACTGGGAATACAAGGTCAAGCTCTCCGAACAGGCCATCAAGGTCTCCACGCCGGGCTTCCAGCAGATTCGACGCTATGCCAAGGACGGCGAATACGTCGCCGACGCCATCTACGACATCCCCACCGGACTCTCCAACGGCTGCACGATCGTCGACCCGATGGACCTCACGCGCCGCAAGGTCATCCCCGACGGCACGACCTGCGAAGACCTGCTCGTCCCCATCCTCCGCGGCGGAAAGCTCGTCTATAGATCTCCGCCGCTCGACCAGGTCCGCCGGCACGCCCGCGATCAGCTCGCCCGCTTCCACCCCGGCGTCAAGCGCTTCGTCAACCCCCACCAGTACCCCGTCGGCCTGGAGAAGAAACTGTGGGAACTCAAGAACGATCTCATCCTCAAGGCCCGCGGCCTCTGACCCACGCCGGACGACTGTCCGCTCGGCGATTTCGGTTTTCGGCGTTTCGGTTTTCGGTGTTTTGACTTTCTGACGTTTCCGCCCATGAACGCCCTCATCCTCGTCGACATCCAGAACGACTTCCTCCCCGGCGGCTCCCTCGCCGTGCCCGGGGGCGACGCCGTGATCTCCGTCGCCAATCGCGTGCAACCCGGCTTCGAGCTCGTCGTCGCGACCCAGGACTGGCACCCCCGCGACCACGCCAGCTTCGCCGCCAACCAGCCCGGCCACGCCGTCGGCGAGGTCATCGACCTCGACGGACTGCAACAGATCCTCTGGCCCGTCCACTGCGTGCAGGACACCCCCGGCGCCGAGTTTGCCGCCGCCCTCGACACCAGTCGCATCGCGGCCGTCTTTCGCAAGGGCGCCGACCGCACGGTCGACAGCTACAGCGGCTTCTTCGACAACGGCCGCCGCCACGCCACCGGCCTCGGCGACCACCTCCGGCAAAAAAACGTAACCGACGTCTACATCCTCGGATTGGCCACCGACTACTGCGTCAAGTTCACCGCCCTGGATGCCCGCTCCCTCGGCTTCAACACCCACCTCATCCAGGACGGATGTCGCGGCGTCAATCTCGCCCCCGGCGACGCCGACCGCGCCCTCGCCGACCTCACCCGGGCCGGCGTCCACCTGACGACCTCGAGCCAGGTCCCGCAGCCACGATAAAGATCGCATGTGAGCTGGACCAAGGATCCCATCGGCTGGACCGCGAGCTGGACCGAGAATCCCTTCTCGGTCCTGACTCAATGGGAATCCTGTCCCATGTCGCGATCCAACGGGGAGTGCTATCGGACACACAGGAAGGGATTCCTGTGGGATGTATGAACGAGAAGGGATTCTCGTTCCAGCCGGCAAAGAGAGTGAATCACACGGTTTCGGCATCAAGGGGCAAATCCCGTGCGGCCCAAGTGGGGTAGGGCAATGCAAGTTTCATTGTGCGCGAGTCCTTATCGGCCCACGGACAGCTTTGCTCCTTTATCCCACCGGGCAACCCCCTCCGTTGGCACCGTCCGAGCCGTCCGAGCCTCCACCGGTACCACCGGCTGCGCCCGCGACGCCTGATTGGCCGTTTGGCGTTCCGGCTCCTCCCGCCCCACCAAGGCCAGCCAGCCCGGCGGTGGCATCACCTTTATTCCCACCGTTGCCACGCGGTCCTCCAAGCATTCCGGCCCCTCCGCTCCCTCCGTTGCCACCATTACCGGCGTTTGCTGATCCTCCGCTGCCACCCTGCCCGCCGTTGCCACCCGCCGAACCTGCAACGCCAGTAACACCGGTCCCGCCGTTCCCGCCGTTCCCGCCAACTCCGTTCCCGCCGTTGGCGCCGTTTCCACCGGCTCCGCCAGTGCCGTCCGGGCAGCAGTCGCCGCCATTGCCCCCCCGGCCGCCGTGCCCACCGGTGCCATCACCTCCCAGACCCCCGGCACCGCCAATGCCGCCCGGCTTACCGGCGCCGCCCGGTCCGCCATTGCCGCCCTTGCTTCCCTGTCCGGTGCCTCCGTTCATTCCATTGGTCCCACTTACGCATGTGCCTCCATCCGCACCTTCAGCCCCGGCGCTACCTGTACCAGATGCACCGGGCGCCCCTGGTGTGCCCGGTCTCCCCGGGGCAACAGCGTTCGGGTTTGGAGCATCAGGGGGAGGCTCATATTCCAACAGCAGGCCGTCTCCCCCATCCCCGCCCACTCCGCCAGCCCCTCCCGGGACCGTGGGCGATCCGGTGGTTCCCGGTCCTCCGCGGCCGCCGGTTCCGCCGATGACCGTTGTACGTCCAGCCAACGAGCCACGAACAACGGCGTCGCCGCCGTCGCCGCCTGGTGCTCCAGCCGGTCCGCCGTTTCCGCCCCGACCGGCACGCAAGACGCGCTCAGTGAGATTGATAATCGGGGCGTCCAGAAGCAGCGAGCCGCCACGCCCTCCGGCGATGCCCGGTTCGATCCCGTCGGCGCCATCACCCGGCCGCACGACCCCGTGACCCACGATTCGGGACTCCGACTGAAGCGTGATGTTCACGCCTCGGGTCGAGCCGTCAGCACAGGCGGTCTGTTGGCCGAGAATATCACCTTCGATTCGTATCTCGTTCTGGCAAATAATCTCGAGGTCGGCAACGGCCTGGATGGTCACCTTGTTTGGGACGGTGAAGGATTCGGCATGGATTTGCCCGGAAAGAAGCCGCACTTCCGGGTCGCCGCCAGGCTCAGCCGTCGAATCGGCCGCCCGCTGGGCCTGCGAAACCCCTGCGAGACATGCCAGCCCCAGCAACGCCAGCAACGCCGTGATGAAAGGCAGCCGAAGCGACGGGTGTCTTGCAGAGAACCTGCGATCGGTCGAACGCCCGGCCACCGGCGCCCGTGCCACAGAGTCATGGTTCACATCAGATACGTTCCGTTTCTCGTAAGAAGACATGGGTATCCCTCTTGCTTGACGGTGCAGCCCGCAGCCCCCGGCGTTCTCCACGCCTCGGGGCCGATAAGAGCACCGCAGGGCCTCGCCGTTCGCCGGTGGTAGTATAGCCCCCCCCAGCAATGTCAAGGCTCGGAGGAGAGATTTGTGCCATACCCTATAACTCTTTTTCCTGCAAGAAGTTGGAGTCAACGGCTCCAAGCCGCTCCGTCGCCGATTGGCCGTTCGCACGGTCGGCCAACAGGCAGAGCGTGATGTGCATCAACCCGAACGCTACGCGGGCGACCGCAGGCCGAGCGCGAGATCGAGGCGGCGGCGGGAATCCTGCGTCAGGAACCGTTCTCCACAATCGGGGCACGCCCAGCGGCGGACTTGCACCCGGATATGCTTGCCGTCGTGACCGCTCACCGTCAATCGTTCCGAGCCCAGCTTGATATCGGGGCTGTCGCACAGCGGACAGTTCCGGTATGCCGGTTCAGTCTGATCGAACCGATCTCTTGCCCGAGATGAGGATGTAGAAGCCCGACTCATGCGCATCGATCCTTCGGATCACACCCTTTCGAGTATATCGGGATGCCGTCAAAATTGAAACTGTCAACAATGTAGAGCCGCTCGCGCCGGCCTCGCCGCCAAGGACTTCGGCTGTTCTTGACCCTCAGGAACTGAGCGCTGAGGATGGACTCGATGACGTCCTCTCGCCTCAGCCCGTCGGCGGCGCGTTCCAGGTCGGCCTTCAGGGTAAACTCGCACCGCCGCGCCGCGACCAAGCGCTTGATCTTGACCAGCCGCTGATCCATGTCCGGAGCCTATCAGTCGTGGCCGCAAACAGCAATCGGGTCAGTTCCGAGAGATGTTTCGGCTGGTTCAACATGACACACGGCGCGCCCGCCGGCACGACCTGACAAGCCCGCGCCAGCAGCCCCTCATTTCGGTTTTCGGCTTCCTGATGCGTTTTGACTTTTTGACTTCTTGACGTTTCCCCGCCTTGTTCGGGAAAAGTTCGGTTTTACCCTTGCCAGCCCCGCCGCCCTCCTCTATACTGACCCGGAGAACACTTTGGCCACCAATGCCCCCGAAAGGATCGC
>CAYQDV010000160.1:0-8556 GCA_964416295.1 uncultured Planctomycetaceae bacterium
AGGCGACTATGCTGGTTCACGAGGCGTTCCTGCGTCTGGTCGATCAGACAAAGACCATCACAGAAGATCGCGCCCACTTCCTTGCCGTGGCGTCCAAGGCGATGCGATCGGTATTGGTCGACCATGTTCGACGGCGAAAGGCCCGGAAACGCGGCGGCGATCGACACCGCGTGCCGCTCGACGAGGCCGTCGCCGCCTACGAGGCCCGATCCGGCGATCTGATCGCGCTGGACGAGGCCCTGAGTCAACTGGCAGCGGCCGACGAGCAGCAAGGGCGGATCGTGGAGCTTCGCTTCTTTGGCGGCCTGTCGGTCGAGGAGACGGCCGAGTCCCTGGGGGTCTCGAAACGCACGGTGGAACGCGATTGGCGGATGGCCCGGGCGTGGCTCCGCAACGCGCTGTCCGAAGGTGAGACTCGTGAGCGATAGTCGGTGGCTCCGGATGCGCGACGTTTTCGGCGAGGCGCTCATGCGCCCGCCGGGCCAGCGCGTTTCCTTCGTCGCCGACGCCTGTGGCGATGACGCCGAGCTGCGATCCGAGGTCGAAGCGCTGCTCGAGTCGGACGCGACCGCGGACGAATTCCTCGATCCGCCGATGACCGCAAGCTCGACGAATCTGCTGCGCTCATCACCGACAACAGACAACGACGCCGCGTCGAAAGCCGGGGAACCCGCCGTTCATGTCGACGGTTATCGAAGTCTGCGGCAGGTCCACCGCGGCGGCCAGGGCGTGGTCTATCAGGCGGTGCAGGAGAGCACGGGACGCGACGTGGCGATCAAGGTCGTGCATGAGGGAATCTTCACCGGTTCGCGCGATCGGCAACGCTTCGATCTCGAGGTGCGGATCCTCGGCCAACTGAACCACCCGAGCATCGTCGCGATCCACGACAGCGGCTCGGTCGCCGGAGGCTTCTATCTGGCGATGGATTACATCCGCGGAAAGCCGTTGGACGAATACATCGCCGACGCCAAGCCGGCCGTCGACGAGGTCCTGTGTTTGTTCGCGGGCATCTGCGAGGCGGTCAACGTGGCCCATCTTCGCGGCGTGATCCATCGCGACCTCAAACCCGGAAACATCCGCGTCGATCCGGCCGGGCGGCCGCACATCCTGGACTTCGGGTTGGCGAAGGTGAGTGAGTTCGATGAGCTGGCCGGATCGCAATCGGAAGTGATGACGGCCACCGGCCAGTTCGTCGGGTCGATTCCCTGGGCCAGCCCCGAGCAGGCCGACGGAAGCCCGGACAAGATCGATCTGCGCACGGACGTGTACTCGCTCGGCGTCCTCTTGTACCAGATGCTCACCGGTCGATTTCCCTATCCGGTGACCGGCGGCGTCCGCGACATCATGGACAACATCGCCGCGGCCGACCCCGTCCAACCGAGTTCACTGCGACCCGAGATCAACAGCGAGGTCGAGACGATTGTCCTCAAATGTCTGGCCAAGGAGCCCGAGCGGCGGTATCAGTCCGCCGGCGATGTTGCACGCGACATTCGTCGTTATCTGGACGGCGAGGCGATCGAGGCCAAGCGCGACAGCGCATGGTACGTCCTGCGGAAATCGGTGGCCCGGCACCGCGTCACCGTGACGGTGGCGTGCGCGTTCGTCTTGTTGACGACGGCCGCCGCGATCGCGCTCGGCATCATGTATCGATCGGCGAACACACAGCGGACACTCGCCGAGGACCGCAAGGCTCAGGCCGAGCAGGCCCATCGGGATGCCGAAGACCGCGCCGTCGCGCTGGAGCGCAGCAACTACTTCAACACCCTCGCCCTGGCCCAGAATGCGATCGAAGACGAGAACACGCTCGATCTCGTGCAGTTGCTCGAGCAGTGCCCGCCACGCCTGCGCGGCTGGGAGTGGCGCTACCTGAAACGGCGCAGCGACACCAGCGTGCGAACACTGAGCGGTCACGAGAGCGCCGTCGGCAGCGTGGTGTTCTCACCCGACGGGACCCGGTTCGCGTCGGGAAGTCTGGACGGCACGATCAGGTTGTGGGATTCGGCAACGGGCGCGGAACTGCGGAGACTGACCGGCCACCAGGGCTGGAACACATCCATCGCGTTTTCGCCGGACGGCTCGCAATTGGCTGCAGCGAGTCTGCCCGCGGCGGGTGACGACAAGTCCTCGCTCCGAATCTGGGATGCCCACACCGGCAACGTGCTCCGCACGCTGAGCGGCCACGACCGCCCCGTTCAGACCAGCGGCTATTCTCCCGACGGCTCTCTGATTGCCACGGGAAGCCGGGACAAGACGATCAAGGTCTGGGACCTCCAGACCGGCCACGTATTGAAGACACTGCGAGGACATGAGGCGGACGTGAGCCGCGTCGCCTGGATGCCCGACGGTCGCCGCATCGTCTCCGGCAGTTGGGACGGGACCGTTACCCTGTGGCACGCTCTGTCGGGCAAGGCGATCTACACGTTGGCACACGATGATCGTGTTGTAGACGTTGCCATCCATCCCGACGGAACGAAGATCGCATCGAGTAGTTGGGATAAGACCATTCGCGTGTGGGATGTAGACGACGGCGAACTGCTTCGCACGATCTCGTGTGGAACCGCCAATCCACACGGTATCGCGTTCTCGCCGACCGGGGACCGCCTCGCCGCTGCGACCGACAAGGCCCTCAAGGTCTGGCATTGGGAAACGGGACGTCTCGAACGGGTCCGGTTCGGACACGTGGGCGGGGTGACGAGTGTGGACTACTCGCCCGACGGGCGGACAATCATCTCGGGCAGCAACGACATGACGATCAAGGTGTGGCGCGCCGAGCCGCGAGAGGACCCCGCCACCCTGCGCGGTCATACCGACATGGTTCGAGGAGTCGCCGTGTCGGGCGATGGTGGGCGCATCATCTCAGGTGGCCGCGACGGCGCGGTGCGCGTGTGGGACGCGAGATCATGCAGCGAACGCATGGTCCTCCGCGGCCATTCGGGATGGGTGGAAGCCGTGGCCATCAGTTCAGACGACAGCCGCATCGTCTCTGCCGGGCTCGACCGCACCGTTCGGATATGGGACGCCTCGAGCGGAGACTTGATCTCCACGCTCGAAGGGCACGGAGACGCGATCCTATGTGTGGCGCTCTCACCGGACGATCGATGGATCGCGTCCGGAAGCAGGGATGGCGCGATAGGCGTCTGGGATGCGGCAACTGGAGAGATGGTAAGGACGCTGTCCGGTCACGCGGATGGTGTATACGCCGTGGCATTCTCGCCGGATGAGAGGAGAATCCTCTCCGGCGGCGTTGACCGCAAGGTGAAGGTTTGGGACGCGGTGACCGGTCGCATGATCCGGGAGTTGGCGGGCCATACCGCAGCGGTCCTGGCAGTCGTGTCCTCGCCGGATGGAGCGTTGATCGCCTCGGGCAGTACCGATCGAACGATTCGCCTGTGGGAGTCCGAGACCGGCCGGTTGCTCCACGAGTTGAAAGGACACGCCGCCCACGTGCAGAGTCTCGCCTTCTCTCCGGACGGCAAGCGCCTCGTGTCCGGCGGCTATGACCACCTCGTCAAGGTATGGGATGTGGAGAGTGCAAAGCCGGCCCTGTCGCTGAGAGGCCATACCGGTGGTATCCGCGGTCTCGCCTTCTCGCCCGATGGCGAGTGGTTCATCTCGGCGAGCAACGATCGCACCCTGCGAATCTGGGACGCCGTCCCGAACACCGTCCGTTATCGACAATAGACTGATTATGTCAGGGGCGTGAGACGGGCGTTGGAGGATGATCCAGTCCCAGAACAAGGCATGATGATATCCTACCCGGGCTCCGTCGCGATTCGCGTCCCGCACTCCGGGCACCGCTTCCGACTTGCCCGCAGGTCGTAGCCGCACTTCCGGCAATGGCCCGGCTGGATGCGGCGGCGGTCGCGGTGCCAGAGGAACCCGGTCGGGACACCGACGATGAGCAGCGGGAGCCATAGCGGCAGACCAAGGTATCCCCTTCCTCCGCGCGACTCAGGGAACGAGCTGGTCGGCAGGATGAATCCATACGATCGAGGATGCCTGGGCGCGAAAACCGACCATCCCGCATGGTACTGCCACCACTGACGAAGCCGTTCCGGCCAAGAGGCCTCCCACCACCAGTTTCGAAAGAAATAGACGACTCCGTCATTGATCTGAATCGCCCACGACCATCCAGGTGTCGGGCGAGCGTGGTAAACGCCGACACGTATGCTCAACGCCCACACGACCACAAGAGTGATGCACGCCGCCAGCCCGGTCCACTTGGCGATGCGACGGAGTCGTGGCCTGGCACGCATGGCGATATTCTACGCCCACCGCACGGCCGACGCTCCTCCAATCGGGCACTCGATACCTTGGCCATCGCCGCGATGCCCCGGCGGACCCCCTCCCGGACCGCCGCTGGGTCCACGACACAATCGGCGGCGGGGTGCCACGAGCGGCTTGGCTGCGCATGTGTTTAGCGTATCTGGCCCGCTTGTCTGAGACCGGAGCGCAAGCGACGGGTGGCGCGCTGACCCACTCGCTTGCGCTCGGGGCTCGGATAGGGATCATCAGCGGTCGTGTTGGGCTTGAATACGCTGAGCAAGTACTTGCCTGCCCGTGTCCGTGCACGGTGCTCTCCGTTCATGCACTGGCGGACAAGCCGCCAGTGGCACCCGTTGGGGCTGCCGGGCATTACCGCCAAGACTGTCACGGGTCCACCGCCAACCTCCAAGAAAAAAGATGGAACCTCGGCCCCTGCCGGCGACTTATACTCCTTGGACGTCCAAAGACCCTTTTGAGGCGGGTCTATCGAGACTCGTCGAGGTGATGGGATGGAATTGCGACTCTCGGCCGCGATGGCCGACACGGCCGGACTGAGCGGCGAACAGGCCCTGGTCGAACGGGCCAAACGCGACCGCGAGGCCTTCGCTGAGTTATACCGCCGGCACTATCGGGCCATCGCGCGTTACGTCTATCGCCGGGTGGGCGACCCCCACACGACCGAGGACCTGGTCGCCGATTCGTTCATGCTCGCTATGACGGCCCTTCCGCGGTTCCGGAACCGCGGCGTGCCCGTGCGAGCGTGGCTCTATCGCATCGCCAGCAATCGCGTCAACCGTTGGGCACGACAAGCCCGGAGGCGAGCGACGCAGACACTCGACGCGGAGCGGGCCGACCCGAAGGCGGCCCCGATGGATGCGAGAATGACCCGCGGATTTGCCCGGGCGGCGCTCCTGACGCTGTCGCCCAAGTACCAGACCGTGCTCGCCCTGCACTATCTCGAGGGCATGACCGTCGCCGACGTCGCACTGGCGACCGGGTGCCGTGTGGGAACGGTCAAGTCACGCTTGGCGCGCGGGCGCGACGCGCTTCGCCGGCGTCTGCAGCAGAGGAGGTCGCAGTTATGACGGAATACCGTGATCCTGTCGACAGCGCCTTGGACACGCTGCGGTCCGAAGACTGGACCGCTCAATCTTACAACCCCGACCTGGAGAACAGACTCATGCAGCATTTCGGAACGAATGATCAGCGCTCCCGTTTCAGACACCCGCGGACGGTGGCGATCGGCCTGGCCCTCCTGGCGGTGAGCGGCGTCACATTTGCCGCAACGGGCGGCGTGGAGACTATCAAGAGTTGGTTCGTCACCGTCGACATCAACGGTCAACAGACCGACGTCATCCTCGACGCCAACGGAGAAGCGAGCTTGGAAGTCCAGACCGACGACGGAGACACCGCTGCCATCCACATCCAGCGGACCGAATCCGGCGACCAGGGCCACACGATGCAGATCGAGGTCCGCAAGGGCGACGATGCGAACACCCATGAGGACGTCGTCCGGATGGTTCGCGGCGTTCGGCCGGGTCTCGATCAGACCGAGTATACGCTCGCTGATCTGGGTGATGCCGAGCCGCTTCATACGTGGCAGGATGCCCGCGGAGGCAGCCACGCACTGTACATCCTGGCCGGTGTCGATGGAGAAGGCTCGCGCGTGTTCCTCGTCAGCCGGGACGGAGCCGACGCGGAGCCTTCCGTGCGGCTCATCTGCTCGCCGCAGATCTCCCTGCTGGGGCCGGGCGGGCAGCCGGATATCTCAGTGGATGAGCGGGGCCTGATCTCGATTCGGTTTGACGACGGCCAAGGCCGCGCCGGCGAGATCAAGCTGCGCACTGCGGTGGGCGAGTCGGCCGAAGACCTGGCTCGTGCGGCCAGCGTCGCCACGCCCGATGGCCAGATCAAGATCACCGTGCAGTCGTCGGACGATCAGTAGCCGCTCGCGACGCGGCTATCGTCACACACACAACACCCCGTCCCGAGACCGCTCGGGACGGGGTGCTTTGCTGGGTGCGTGACAGAATCGGCGGGCATCTTTCTTGCCGTCTCTCACTGAACATGCCCCGTAGGGGCGTTTGATGGTAGCCCAGCACGAAGTGCTGGGATCAGTCGCCAAGAGCACAGCCGAGTCCCGTAGGGACGACTGAGACCTCAATCGTCCCTACGGGACCCGGTGTTCTCGGTTTCGCGCGAACCCCGGCACCGCGTTCCGGGCTTGGCTCACTTCGTCCCTACGGGACGCCACGCCTGCCTCCGCCGATTGTGTCACGGACCCTGTTCCGCGCGCTCCAGGCAGATCGCGATCGCGCACGTCACGACGCCGGCGCCGCGCGGAGCCGCCGCGACAGAAACACGCTCCCCACCATGAGGCAACCGGCCGCGATGCCGGCCAGCACGCCACACTCGTCCAGGATGCCCGGCAGCCCCTCGGCGCGGATCAACGCGATAAACCCGTCATAGGACCAGCCGTTGATGGTAAACAGCCCCAGTTTCTGCATGAAGGGCGGCATCACGAAGCGGGGGACCATGCTCCCACCGACGGCGCTCATGGCCAGGATGACGATCGTGCCGATCGAATCGAGTTGCTGGCTGGTCTGACACAACGACCCGAGCATCAGGCCGAATGCCGTTGCCGCCAGACAGGTCGCGAGAGTCAACACGAACAGGCCCGGGCCGATCTCCCAGATCGCCACATCGAAAACCAGCCAGGCGAAGACGTACATGCTGTAGCACTGAAGCATGCCGACGACGACGGACGACAGCAGACCGCCGCCGATGATGTGGCCCGGGGAGATCGGGGCCGCTCGCAGTCTCGCCATTTCGCCGCTCTGCATCTCGTCCAACATGCTCCGCGCCGCCCCCGTCGCCCCGAAGAGCAGGAACATCGGCACGATGCCGGCCAGGAACGTGTGTTTCGAGGCGATCTGCATCCGCCGGATCGACACGCCGACTCTCTCGACCTTGATGAGCACATGGGGAGCGGCCTCCTCGCCTGACTCGCCACCGGAGCCTGCCGGCAGAATGCCCAACGCCTTCTGAAAGGCTGCCCGGCCGGCGGCCATCTGGATCAATCCGAAGATGACGTTCGCCTCCATCTCCTGCGTCTCGTCGTAGATGAGTTGCACTCCCTTGTGCTTCTCGCCCGAAAAGACGTTTGGCGCCTTCGAGAACCCCTCGGGAATCACGAGCGCCACGCGATACTGCCCGACCTTTCGGATCTGACGCCGGGCCGACTCGACCGTCAGCGCCGGTCCGTCCGGCTCTTCGTTTTCCGTCCGGATCACCTTGACGTTGCTCTTTCTCAGGGCCTCGATCAGTCTGCGGGACGCCTCGGTCCGATCCAGGTCGACCACCGCCGCGCGAAACGGGCGCCCCACGCCCGCCGGACCCTCAAATATCTTGGTGAACACCGAATACATCACGATTCCGGGCACGAAGATAACCAGAAGAATCCCCGGCATCCGCGAAAGGATTCGCAGTTGCTTGCCCGCCAGGATCAATACGATTCGCAAACTTCGCATGGGCGTCAGTCTCGCAGGGCACGGCCGGTCAGTTCGAGAAAGACCGTTTCGAGGTTGGGTTCGCGGATCGTGATGGACGACGGGCGAAGCCCGCTCTCGTCCGCCGCTCGCACCGCTTCAAGCAGCGTGTGGTCGCTGTTCGAGACGTTCAGGCGGGCCTCGTGCTCGTCGAGTTGCCACGCGGCGCCGAGTCGTTCGGCGAGCCGTGAGACACGCTCTTCCGTCATGTCCTCGGCGCAGATCACCAGCTCGCGTTTGGCGTTCACCACCTGTGTCAGTTCCGGCAGGGTTCCGAGCGCGAGGATGCGGCCGCGGTCGATGATCGCGGTCCGCCGGCAGAGACGCTGAGCCTCCTCCATGTAGTGCGTGGTATACAGGATTGCCCGGCCACTCTCGGCAAGCCGCTGAATGGTCTCGAAAATGTAGGCTCGCGCCTGCGGATCGACGCCCGCCGTGGGTTCGTCCATCAACACGAGTTCCGGCTCGTGGATCAGGCCACACGCGATATTCAGCCGCCGTTTCATGCCGCCGGAAAACGTGCCGACGCGGTCGTTGGCGCGATCCGTCAGCCCGACGGCCTCCACCATCTCACCGACCCGCGCCCTCAGCCCCGCGCCGCTCAGATCGTACAGCCGACCGATCAGCGAGAGATTCTCACGAGCGCTCAGTTTGTCCGAGAGGCTGATCTCCTGCGGGACATAGCCGATGCGCCGCTTGTACGCGGCCGATCGGGATAATGCGACCCCGTTGATCGTCACAC
>CAYQDV010000161.1:0-8547 GCA_964416295.1 uncultured Planctomycetaceae bacterium
GACGGCGTTGACTCGGCCGGCGGGGGCGGCTTCAATGCGGTGTTCCGATCCCCGGGGTCCCCTGCAAAGGCCCCCTCACGGGGCGTAGCTCAGTCTGGATAGAGCGCCGGCTTTGGGAGCCGGAGGTCGCTGGTTCGAATCCAGTCGCCCCGATTGATCGCAAGCCCGCGTAGGCTGCATCCCGGACGCACCTGCTAGCCTAACACCTTTTGATGGTCCGCGGTGACAGCCTGCCGGGTTTCGTAAAACGTCGGCGGCTCGTAGGTCCAACCCCGGCGGAGGCGGCGCGCCTCGCGGGCCATCGTGAATCTCAGATAGCGACCGACGAGCGGCGCCGCCAGGCGGGATTTAAGCCCATACTCGCGGTAGATGTCCTTGAGTATCCGCGAAATCTTCGCCGACATCGCGGGGTCGTCGCGGTACCAGTGTCGGGCCGCCCACAAGGCCCCGGCATAGACCGTCGGCAGGTCGCGCGTCTCCCATGCGTACCGCCGGCGAATCTCCCGGTCGGGGTGGTTCTTATACCGATGCCAACCCCGGAGCGTCGTCCGCGCCAACCGAATGAAGCTGGGGCCGTTCACCTCGAAGTCGCGCCGAAAGGCACGCAGCAGGAATTCGCTCTCCTGACCGTTCTTGATATGCGGGTGCCGGTAGTTGAAGCGGTACTGTCCGTGGGTGTCGGCTTCGCTGAATTCGTCGAGGCTCAGCAATGTTCCGGCGGCGCGGTGCTCGGCGTGCAGGGGCGTGCCGGGGATCGGCGTGTACAGCATGAACTGGTGGAAGTCCGTAACGTGGCTGATCGCATAGTCGATCGCCGCGTCAATATTCTCCGGCGTGTGTTCTTCCAGCCCGATGATGCTCGATCCGAGTACGCGGATGCCGTGAGACTGCAACGTCCGCACGAGTTCGTGGGTGTCCGTGCCGTTGAGCTTGGCATACTGCGAGTCCTTGCCCTCCAGGCCCATCCAGACCCAGGAAATCCCCAGACCCACCAACTGTTCCATCGTGTACGAGCACAACACTTTCGCCGAACTGAATACGTACAGCGTCCAGGCCTTGCCGTGTTCCTTTATCAATTCCAGAAGCCGCATGGCCCGCTTGCGGTGAAGAAGAAAGTTTTCGTCCATGACGAAGAACGATCGGACATGAAGATCCCGCTCCAGCCCGCACATCACATCGAAGAGCGCGTCGCCGGTCTCGTATAGGTGGGTGCAGTGGCCCTTGCCGCCGAACATCGCCGAGGTCGAACAGAAGTTACAGCCCATGGGGCAACCCACCGAGGGGATCAGGGTCGCCGCGACATCGCCCGGCTTCTCGCCAAGCCGGACGCCCAGCGTACGCGCACCGATGCCGGACAGCATCCGGGGGTGCTGGATGGGGCGATCTTCGTCCTCGCCAAGAAACCGTCGCATCCAGCGCACGCCTTCGCCCTTCACGATGTGGTCGACGTCGATTCGCTCGTCCAGGTTCGGCAGGTTCGCCACGTGCCCGCCGACGACGAGGGTGGCTGCCGGCAGATGCTCGCGGACGAGTTCGCACATCTTCCGCACCTTGCCGACGTTCGGGATGATCGAGCTGATCCCCACGATGTCGTACTCATGGGTCGTGATTTCCTCGATGAAGCGGTCCAGATTGGGAAAGTCCAGCAGGGCGCTGGAAGCATCGATGTTCGCCTGAATCAACATGATGCCCCACGAGCGGTGAAACATCCGCAGAGAGAACGGCCCCTGCACGCGCGTCACCTGGTTGTGATACAGCTCCATCGGGTTGATCTTGCGGCTGCCGTATTCGTCGTCCCGGGCATACGGGCCGAATACGCTGGTGAGCAGCACCCGGGCGCGCGACCCCAAACGGTGCGTCGGATGAGACGGGATCGTGAAAAGACGCGTGGGTGCGATCGTGGCGGTTGCCGTCATACTGTCGGTATCCGTTTTTCTCGGTGAACTATGTGCGCAGGCTCGACGCCTCCGAAGGCGCGCATGGCTTGCACCGCTGCCTCCGTCTTCAAACGAACGTATGTTCCGTTTCGGTGTTCAAGGAGACGCGCGGCCGGTGGCGGCCGCGCTGGCGCGACCCGATCACGATAAGGAATTTCCACAATCAGTCTCTCCGTGGATGTCGCGGCAATCCCTTGCCTCCGAGCGACCAAGCCACGGGGGGACATCGTAGACGCCTCGCGTGGTCCCGAAATCAGTCTCGCGGCGCCGGAAGGCGCTACAGGCCTGAATGCTATAGGATGACCACCCCGAGGGAAAGGATCACCTGCTCTTTTGGGCGGCGTAGGGGCCGCTGTGCGAACCACTGAACCGTGGCGCCGGCCCCCCGTGGCCGACGTCCCTCGCCCGTTCGTGGCGATGGCCCTATCATGCCGGCGGTTTCATGCGTTCCGATGTCCTTGCCTTGATCGATACCGACCGACTCGCGCACAACTACCGCGCGCTGCGGGCGTGTTGCGGGCCTGAGGTCCGGCTCTGTGCTCCGCTCAAGGCCGACGCCTACGGGCACGGCCTGGCGATCGCCGCTCCCGCCTTGCAGGCCGCCGGCGCCGACTTCGCCGCCGTCGCAACCCTGCCCGAAGCGCTCGAACTCCGCCAGGTCGGCTGGACCGGGACGATCCTCGTGCTCGGCGCCGTGCTGGCGGTCCGCGACCGCGCCGAGCGACGCGAGCGGATCGACGCGATCCTCAGCAGCCGCCTGACGCTGACCATCGCCGACGAGGCGACCGTCGCCACGCTGTCGGCCCTCGCACCGCCGCGGCCGATCGATGTCCATCTCAAAATCGACACCGGCATGGGCCGCATGGGCGTCCTGCCCGATCGCGCCCGCGAACTCGTGCAGGTGATCCGCCAGGTGCCGCACCTGCGGCTGGCGGGCGTCTACTCCCATTTCGCAACGGCCGATTTCGAGCAGCTCGATCTCGTCACGCAGCAACTGGCCGATTTCAACGACGCCATCGCCGCGATGGGCGACACCCTTCCACGCGGCGCGATCCGCCACATCGCCAACAGTGCCGCCACCCTCAGCCTGCCCGAGGCCCATTTCGAGATGGCCCGTCCTGGGCTGGCCCTCTACGGCTACCCGCCCGCGGGGCACCTTGCGCAGGGCGTCGATCTCCGGCCGATTCTGCGCGTCGTGTCGCACCTCACCGTCGTCAAAAACCTGCCGGCGGGACATTGCGTCGGCTACGGCCGAACCTTCACCACATCGCGCCCGACACGGCTCGGGCTGGTCCCGATCGGGTACTTCGACGGCTATCTCCGGTCGCTCTCAAATCGGGCCGTCGTGACGACCGGCGTCGGCGACGCCCCCGTCATCGGACGCGTCAGCATGGACCAGATCGCGGTCGATCTAACCGACCTGCCGCCGCTCTCAACCGGTGAGCCGGTCACGCTGATCAACGACGCACCGGACCGCCCCAATTCGCTTCCGGCCATCGCCCGACAGATGGGAACGATCCCCTACGAGGTGATGACGCTGCTCGGGGCGAGGATCCAGCGCGTGCCGGCCGCGCGATTTCCGCTGTTTTCGGACCGCCCCGTGCTCACGAGCTAAACCGCCACGGCGTTTCCGTCCGATGAAACAGCGCAACAGGAGGCCATGCCTCCCGCAGTTTGGCCCGCGCCCGGTTCGCACCGGCGCTGGTCCCGATCCGCGCAAGGGGCATATAATCATTCCGTTGTCCTCGCCGGCACGGGCTCCAAAGGAGAGATTCTCAATGAAGCGGCATCACACTTACTGGTTGCTTACGCTCCGGCGCTGTGCGTTCTGGATGGCCGGCGGACTGCTTCCGTTCTTCTCGCTGACGGGGTGTGACCCGGAGGTCCGCAACACGGTCCTGGACGGCCTGTCAGCAGCGCTGATCGGGGTCTTCACGACGGTCATTCAGGGCTTCTTCCTGGCGCTCAAGGCGCAGACCGCCACCACCACGACCCAGCCCGTCACCAAGGCCGTCTTTGACAGCTTGACAAGCTGGTTCGCCTAGCCGAACCTTTCCGGCGACGGTGCGGGACCGCTGGGTGCGTGTGGCGCCCGGCGGCGGAGGCGCGCCGGGAAGGACCCGCCGGATGAAGACGGCTGCGCGGACGCTGGCTCGCGTCGGAAAGTTGCTTCCAGTCTTCGTCTTGTTTCAGACGCTTGGCTGTCTGCCCGACAACGCCCTGCGCGAAGTGTTCGCCCAGAACCTGGTGCGGACCTTCTCCGTGGTAACCCAGTCCTTCGTGGCGATCATCTTCGGAAATCTCTTTCCCTTCTAGGGAGGTGGCGGCCGGTGCACGGAAGAACGAGACGTCGCAGATGGATCGGCCCGCGGAGCCTTCGCGCCGGCCGGATCGTCACCTTCGCCCTGGCGGCGATGGGCCTCTGCCAGTTCCCGGTCTGCTTTCCAGATCCGATCGGCGCCGTCAATTTCGAACTGCAAAACCTGATCACCACGACGCTGATCCAGGCGTTCGATATCGTCGTCCGCAACCTCCTCGGCCTGTAGCGCATCACGCAGGAATGGAATGATCGATTGCGTGGCTTGGCTGGCCCGCTGGCTTTGCCGTTTGGCGGGTTTGCCATTCACCGTGTTCTTGCGCGACCCTGACGCGGCAGCCGGGTTCCCCATCCCCTCCCCGGAGGTGGGGGGAACCGACACACGCACAGGGCCGGCCGCCAGGCCCGTTCCACTCGTTCTTGCAGATGGGGAGCATCGGCCTCTGGCCGGTGCGAATGGCCGATCCCGTTCCGCACCTGCAACGCCATCTGGAATACACCACTACTTCACGCCGTGCATCATGGCCTTCATCTTCTTGACAAACAGGAAGCAGATGAACGAGGCGACCGCAATGGCGATCGTGATGTAGAGGAAGTACTTCGCCGGGTGGACCGTGCCGTAGTTTTCGCCCGCGAATCCCGCAATGAAGTTTCCAAAGAAGCTCGTCATCAGCCACACCCCCATCAGCATCGTCCCAAACCGCGCCGGCGACAGCTTGCTCACCATCGACAGCCCGACCGGAGACAGGCACAACTCGCCGATCGTACAGAGGATGTAAAACGCGAACAGCCACAGCGGACTGACCTTGAATTTCGCCGAGGCAACGAACAGCTTGTTGATCGCATCATGGAAGGCGGGATCGGCCCCGGCGACAAGGATGGCCTTGTAGTCCTTGTCCGCAAGCTCGACGGTCGTCGTCAGCACACGCGTGTCGGGATTGTATCTCAAATCGCGGTCGAAGAAACCGGCATATCGCAGGTCGAACCCCGGCGGCGTCTCCTTCAGCGTCACCGATACTTCGAAGGCCTCGCCCTCGGCCTCCTCGGACGACCGGAGCGCCAACTCCCGCACGGATTCGAGATAATCGGCCGACACCGTCGCCCGAAGAATCCGATCCCGATCCGTGTCAGAGAGAACGCCCCGCATGAGAAGTTTCTGGTTTTCTTCGTCGAATCGGATGCGACCGCCCTGAACAACCTTGGCGGCCTCCCCGGTGATCTCGGCCGCAGCGAAAGTCGTGACAGCGTCCTCGTCTTCGAGAGCGGGCGCATCCCGAAAAACAACCCGGTTCTTGTCTTCCGGCTCGACCCGGACGCCGGGCGGCAGGGCCGTCAGCGGGGCGCTGCTCGGCTGATTCTCATATTGGACCGACCACATCATGAGCGCGAACGCGATCCCCTGAAAGAACACACCGATTCCCACTTTTGTGGGTATCGACAGATCGAGTCCGTGTTTTGGCAGAAACAGCCATAACCACGCAAAGACCGGCGCCAGCACGAAAATCGCCAGCGCGTTAATCGATTGAAACCACTCAGGCGACACGGGATTCAGGACGCTTTTCCCGCCGGCGTCCGGCGCGACGTCTTCACCCTCAACGGCAGGATAAATCGGCGGATCGGGCGCTTCCTGGGTCAGATACCGATTCGTCGTCTTGTCGGCGAAGACATTCATGGCATTGCCGGCCTGCTCAAAGGCCCCCCAGAAACACGCCACAAAGATGCCCACGATGAAAATCACCAGGACGCGATCCCGCAGCGCCATGCTCACGCGCGCCAGGATGTACGCCCCCATGAACGCGGAAAAACCGCCCCCCAGACCAAACGCGACGGCGTTATCTCCCTTCAGAACTCCGAGTGCCCAGAGCAATACCGCTCCCACCACCGAAGCGATTCCGAGGAGCGCAAACAGTGTCGGGGCGGCTTCGGACATCCATTCGACGACGGACGGTGTCGTCGCGGCCTCCGCCTCGGTCATGCAATGTTGAGCATCGGCTTCAGGTTGGACCGACTGTTCCGCTTGATCCGGCTCCTCGTATTCGGCACCCTCGGGTTGTTCGTTGACCCACCGCAGTCCGACGAGATAGGTGACCAGTCCGATGAGCATCCCGACGCCGGCGGCGGCGAAACCGGCGTGATATTCCCACCGCGTGTGTGTTCGCAGCCAGCCACAGACGAGCGGAGACAGGAACGCGCCCAGGTTGATGCCCATGTAGAAGATCGTATACGCGCTGTCGCGCCGCGGGTCGTTCGTGCGGTAAAGCCGCCCGACCTGCGTCGACATGTTCGGTTTGAAAAAACCGTTGCCCATAATGAGGAAGACGAGCGCGGCGTAGAAGACCGCGTGCTGCTCAAACGCCATACAGAAATGGCCCACAGCCATCAGGGAGGCGCCGATGATGATCGCGCGTTTGTTGCCCAGATAGCGGTCGGCCAGATAGCCGCCCAACAGCGGCGTGAGGTAGACCAGCGACGTATACCACTTGTAGATGCGCGACGCGTCCTGCTGTGTCCACTTGAAATAGTTCACCATGTACAGCACGAGCAGCGCCCTCATGCCGTAGTAGCTGAAGCGCTCCCACATCTCGGTGAAGAACAGGACAAACAGGCCCTTCGGGTGGCCCAGCAGGGTGCCTTGCGGTCGAGTGGACATGCAGCAATTCCTCTTCCCGTAAAACGAGCGACGCGGCCGAGCCGCCTGGCCCGACGCACAGGTTCAGACGGGCGAGCATTCTAGCAGAAACGCCACGCCGCACCAGACAGGCGACCGATAACTGCGCGCAAGCAAAACACGACACGATCCCGGCAGCTCGAAACCGCAACTTCAATGTAGCCGCACCGGCGAATGTTCCGCTATACACGGTATATGGATACGATGAATGAATCGGCATCGAACGCGGCCCCGCCGCGCTGGTCGTGGCAGCGGATCGCCACCGCCGCAAGCCTCATTGTGCTCGGGATCACGCCGTGGGCGCAAGCGCAGTTGCCGCCGCTGAGTTCCCCGCCCCCCGTGCTGTGTCCGCCGCTGACGGCGATCGCGACGCCGACCCTGTTTGACGTCCTGTTCGGCACAAGCCCGATTCGGTTTCCATTCCAATAACCGGCGCCGTTCGGAGCGTCTGCCGATCCGCCGCCGTCTCGATCGACCACAGATACTGAGCAGGGTCGCGCAGCACGGCCCGTTCCAACACCGCCATCACCTGACAAACAACGGCCGCATCGTCCGCCGATCGCATGGGCGTCGGCCGACCCGATCCCGGATGGCGAACGACCTCCTCCAGCGACAGCGTGAAAGAGAACGGCCGGGACGTTCGACGACACGCGACCACGGCGATCGGCACGTCGAACCAACGGGCCAGCCGCCCCAAAGTCGGATAGCACCGGAGACGACGTCCGAGGAAGTCCACCGCCACCGACGGCCCCCGGCGGCGCTCATGTTCGGCCATGATCATCACGGTCCCGCCGTTCTCGAGGATGCCCGGAACGGCCCGCGCCGCGTCGCGCCGTTCGATCGGTCTCAGCCACCGGTTTGAATAGAGTTCTCGCTGCCAGCCACGGAGCACCGGTTGTGCGAATAGATCCACGATCACGTGGATCGGTCGGAACAACGACCCCAGCGCCATCGCGCAGACCGCCGGATTCCCAAAATAGGCAGTAGTCACGATACACCCGCGGCCGGCCGCAGCCAGATCGCGCAGCCCCGGCGCCCCGTCGATGTGGACAAAACGCTCGCAGCAACCGGACCCCAGGAACCGCCGCGCGAACAGCGCCTCCGCCCAGAATCGCCCCTGATGCCGGAACATCTCCGCCACCATCGCCTCCACCCGATCGCGTCGTCCGCGCAACGCCCGCAACGCCCGCACCTCGGCCCGCCGGCGGCCGGGAAGGCCGAGATCGTGGATTCGACGAGCCAGTCGCGTGGACAGCGCACGGGCCTGCTCGAAGCCCAGGGCGCCGAACAGCGGCACGACCATGTGGCGGAGATACAGGAAACGAAGCGATTCGAGATTCATCCGGCGTGCCTGTGCGTACAACGTCGAAGAGCGCCGCACACGTCCGGCGGCTCGAAATGCGGGGCACCCTCTCCGTCGGTATCGGCACGCGAAGGCGCCGGGCACCAATCGCCCGTAGCGGCGGCCTCCCGTGGCCGATGTGGCCCCCGGGTGCCACGGGCGGCTTGTCCGCCAGTGCTCGACCGCGCCTCATCGCCTGGGGAGCATCGGCGTCCCGACGGTGTAGTTCTTCTGACAACGCCTGCGCGATCTTGCTCGTTCCAGCAGCACCCTTTCGGCTTTC
>CAYQDV010000162.1:0-8456 GCA_964416295.1 uncultured Planctomycetaceae bacterium
AAGAAGCTGTCCCGCCTGCGCGAACACCACCCGGAGGCCTTCCTGCACGCCGTCCGGAAGCTCCGGCCGCTGATGGTCGAATACTTCCGTCTGAAAGAACGGCAGCCGGACCTGGCCGACACGGTCCTCGAAGAGTTCCGCATCGAGCACCAGCTCCGCAACCTGGGCCGCGCCTATGCCCGAGCACGTGAGGAAGACGACGACACCGAGGCGATGGACAAGCTGGAGACCGACATCCGGCGGCTCGTCGAACGCCAGTTCGAGATTCGCATGCAGCGTCACCAGGCCCGCCTCGAGGACTTCCGCCAGCGAATCGAGCATCAGCAGCGCAAACTCGAGGAGGAAGTGCAACGTCACAAGGACGAGATGGCCCATCGCGACAAGGTGGTCGATCGTCGGGTCGAGGCGATCAAGTCCGGACACCCGGGCGGCTTGCGCGACCGGCGCCCGCCCGGACGTTTCAGCCTTCCGGACCAACGCCGCGGGCGAGGCCCGCGCCGCCACCGCGAAAGACCGCACGACACCGATCGGCCCGACACAGACCGACCCGATCGCCCGCCGCCGCCTGACGAACGCTGACGTCGGTCATGGCAACACCCCAAACGCTCGGCTATACTGCCGGCCTCAACGAGGGAGCGTCAGGGTTCCTGGTGGGCCCCGCGGTCTTCAAAGCCGTTGAGGCGCTGTATCGCAGTGTCTGGTGGGTTCGATTCCCATCCGCTCCCGTACATCACGCTGCAACGAGAATCCGCACTCGTTCCCACGTCCCCCACCGACGGTAGGGTGGGCACTGCCCACCACTCCTTCGGTCGCGACGCCGACCCCCGTGGTGGGCAATGCCCACCCTACTTATGCTCGTGGGCCATGCCCACCCTACTGTTCGACCGGCGGACACGTGCAGAACAGGTGCCGGTCGCCCCAGACGTTGTCGATGCGGCCGACCGCGGGCCAGAACTTCCGCTCGCGGACCCACGGCAGCGGAAAGGCCGCCTGCTCGCGGCCGTAGGCGTGCGGCCAGTCATCCGCGGCGACGGTGTCGGCCGTGTGCGGGGCACCCTTCAACGCGTTGTCCTTTCGATCGGCTCGGCCGTCCTCGATCGCCCGAATCTCCTCTCGGATCGCGATCAACGCGTCGCAGAAGCGGTCCAGTTCCGCCCGCGATTCGCTCTCGGTCGGCTCGATCATCAGCGTGCCGGGCACGGGCCAGGACATCGTCGGGGCATGAAAGCCGTAGTCCATCAGCCGTTTGGCGATGTCGTCGACGCTGACGTCGGCCGTCTTTTTGAACGCCCGAGCATCCAGGATGAACTCGTGGGCGACACGACCGTTTTTGCCCGTGTAGAGAATCGGATAGTGGGCCTTCAGCCGGGCGGCCATGTAGTTCGCATTCAGGATCGCCATCTGCGACGCCCGCGCCAGACCCTCGGCCCCCATCAGAGCAATGTACATCCACGAAATCGGCAGAATGCTCGCACTGCCGTACGGAGCCGCCGAAACCGAGCCGACGCCCTTGGTTTCGCCGTCCCGTCGCCCCGCCGCCACCGAGCGCTCCGGCAGGAACGCCGCCAAGTGCTCCGCCACGCCGATCGGCCCCGCGCCCGGACCGCCTCCACCGTGCGGAATGCAAAACGTCTTGTGCAGGTTCAGGTGGCACACGTCCGCGCCGATCTCCGCCGGCCGGCACAGACCGACCTGGGCGTTCATGTTCGCCCCGTCCATATAGACCTGCCCGCCCGCCGCATGGACGACCTCGCAAATCTCCCGGACCGCCGCTTCGAACACGCCGTGCGTGGACGGATAGGTGATCATCAGCGCCGCCAGCCGGTCGCGATGTTCCGCCGCCTTCGCCTTCAGGTCCGACACGTCGATGTTGCCCCGGGCGTCACACGCCACCGCGATGACGCGCAGCCCCGCCATCACCGCGCTGGCCGGGTTCGTCCCGTGCGCCGACGTCGGAATCAGGCAGACGTCTCTATCCTGCTCGCCACGGGCCTCGTGATAGGCCCGAAGGACCATCAACCCGGTGTACTCCCCCTGGGCGCCGGCGTTGGGCTGGAGCGACACCGCCGCAAACCCGGTGATCTCCGCCAGCCACGCCTCGAGCTGACCGAACAGCTCGGCGTAGCCCCGCGTCTGGTCGTCCGGGGCGAATGGATGAAGGCCCGCAAACTCCGGCCACGTGATCGGCATCATCTCGCTCGTGCCGTTGAGCTTCATCGTGCACGACCCGAGCGGCGTCATCGAAGTCGCCAGCGAGAGGTCCCGCTGCTGCAGGCGGTACAGGTAACGCAGCATCTCGGTCTCGCAGTGGTGCTCGTGAAAGACCGGATGTGACAGATAGTCGACGCCGCGCGCCAGCGGCTCGTCGAACCCCGAAGGGGCTACGTTCAATACGTCCTCGACCGAAAAACCGACCGGCCGGCCGCCGTTGAACGCCTCAAACAACTTCGCCAGGTCCTCCGGTGTCGTCGTCTCGTCGAGCGAGAGACCAACCGTCCCATTGTCGTAGTCACGGAGGTTAATCTCCCGATAGGCCGCCGCCGCCAGCACGTCTTTCGGGCCACCGGACCCGAGCCGCACCCGCAGTGTGTCGAAGAATGGCGCGCCGCCGCAATCGTGCCCCAGCCGCCGCAGCCCCGCCGCCGCAGCCGAGGTCATCGCGTGCACGCGCTCGGCGATCCGCCGCAGACCGTCCGGGCCGTGATACACCGCGTACATGGAGGCCATAATCGCCGGCAGTACCTGGGCCGTGCAGATGTTGCTCGTGGCCCGCTCGCGACGGATGTGTTGCTCCCGCGTCTGGATCGCCAACCGATACGCCGGTCGGCCCTGCGCGTCCTTCGAGAGGCCGACGATCCGGCCCGGCAGGTGCCGCTTGAATTCGTCACGCGTCGAGATAAACGCCGCGTGCGGCCCGCCAAAACCCATTGGCGTGCCAAACCGCTGCGCCGAACCGACCGCGATATCGGCCCCGAACGCCCCCGGCGGCCGCAGCAGCGTCAACGCGAGCAGATCGGTCGCCACCACCGCCAGCGCCCCGCCCGCGTGGACACGATCGATCACCGCGCCGAGATCACACACCCGCCCGTCCGTCGTCGGGTACGACAGCAGCACGCCGAACAGCCCCAGCTTCTCGCAATCGACCCCGTCCGCCGGCCCGACCTGGAGTCGAACGCCGAGCGACCGGGCACGCGTCCGAACCACCGCGAGGGTCTGGGGATGACACGCGTCCGATACGTAAAACCCGTCGCGTCCGCCGTCGCCGCGCAGCGCACGGCACACGTTCATGGCCTCGGCGGCGGCCGTCGCCTCATCCAGCAACGACGCGTTCGCCACCGGCAGCCCCGTCAGCTCGCAGACGATTGTCTGAAAGTTCATAAGGGCCTCGAGGCGACCCTGGGAAATCTCGGCCTGATAGGGCGTGTATTGCGTGTACCAGCCGGGATTCTCCAGGACGTTGCGCTGAATGACCGGCGGCAGGATGCAGTCGTAATAGCCCATCCCGATCATCGACCGGAAGACCGTGTTCCGCGACGCCATCGCCCGAAGCTCGGCCAGCAACCCGTGCTCGCTCCGCGCTGCCGGCAGCAACAGCCCGCTGCGCAGACGGATCGCCTCGGGGATGGTCTCGTCGATCAGCGCCTCCAGCGAAGCGCAGCCGACTGCCCCCAGCATGGCCGCCACGTCGTCGGGGCCGGGACCGATGTGCCGGCTGGCGAACGCCTCGAACGGGTCGCCCACGCGTTGCGGATTCGATGTCACGGACATTTCGGAAGCGCCCCCCCGTACTGTCTCGTCCGTCAAGACCATGCCCCTACCCCCCTATCCGCCGAGTTGGCCGGCGTAGGCCGCGCCGTCCAGAAGTCCGTCAAGTTGGCCGGCGTCGGAGACCTTGACCTTGATCATCCATCCCGCGTTGAACGGGTCTTCGTTGACAAGCTCCGGCGCGTCGTCCAGCCTGGAATTGATCTCCGCAACGACCCCGGACACGCCGCTGTTCAGTTCGCTCGTCGCCTTGACGCTCTCGATTTCACCAAACGGCTGCCCCGCCGTGATCTCCTTGCCCGCCGGCGGCAACGACACGTATGTCACGTCGGTCAGCTCATCGGCGGCGAACTGCGAGATGCCGATCGTGCAGATATCGCCATCGAGTTTGTGCCATTCATGGGTTGCCAGATACTTCCGATCCGTTGGAACGTCCACCACCATCACTCCCTGAACCGCAAATCCCCAGGCCCAAACCATATGAAAGAGGCAGGCCCGAGGAACAGTCAGTTCGTCATTTGCGAAATCCGCTAACTGCCGTTCGCGCCTCTCTTGTAAAACGGCAACGCCACGCGCGCCGCTCCCACCGGCGTCCCCCGCACGTCCACCGCCAGCGGCGCGTCGTCCGTCAACACCGCCGCGTCTACATAGGCCATGGCAATCGACTTCCCAAGCGTCGGGCTTAACGTCCCGCTCGTCACCTGACCCACTTCGGTCTCACCGCTCAACACCGCCGTCCCCTGCCGGGCGATTCGCCGGCCTTCCAGGGCCAGCCCGACCAGCCGCCGCTTCGGGCCGGCCTCGTGGACCTTCCGCAGCGCGTCCGCCCCGATGAAATCCTTCTCCAGATCGACGCACCACCCGCACCCCGCCGAGATCGGATCGACCGACTCGCCCAACTCGTGGCCGTACAGCGGCATGCCCGCCTCCAGCCTCAGCGTGTCGCGAGCGCCCAACCCGGCCGGCTTGACGGTCGCGCGACCGTCTGCGCCGCCCTCCTGGACGATGAAATCCCACGCCAGAACGCCCATCGACGCCGGCAGAACGACCTCCAGCCCGTCCTCGCCGGTGTAGCCGCTTCGGAAGACGGTGTACTTCGTCCCCATGTAAGAGCCGGCGATGAAACCATATCGCCCAACCTCGCCGATTCGGATGGGCATGTGCTCGCGAAACAGGTCCAGCGTCGCCGGACCCTGAATCGCCATCATCACCGTCGATTCCGTGCGATCGTCGATCCGGACGTCGCGGCCTTCGGCGTGGTGCGTCAGATGGGTGACGATCTTTTCGCGGTTGCCCGCGTTGCAGACCATCATCCACCGATCTTCCGCCCGCGACACGATGACGTCATCCAGAATCCCACCGGTCTCATTGCAGATGTGGCTGTAGCCGCTCCGCCCGACCTTCAGCTTGCCGACGTTGCGCGTGCAGACGCGCTGCAACAGGGCCTCGGCATCCGCCCCCCGGAAATGCAGCCGGCCCATGTGCGAAACGTCAAACGCCGAACTCACCGTCCGCGTGTAGACGTGCTCCTCCCGGATCCCCCGGTACATCACCGGCATCTCCCAGCCGCCGAAATCGATCAGCCGGGCACCCAGCCGCTTGTGGTTCCTGTACAATGGTGTTCGCAGCATCGCACGAGTGTAAATCAGACCGCCTCGGACCGTCAAGCAACCACGCGGGCGAAGCAGCCCATCGTGCCGTGGCGCTTACGCCGGCGCGTTGTGATGCAGGCTTCCAGCCGGCGCTCGTGCCACGGGCGGCTTGTCCGCCGGTGCCACAACGCTCCCCCACCCGGTGTCGTCATCTCCGCCGTCCACGCTTCGCGGCCGACCGTCCGCCCGGCCGGCCACGACCCTTCGTCTTACGACGCACGATGGGCTTCATCGACCGGCGGCCCGGGCGTCCCTCCGAGCCACCTCCCGCAGCCAACCGCAAATTTAACTGTCGAGCCGCCAGGTTCACCTCGGCGATCTGCACCGTCACCACCTTGCCCATTGAAAACACACGCCGCGACCGTTGTCCCATCACACACCCGCGCTGCACATCCACGTCCCACCAGTCGTCGCCGAGGTTCTCCAGCCGCAGCAGGCCCTCGATCAGGTACTTCGGATGCTGGACGAACAACCCAAAGTTCGTCACGCTCGTCACGACTCCCTTGAAGGTGTCGCCGACGTGCTCCGCCAGGAGTTGCAGGATCTTGTACGCCTTGTATTCACGCTCCGCGCTCTCCGCCCGTCGCGACGAATACGACAGCCGTCGGCCCCACTCGACGAGGTCATCCCCGTCCGGAACGTCGACCGGACGCCGCCCCTTCGGCTTGATCTTCCCCTCGATATACAGATCGAGTAGCCGGTGGATCATCAGGTCGGGATAGCGGCGGATCGGGCTGGTGAAGTGGGCATAGCAATCACTCGCCAGCGCAAAATGGCCCGTGTCACGCGGCGAATACTCCGCCTGCTGCATCGACTTCAGGATCGCCAGATTGACGACGTAGGACTCGGGCCGCCCCCGGACCCGAGCCAACAGCGCCTGAAGGTCCGCGTGCTTGAAGTGCTGCGGCATCGAATGCCCGCACGCCCGCAGGAAGCGGACCATGTTCTCTGTCGACCCTTCATCCGGATCCGGGTGAATCCTCCGGAGAAACGGCACCCGGAGCCGGCGCAGCAGCCGCGCCACCGCCTCGTTCGCCTCCACCATGAACATTTCGATGATCGTATGACTGAAGCTCGTATCGGCGGGCCGGGCGTCCGCCACCCGACCGGCGTCGTCAAACTTCAACTCCACCTCCGGCAGCTCCAGCACGATCATCCCCTGCTCCAGACGCCGCTGCCGGATCGCCCGCGCCAGCCGATCCAGCTCCCGCACAAGATCGACAAGTGTCTTGCGAAATCGCCCCACCCGGCCGTCCAGAATCGATTGCGCCTGGCGATACGTCAGCCGCTTCGCCGAACGGATCACCGTGTTCGCAACCCGGCTGGCCACGACCCGGCCGAGCGCGTCATAGCGGACGAACACGCTCTTGCAGAGCCGCGGTTCTCCCTGCTGGAGGCTGCACAAGCCGTTCGACAACACCTCCGGCAACATCGGGATGACGTGCCCCGGAAAATAGACGCTAGTCCCACGGTCCGTCGCGTCCGCATCGAGGGGCCTTCCCTCCCGCACAAACGCGCTGACGTCCGCGATGTGAACGCCCAACTCCCACACCGCCTCGCCCCGGCTCGGCCGCCGCCGGGCCTTCGAGGATACGCCTTGTTTCGGACGGACCGTCCGCTTCGCCGGACGCAGCACCTCCAGGGAGATGGCGTCATCAAAGTCCCGGGCATCGTCCGGATCGATCGTGATGATTGTCCGCGCCGAGAGGTCCTCCCGCCGCTCCACCGCCGCCTCGACGTCAAAGGTCCGCACGACTTCGCCGGCCTCCGCCAGGGCCGCCTCGCTGAACGTATCCGGCAGGTGAAACTGTCGGACGACGCTCAGCAGATCGACCTCCGGCCGGCCGCGCCGGCCCAGTCGTTCGACGATCACGCCGCGCGCCGGCTTGCCGACGCTCGGATACTGCACGATCTCCACCACGACCTGATCGCCCCGGCGCGCCGATTTCGCACCCACGTCGCCCACCATCACCGGCCCGTGCAGGACGTTGCCGTCCGGCTGCACGAACCACAACCCGCCATCCTGACGCAGCTCTCCGACGCAACGGCTCTGTCCCCGCTCGAGAATCTTGACGACCTGTCCGCCGAAGGCCGGCCGGCCTCCGCGCTGGCCGCGGCGCAGCACGCGGCACAGCACCTTGTCGCCCGTGATCGCATCCAGCCCCCGACCCTCCGGAATGTAGAGATCACCGTGTGCCGTCGCTTCGTCCGGCACGACAAATCCGAATCCCCGGGCGTTGCCGCGATAGGTCCCCACCACCTCAGACGCCGTCCGCGGCAGCGTCACCGCGTTGTCCGTACCGAGGACCACGCGGCCCACGCGCCGAAGAGCATCCACGGCGTCATGGAAATCACCCCGCTCGGCCTCGGCGATCCCCATCGCCCGCGCCAGCCGCTGAAGTTCGACCGGCTCATAGCCCGGTCGACGGAGATAGTCTAGAATGCGTTGCGAAAATCGTTTTGGCATCGTCGCGGACCTTCCCCGCCTCCCGCTCGCGCAGGTCAGGCGGCCACTGAACAGCCCCACAGAGGAATCAGACCATGGACGACATCATCGATCACGCCCGCGAACTGGGCAAGCGAATTGCCTCGCACCCGCGAACCACGGCGTTCATGACCGCCGCCCGCGTCGTCGCCGCCGACGCCGACGCCCAGGCCGTCCTCAAGACCTATCAGGAACAAGTCGAAAAGCTCCGCCGCCTCGAGGCCGACGGCAAGCCCATCGAGGTCGACGACAAGCACAAGCTCGCCGACGCCGAGGCACGCGTCGCCGCCAACGACAAGCTCAAGGCCATGATGAAGCACCAGGCCGACTATCTCGAAATGATGAACCGCGTCAACCACGCCATCGACGAGTCGATCCAGAGCGAAGAGCAGCCCCACGCCACATGAGCTTCCCTCGTGCCGTCTCGACGCGCCGGGGTCCACGAATCCGACCGGGCGCTTGACAGCGGCGCCGGGGTCGGCCGCAATATGAGGGATCATGGCACGGTCATGGCAAGGCGCCGGCGAATGCCGGGGCGGCGCTTGACGACCGCC
>CAYQDV010000163.1:0-4530 GCA_964416295.1 uncultured Planctomycetaceae bacterium
GCCGCCCCGCTCGGCGCGGTCGGGCTTGCGGCGGCGGCCGGCCGCATGTGCTTCCACGTCATGAGCACGTTGCAAAGGAAGCACAATTGTCCCACAAAGATCATGACGCCGGTGATGGTTCTGAGCAGCCAGAACGGCGTCGACGCCTCAATCGAATCCACCCACGGTGCCAGGTCACGCCACTCAAACCCCTGGACCAGCCCGGCGATCGTCAGGTCGAAGAACATGACCAGCATGCCGATGCCGGTGAGCCAGAAATGCCACTGGTTCCAGCGCGGCCGGTACCAGCCGGTCGCGCCCATGACGCGTGGCAACAGGTAGGTCATAAAGCCCAGGATCCAGAACCCGAACACGCCGAACATCACCAGATGGGCATGTCCGACGACCCAATCGGTGAAATGGATGATCTTCTGGAACGTCAGCGTGACCTGAAAGGCGCACTGCAGACAGGTGGTGAAGTAGAAGACCATGCCGATGTAGAACCAGCGGATCGGCAACGAGGTCCGCAGGGCGTCGCCCCGTCCGACGATCGTGCCAAAGAAGTTGATGACGACGGTCGTGACGACAAACTCGACGGCGATCGTGGCGATGACCGCACCGTATTGGAGAAACATGGGGATCGGGCTGTAGAGGAAATGGTGGATGCCGTTGAGCGGATAGAAAAAAGCCAATCCCCAGAAGCCCACGAGCGACAACCCATGGCTCCAGATCGGCTTCTTGAGAATGATCGGTACGAAGTAGTACATGAGGCCCCAGCCGATGGGCGTGACGAACAGGCCGACGAGGTCGTGGATGAACAACCCGCCGATGGCCCCGGCCGCCGCCCCGGTCATGACGTATTCGGGCAGAAAGTTGCCCATGGCGTAGACCAGGATGGTCCAGATGAACGCTGCGATGAAATACCACAGCGAGACGTACATCGGCCCCTTGATCGAGAAAATCGGAGGCAGGAAGTTGATCGCAACCAGAATCAACCCAACGAGGGCCAGCGGGTCGATCCAGACGGGGGTTTCTCCCCACTCCAGCGCCTGGGCCTGGCCGCCAATGATGCCGGCCACCGTCGCCAGCACAACAAACTGCCACGCGCCGAAGATGAACCACGACAGTCGGAAGCTGAGGACCTGGCGAAGCGTCAACCGCGGCACGGCCCAGTGCAGGGCGCCGAGGAAGGCGTTCGCGATGAAGCCGTATGCCACGCCCTGGGTGTGAATCATCCGCCAGCGCCCCGGAGACAACAGCTCCACGCCCGGGAAGGGATAGAGCTGAAGGAGCTGCATGGAAAACAACAACCCGGCCAGCATCGCGATGAAAAGGAACGTCAGGCTCGCGATGAAGTACCACAACACAAGGGGCCGATTGACGAGCCGGTCGACATCGATCGACAGGTTTGTGCCGGCGCTATGGGTTGTCACTGAAACCACTTGTGTCATCGTGCTTTCCTAGACGGCTGCTCAGGACTCGTCGAAATCAAAGTCCTCTTCCTCGTCCATGTCCGGTTCCGGCGGAGGTGTTACCGGCGGCGGCTCGCCGTGAAGATAAATGGTCTTTCGCCGGTCGCGAATTTGAAATGTGCCCTCGGCAAGGCGGGCGGGTCGGCTGGCGATCAGGCTCTGGACGTAATACGCGATGGCCCACAGGTCCGACGGTTGAATCACCGGCGGATCGCCCTCGGCCCGGCCCGGGACCGACATCGAATCCACCCAAGTCGGCATGGCCGTCCCTGTGATCCCCGAAGCGATCGAGCGGTAGAGGTTGTCCACGCTCGCACCGGAGCGGACGTGATCTCGCCGAAAGTCCGGCGGGAAGATGATTTCGCCTTCCGCGTTCGGCTTGCCGGCCGACTGGTGGAAGTTGTCTCGAACGTACTCGTATGTGGGAAAGCCGAGCGCCGTTCGATGGCCGTTGAGGGCGTCGAGATCGACGTAGGCCGGATGGCAGGACCAGCAGTTTGCATAGCCGTGGAAGATTCTCGCGCCGCGGGCAATCGCTTCTGATTTGTCCGCCAATGGCCGATACGGGTCATCGACGATCGGGATCGGCGGCGACGGGTCTTGTTCCTCCCACTTCGGGGAAAAAGTCTTGATATAGGCCAGAAGGGCGTCGACCGTTCGTCCGGGCAACAGATCGAACGGCGGCATCGCACTCCCCTTGAGGCCGTTCTTGATCGTTCGCTTCAGATCGGCATCGGTCGGAAGCCGCCCGGACCGCGTGGAACTGAACTTGAAATTGGCCTTCTGGAAATTGCGGGGCTTGGGATAGAAAAACTTGGCCGCCTCGCCTTTACCGTCGCCCTCAATGCCGTGGCAGCCGATGCAGTGGCGGCGGTAGGCGATTTTGCCCTCCTCCACCTTGGACGTCTTGATGCTGGTCTGAAACCCGAATTCCGAAGGTTGCGACGTGTCGACGTCCTCGCCGCCCTCCCGGGCACGACATCCCGCTGTGCTCAAGACTGCCAACAGCACGATTGTTGCGCAGGCGACTCGGCTCACGTGGCCTCTCCCACAGGTGCCTGATGTTGACGTGGGACGAACTTGCCCCATTGATCGACTAGCAGCATCGTCCATCCGAAGACCATGTGCGTGAATGCCGCGACATACCATGGAATCTGCTCGACGATCCAGTTGCCGTGTATCAGCAACGGTTGCAGCCAGATCAGAATGCCATAAAAGTTGACCAGCCAGACGCCGATACCGAGGACGCTCGCGATGGCGAAGCGGACCGATGTCTTCGAGTTGTCAAAGAACCGGCTCAGGATCAGGTGAAACGGAATGCCGCCGATCATGCCGGTGCCGAGGTAGAGGAAACAGCCGGCTGCCAAAGCAAACCCGCTCGCCGCCTCCAGGGCCTTTGCGCCCAGGGGAAAGGTCAGATAAATCTTGATCAGCAGCAGGGGGTCTCCGTGAACCATGGACGAGCCGATGATGTTGAGCAGCAGACTTGCGGCCGCCGCAATCAGGCCGAGAACCATGCCCGCGAGAATGTGGTATGTGGTGTAGTAGCCCTTGGGCGACCACGGCGTACTGCGGCCACCCGCGGTCAATTCGACCTCGAGTTCGGAAACCCGCGCTCGCAGGCGCTGAAGCTCGGTTTTTTTGTCTTCCGGACTCATGCCGGTTCCCGGCCCTGTACCGAACGTTTCGCCGCCTGCACACGGCGGGCGGCTGTCCCACGAGCGGACAGTACACGGACCGGTTCCTCCGCGTCAAGAAGTTTTTGCCGCAATCCAGCCCCGCCTCGGTCCGATGCGATCAAGGGTCGGGGACCTGACGGCAGCCCCCCGAGAATCACAGCCGATGCTACACTACGCGGTGCCGACCTCCTCACAAGGTTCTGATGACAGGAATCATGCACCAGACCGAACCCCATCTCGCCGAGCTGCCGGTCGCTCCAGCCCGGCCCGAGGCTGGCCGGCGCCGGCCGGAGGCCCGGAAGACCTCGCGGGCCACCCTGAACTTCCTCGTTGACGGTTCACTCCTGCTGCTTCTGCTGTCGGTCGTTTGGACCGCGACGATTCTGCAGTTCGTGTTTCCGCCGGCGGGTGTCGCCCAAGGCTGGACTCTGTGGGGCTGGACCTACGACCGGTGGACCCAGGTGCACGGCGGCTGCCTGGCGTTATTCTGTCTCAATATTCTGCTTCACGTCATGTTGCACTGGTCATGGATCTTTGGTTTGGTGGGAACGCGGTGGGCCCGATGGCGCGGCTACCGATTCGTGGCCGTTGAGGCGACTAAAACGCTCTACGGCGTATGCACATTGATCTCGGTCTTGACTCTCCTCGGCACTCTGTACGCTGTCGCTGAGTTCTCGATTCGGCCTCCTCCGTCGCGGATCGAAACGGCTCGTGACGGGAGTTCTCCGGCCCCCGGATTACGATCCGCCCCGCGATCGATGAGGAACGCCCATGACAGGGGACTGCCGGACCGTTAGAATCACGTCTCCGAATTCTGGTCCCGACGGCGGTCCATTGAGATCGTCCGGACCACCATGACCAACGTAGTCGTGCCGCGATGCGATCGGCAGGAGGGTGCGGATACGCGTTGGATTTGTCTCGCACCGCGCGGTGCCCATATTGAGAAGGGACAGCTATGACAAGGTGTCGCCCGATTCTGCTCGGCCTGACGGCTCTGGCCTTGTTCGTCCGCTGCAGCGGCGACAACAAGCCGCAGACGGCCGCAGAGTACGACCGTCGTCAATCCGCTCAGCACGCCCAGGAACCGGAGAGTCCGCCGGCCGTGGCGAATACGCCGCCCACCGCGCCCCCGGCGGTCGCCGTAAGCCCCCAAACATTGCGGGGAACCGTTCGTGAGACGATGGATTCCGGAGGCTACACCTACATGCGGGTGGAAACCGACCGCAGCCAGGTATGGGTGGCTGCGACGCAGATGAAAGTCGCCGTCGGCGATACGGTGACCCTCGCCGGGGCGATGCCCATGAAGGACTTTCACAGCAATACGCTCGACCGGACCTTCGATGAAATCCTGTTCGTGGCAAGGGCGGTGGTCGGTGGCGCATCGCAGCCCACGCCCGGCC
>CAYQDV010000163.1:4630-8365 GCA_964416295.1 uncultured Planctomycetaceae bacterium
CCCACGCCCGGCCTGCCGCCCGGCCATCCCGCCATCGGCGATGCTGGCGGATCATCCGGCACGCCATCGCCCGTTGCCGTCAAGGCCGGCGAGATCGTGAAAGTCGCCGGGGGCCAGACCGTCGCCGAACTCTTCGCGCGCAAGACCGACCTTGTCGACAAGCGGGTCCGCCTGCGCGGACGGGTGGTCAAGGCCAATCGCGGAATCATGGGCAAGAACTGGTTGCACATTCAGGACGGCACCGGCGATTCCGGCAGCAACGACCTGACCGTGACGTCCGTCGACGGCTACGCCGCCCCCGGCGCCACCGTCATCGTTGAGGGAACGCTCGGCGTCGACAAGGACATCGGCGCGGGTTATTTCTTTCCCGTGATCATTGAGGATGCCGTGATCAAGACCGAGCCCGCGGATGCCGTGGGGTCTTGAGAGGAATCCGTCATACACATGCAGGGCACGGCGGCGCCCGGGTTGTATCGGGCATCACGGCCGGCAGCTTCCATATAGACCGGCGGGTGCTGAATTGCCGACTTGACCGAGAACGTCAGCGGCACGTGTTCCGAGTGTGGCACCGCCATCGCAGCCGGCGGCATGCCGATCGCACGACACGCACTGCCTGATCCTTGTTGATGATCGCGGCCACGTCAGCGCCATCAGCGGGTTCCGTTTGTTCGCGGTGCGCGTCGGTGTAGCCGCGCCGTGGCCGATCGCGTATCATGACCGCGAGTAGCCCCGCACGCCCCACACAGGAGAGACAAGCCCCATGATCGACCCGCGCATCACGAAACTCGCCGACGTTCTCATCAACTACTCCTGCGCCCTCGCCAAGGACGAGAAGATCCTCATCGAGGCCATTGATATCCCCAACGCCTTCACGATCGAGTTGATCCGCCTCGCCCGTGAGGCCGGCGGTGTGCCCGTGGTCAAGCTCGAATCCAACGAGATCAAACGCGCCCTGATGATCCACGGCTCGCGGGCCGGCTGGGACCTGATCGCCGACATCGAGCAGGCACGCATGGAGCAGGTCCAGTGTTACATCGGAGCGCGTGGCAACCACAACATCAGCGAGCTTTCCGACGTCGCGTCCGACATGCAGGCCCTCTATGAAAACACCGTCTGGAAGCGCGTCCACCAGGACGTCCGCGTCAAGAAGACTCGCTGGGTCGTCCTCCGCTGGCCCCATCCTGCTATGGCCCAGATGGCCGAGATGTCCACCGAGGCCTTCGAGGACTTCTATTTCAACGTCTGCACCATGGACTACGCGAAAATGGCCCGCGCCATGAAACCCCTGATCGCCCGCATGGAACGGACCAACCGCGTCCGGCTGCTCGGCCCGGGCGACACCGACTTGACCTTCTCGATCAAGGGCATTCCCGCCATCGGCTGCGACGGCAAACTCAACATCCCGGATGGCGAGGTCTTCACGGCCCCGGTGCGTGAATCCGCCAACGGCGTCATCCACTTCAACGCCCCGACGATCTACCGCGGCGAGACACACAACGACATCCGTCTCGAATTCACCGACGGCCGCGTCACGGCCGCCACGAGCACCAACACACCCGGCCTCAACCGCGTCCTCGACGCCGACGCCGGCGCCCGTTACGTCGGCGAGTTCGCCATCGGTTTCAACCCCTATTGCACCCGGCCGATGAAAGACATCCTCTTTGATGAGAAGATTGCCGGCAGCATCCACTTCACGCCCGGAATGTGCTATGACGAGGCCCCCAACGGCAACCAATCCGGCATCCACTGGGACATGGTCATGCTCCAGACGCCGGAAGCCGGCGGCGGCGAGATCTATTTCGACGGTGAGTTGATTCGCAAGGACGGTCTCTTCGTGACGGAAGACCTCAAGCCGCTGAACCCCGAGAACCTCAAATAAGCCGGAATCGGTAGGGTGGGGATCGCCCACCTTCAGTGCTATGCCGTCTCCGCGCTGGCTGCTTTCGGCGTCTCGGCTTTCGGCCTTCGCCCGAACAGGAACACGATCACCCCCAGCGCGATTGCTCCGACGGCGAGGCCGTAGAACTGGCTCCGGCCGCTCGCCGACCAGACGTCCGTGTAGAACGTCGGTGCCCAGCGCCCCAGCGAATAACTCAAGACGTCGGTCGACAATACACCCACGACCGCCACGACCAGCGCGTAGGGCATCTGGGTCCAGACGTGCCGGCCCAGATCGCACTCGCTCGCAATCGCGCTCAACACGGTCGTATCGCTGATCGGCGAGCAGTGGTCGCCGAAAACCGCCCCCGTGAGCACCGCCCCCACCGAGGCGTAAAAGAGCGGCAACGCCTGCTCCGCCGGCAACGAGCCGAGCACCGACGCCGAAATCGTCACCGTGGCCGGACAGAGGATTCCCATCGTCCCCCAGCTCGTGCCCGTCGCGAAGGACACGATGCACGCCGAGATGAAAATCGCCGTCGGCAGCCAGACGGCCGAAAACGCCCCGGACGCCACCTTGTCACTCAGGAACGCGCTTGCCGCCCCTCCGAGGTCCAGATCCTTGCCACCCTGCGACAGCCCCCATGCCAGCACCAAGACGATGCACGCGGCAAACATCCGGCTCATCCCCGATGTCACCGCCTCCATCGTCTTGCCCAGCGGCAGCGCCCCGGCCAGCAGCGTCGTCACCACCGCCGCCGTCACCGCCGCCAGCGAGCCATAGAGCAACGCCACATAAGAGTCCGCGACGCCCAGGATCGACACCAGGCTGTCCCGAATATGGCCGGCATCCTCGAACGAGATCGCCGCCGCCTTTGCTGGGTCCTCCTGCACGGCCTGCCAGCCCGTCCACACCATCAGCCCCACGGTCATCCCAACCAGCACCACCACCGGAACCGCCCCGAGCCACCATCCCCGTCCGTCCCTCGCTCCAGTCTCGCCCGACTCCGAGCCGCCGGAGGCGTCCGGCGCCCCGCCCGCGGCCCGTGCCTCCGCCGTCCGCATCCCCCCGAAATCCCGCCCGGTAATTGCAACGAAGAACACCATCACCAATGCCAGGAGCGCATACGTGCGGTAAGGAATGCTCGCCCAGAACGCCTTTGTGCCGGTCATCCCCGCCAGGAATGCCGGCACGCCGTCCCCCAAGGCGTTCAGCCCATCCTGGATATACCCGATCTCCGTTGCCAGCCACGTCCCGATCAGGATGGACGCCACCGGGGCCGCCGTTGAGTCCACGACATAGGCCAGTTTCTCGCGGCTCAGTCGTAGCCGGTCGAAGATCGGCCGCATCGCCGGCCCCACGATCAGGGCGTTCGCATAATCGTCGAAGAAGACCACGATCCCCGCCAAAAACCCCCGCAACTGCCCCTGCTCGCGCGTTCGGACCCGGCGTGTCAGTCGCGCGACCAGCGCCGCCGTGCCTCCGTTGGCCCGGATGGTTCCCACCATGCCCCCTATCACGAGCGTGAAGGTCAGTATCTTCAAGTGGCTGAAATCCACGCCTGCGCCCGACTCCTCCAGCGGAGCCAAAACGCCGAGCAAGTATGTCTGTGTAGCGAACGTTATGGTGTGAAGGGGGTTGTGGTCGCCGCCGAGGTGCAACATCATTCCGGCGGCCGTCAGAATCCCCAGTATCAGCGCGATGATCACCTGCCGCGTGACGATTGCCGCGACGATCGCGACGATGGCGGGGGCCAGCGCCCACAGACCATAGCCTCCGCCGTGGGCTGTGGCCCGCGCCGGCAGGACCCCGTTTGACGACGGTGAAGCGGCGCCGTTCCCGGCTTTAGCGGCGCG
>CAYQDV010000164.1:0-8350 GCA_964416295.1 uncultured Planctomycetaceae bacterium
GAGCCGGGGCGGATGAGAGCCGGGACGAGTGAGAGCCAAGACGGATGAGAGCCGGGACGAATGAGAGCAGCAGGCTCGGCAGGAGCCTCGCCCTCCCGCTGGGCAGCCCGAAGATTCAGGGTTAACGGTTCACTGGTGAGAATGAATCGATCGGACGCAACATGCCAGTCCTGATCCTTTGTGCCTTTATCGCGTTCTGCGTCTTGGTGGCGGGTTGCGTCCACGCCGGGCGAATGCGGAATCAGTTGCGGACGGCCATCCTCTTTCAACACCTCGGCCTGATCGTCCGCCAGAACATGCCGATGCCGATGGCCCTGCAATTCGCCGCCGCCGGCGAAACGGGCGTGACCCGGCGTTCGCTGACGCGCGCGAGCCGCCTGCTCCAGGCCGGCTTGCCACTGTCGGAGGCGCTGCGCCGGGCCTATCCGGTCTGTCCGGGGCTGCCGCTGTCGATCCTCCACGCGGCGGAGCGAGCGGGCACGCTCCCGTCGGCGCTGGCGGAGATCAACGAGCGCGGCGCGGGGCGCCCTCGGCAGACCTCCGGCGGGCAGGCGCGCTGGGGTTATGTCGGGGTGATCGCGATTGTCTTTCCCACGGTCTTCTTCCTGTTCAGTTACTACGTGCTTCCGCGGTTCACAACGATTTACATGGATTTCGACACCACGCCGCCGCTGATCACTACGGAAGTCTTCGCAGCCAATCCCTTTACGACTGCTGCGCCAACGACGTGGTACGGCCAGGCATTCGGCGTGTTCCTCGTGGCGCTGGCCTTGCTGCCCGCGGCGGTCGCGACGTGGGGCGTCACACGCTTGGTTCCGCGGCGTGCGGACCGGCTGCGGCGGACGCAGATCGCCGCGGATTATGTCCGGTGGTACGCCTGGCCTTTTCGACGGATCGTCCGGGCCGAGTCCTGCGCCGAATCGATCCCCTCGATCCGGCTGGCGGCGGCCGCGGGCTGGCCGTTGGCCGACGCGATCGACCGGGCCGCCGAGCTGGACGTCAACTGGGTCTGGCGGAAACGACTCCGCGGCTGGGCGGACCGGATCCGGCGCGGTGCGGCGGCTCCCGAGGCAGGCCGGGCGTGCGGCGTTCCGGAGATGTTGCAACGCGCGATCGCCGTCGGCGTTCGCGACGGCGACCTCGATGCCCCCCTGCACCACGCGGCGAGTTACTACGGTTTTCTGGCTCGCCGGTGGCGGACGCTGGCGGGCCAACTGGCGTGGCTCGTCGCCACACTCGTGATGGCCGCCGCCGTCGGGCTGTTCTGCGTCGCGTTCTTCGCCGCTTTGCGCGAGTTGATCATCGATACGATCTCCCAGATAGGCTAGACCGCCCATGAACCCAGACCGGCACCAACGCGGCGTCATCTTGATGGAGGCTGTTGTCACGATCGTTCTCGTCGTCGGCGCCCTCACCCTCTTCACGACGGCCCTGACGCAGTTCACCGAGAACACCGACCTCGTCCTCGCCCGTCAGCGCGCCGCGCTCGCGGCAGAGGCCGTCCTGAACGAACTCCGCGCCGGCGTTTCGCCGAGGCCCGACGAACTCCACCGCCGATTCGAGGACATGACCATCGACATGAGCCGCCGGCCCGGCGAAGGCGAATGGGCGGGCTTCACACGCGTCTCGGTTCGCGTCGAGGTCCACGTCTTCGGCGACAGACGCGTCCACACCGACGTGGATGCCTACGTCCGGGAGCCACGCCGATGAGACCAACGCCCTCCCGCACGCGACGTCCGGCCTTCACGCTGGTCGAAGTCGTCATCGCGATCGCACTCTTCGCCCTCATCGCGGGCGTCGCGTTCTGGGGCATCCAAGTCCAGATGGACACCCAGCGCCGGATCGGCCTTCAGGCAAATCGGCACGCCGTCATGCGATCGGTTCTCCGCCATCTCCGCGAAGACCTGGCCCGCACGACACGGATCGAATGGGAACCCGGCCCGACTTCGATGCCCGCCGACTATTCCCCGTCAGCGAAGCGCGCGATTCACGTTGCCCGCGGCGACGCGTCACAATCCCTGCGGGTTCCGATCGACGTGGCGGCGCTCCGGTTGCACACCACGCGCGGCATCGTCCGGTATCACATTCACGAGGTGGTCCCGCTGTATCGCCGGCCGAACAACACGACCCGCCGTTCGGCCCCGCCCACCCAGACGCTGGTGCGAACCGCGGCCGACGGCACGACGCGTCAATGGTCGATGGTTGACATGCAGCTCTCGCTGACGGCCGGCGAGCAGGCCCCGGCGCAGCTTCTGCGGGTGCGCTTCAGTTCGCTGACACAATACGGCACGGGCCATCGTCGGACGCGGCGGTATGAGACCGCGCTGGCGGCAGGAGGCGCATCATGAGCCGATATGCCCGGCGCGCCTACACCGTCGTGATGGCCATCGTGCTGATCGGTCTGATCGGGATCACGCTCGCGGTGCTGGCGCGCTACTTCGTGGGCACCACGCGGTCGGCCCGGGCGACCGATCTCGAGGTCCGCGCCGCCCAGTTGCTGGCGGGAGGGCAGGAATGGGTTGCCGCACACGCCGAGCGATGCGGTGCGCTGCCCGCCGGCGCAGCCATCGAACTGCCAGTGGACAATCTCGTGCCGGCCGGGAGCCAGGCCTCTCTCACCCTCGCCAGACCCGCCAAGGACAGGGTTCTGACCCTGACCGCGCGGGTCGCTCGGGGGCGCCAGGCGGCAACGTTTCGGATCAACATTCCCTGACATCGCGCGGGCGTGCCGGCCCGGGCCGAGGTGCGGAAACCGGCCACCGGCGGTCGTTTTGTGGCGTCGCCGGCGGTCTCTCCCGATAATCCCTGTGGCGTCATCGGCACCGAGCGAACGAACCTGCATCGCCCCGTGGCGTAGCAATGCGAGAGGCAGCGGGAGGAGGGCTTCGCGGCGGTTGGCCGGACAAGATCGGAAAGGTCGTTCGCGATGATTCTTCGTAGCTGGATGCTCGTCCTTTGCACGTCGCCGTGGCTCATGGCCGCCGGCATGGTCACAGCCCAGACGCCCGCCGCCGCCGGCGATCAACCGGCGAAGATCGTCGATCCGAGGGCCTTGATCGAGGAAGCGATCCGGAAGATCGACGCGGGCGAGTTCGAGGAAGCGGCGAAACTGGCCGAACAGGCCCAGGCCGTGAAGCCCAGCATGGATCGACTCCGGCTGGTGCGCGGTCTCCTGCTGCTCGAATCGGTCTCAAGCCCTCCGGAGGCGGCCATCCGCGTGCTGGACGGATACAACCGAACAGCGACAGGCAAGGTGGATTATCGAGGGCTTGCGGCGATCGGACGAGTCTATCTGCGGTCCCGCTGGTATCGACAGGCGTCTCGGTCCTTGCGGGCGGCCGCGCCGCTCGCGCCGCTGCAGGAGAATGATCGGGCGGTGAAGGCCGACATCCTCATCGATCTCGCGACGGCCGAACGGGCCTTGAACCAACCCAAGGACGCCGTCCGCCACGCCCGAGAGGCCCGCGACCTGTCAAAGAATGACGCCCATGTGCTGTTCCGCTACGCGGAAGTCATCGCGATGACCAACGATCCGAAAGCGTGGCCGGACGCCGTCACGGCGACCGATGCGGCCATCCGCCGCACGGAGGTCGAACTCCGCGAGAATCCCTTCGACAAGGAAAGGCTCGAGGTGTTGCAGTCGGCCTACAAGCTGCTCGTCGACATTCACCGAAGACGGGCCGAGCGCGAACCCGAGAGCGCCGCCATCGCCATGGCAATCGCCCGGGCGATGCGGGACCGTTCGGAAGCAGACAAAAGACTTAATATGTTTGAGGCCTACGACACCGCACGGAAGGCATTCGAGATGACCGCCGAGCCGGAGCCTGAATGGCAGGTGTTCATGGCGGAACTCGAAATCGACGTCGGCGGAGCCGGCGCCCTCCAGACCGCCCGGGACCGCCTGCGCAAGGTCCTCGAGGCCAAGCCTGACAACAAGGGCGCCAAACGCTTGCTCGCGCGGATCGACACGCTCGCCGCGCAATCCTCCAGTCCGTAAGAAAGGTCCGATCCGGCTGCCCGCCGCTGCCTTGGCGTCGATCCCACGCGACCGATGCCTCAGGCGGTTGTTGCGCCACAGGCGCGGAGTTCGCCGGATCGCTGCGCCCGATGCCGGCGTATTAACGTCAATTCCGCAAACAGCTTACGCGCCGGCGAGCGCGCTCCCGGGGTTCAAGTCGTTCGCCGCGCCACGTCGATAGAGGAGCGGCGGCTTATCGGACAGAAAGACACACGTGAATCTGCGACCCGTAACGTGATTCTCCCCGGGTGCGGAACCGATAAGCCCTCCAGAACATCGAGACACCGGCAAAACCCCGCGTACCTGCTCGGGTGGCCGGGTCTGTTCGGGAGCATTGAACGGGCATGCCCTTGAGTCCACGATTGATTCGGTTTGCATCCATCGCCGCGGGCGTCACCTGCGTCGGCGGATGTGCAATGAACGGCACCGCCGGCCACGTCGGCAACGCCACGGGCGCTCCCGCAGCCACGACGGTTCGGGCCGGCCCGATCGACACGAACCGCGACCTCCGGCTCTTCGGCGACAACGGCGCAGAACGCGATGTCGTCTTCGAGGGGCGGGCCGAGGCGAGCGTCAAGCAGCACACATTCACCGTCGACGGAGCGGACTTCGACCCCGCGCTTTCCGCCACGAGCGAGCAACTCGTCTTCGCGTCCACGCGCCATTCGCGTTTCAGTCACTTGTATCGAAAGTCGATCGACGGCGCCACGATCACGCAGATCACCGACGCGCGGGCCAACGATGCCCAGCCGGTCTTCGACCCCACCGGCCGGCGAATCGCCTTTACCAGTGATCGCAGCGGAAACTGGGACATCTGGGTCGTCGACGCCGACGGCCGGAATCCGATGCAGATCTCGAACGCCCTGCTGCCGGAGTTACATCCGAGCTGGTCGCCCGACGGACGAAGCCTCGTCTACTGCCGCATCAATCCGAAGGAGAGCCGCGGCGAGCTTTGGGTGGCCGAGCTGGGCCGCCCCGGGGTCCGGCGACTGATTGGCGAGGGAATGTTTCCGGCTTGGTCGCCGACGGGGACCAAGATCGCCTATCAGCGAGCCCGCCAGCGCGGCAGTCGATGGTTCAGCATCTGGACGATCGATTACAATGCCGGCGAACCCCGCTTCCCCACCGAGATCGCCAGCAGCCCCCGGGCCGCGATGATCGCGCCGGCCTGGTCGACCGACGGCCGGCAGATCGCCTTCACGGCGGTCGAGCACGATCCGCCGCCGGCCTTCGGGCCGGCCGACAACAGCCCCGACGCCCTGCCGACCTCACGCATTTGCATCGTCGATGCCGACGGACGCGGCCTGCAATTCCTGACCGATACGCGGAACGAGAGCTACTCTCCTTCCTGGGCCAGCGACGACAGAATCTATTTCACGCGACGGCTCGATAAAACCGAGACCATATGGAGCGTTCGGCCGTTCCGTCCGCCCTTGCCGGAACCCCCGGTCAAGACGGTGGACGACGAGCGATCCACGACAGTGACGGAGACCGCCGTCGGTCGTTTCGACGGCGGCGAAGTGAGGGCCAACGGGACGTGATCAGACCGAGCGGAACATCGCGGCTGAGCGGGGCCATGGCGGCGATCGTCGCCGTGTCGGTGCCGGGCTGCTCCCTGCATCACGGGACGACCTCGGTCACCAGCCCGTTCCCTCCGGGATTCAGCGTGGCCGTGGCGCCAATCCTGAACTTCAGCGGACAGTTCGATCTGGACCCCGTGCAGGCCGCTGACTTGCTGGCGTCCGAGTTCGGCTCGGTCGAGGGGCTGGCCGTGCTTCCGGTCAGCCGGGTGGTGGCGGCCCTCGCCGCCGAGGGCAAGAGCCAGATCGAATCACCGGCGCACGCCCTGCGCATCGCCGACGCCATCGGCGCCGATGCCATCATCGTCGCCGGCGTCACGGAGTATGACGCCTACACGCCGATCGTCGGAGCGGCCGTACAGATCTATGCCTTGCAGCCCGGCGAAGTCCCGACGTTTGACGTCGTAGAGGCGTCCCGGGCGCCCAGACCCCTGGCCGTCACGGAGATGGCCGACCCACTCCTGCCCGTCGGGCAGATTCAAAAGGTCTATAACGCGTCGCACGACGATGTCGCGCGAGCCGTCCGCCGCTATGCCCGATCACGGAACTCGGATGAAAACCCGTATGGCTGGCGGCAGTATCTCAAGGTTCAGAAGCTGTTTCTGCGGTTCTGCTGGCACGACGCCATCGCCCGACTGATGAAGCAGCAGTCCCGTGGAAGCCTCGTCCTGGCGGACGCGACCGTGGAGGATCCGAATTGGATTCCCTGAGACAGCTTTCGCTAGACAAGGGGGGACACCGGTACGTCTTCCGATACCGCCCGGGGTGCGAGGCCGACGTGATCGGCGCGTTCGCGAACCTGGCCGGGGATGACGACACGGATTTCGACTGGTTTGACGCCGCGGTCCTGAGTTATCAGATGGGGCGGCGCATAGAATTAGAATTGGATGAACCCCGGTCCTGACGGGCCGGTTTTCGGATCGCCTGCGAATGGAGTTGTTCGCAGAGACGCCGGATCGATTGACCCCGAGACGGCGTCGGTACCTGTGTGATGGTGGGTGGGCCGCGGGATGTGCCCGAGCCAGGTTGCGGTTGGTACGCAGAAGGATTTCGCCGGGAAGAGTCTCGCGATCATGAGTCAAGAGCATCCACTCATCACCGATTTTCTGAACTACCTGCGCTATGAGCGCCACTTCTCCCCGCATACGGGAAAGTGTTACGCGGCTGATCTGCATCAGTTCAGCCAGTTCCTCGTCGGAGGAGCAAGCGCCGTCGCTGGAACCATGCGACCTCCGCAAGGCTCCTCGACGGGCGGCTACGCAGCCCCCCCTCATGGGGGGTCCGGCAACACGGCCGTCGTGACGGCTCCGGCCACCACGGCGACGCAGACGACCGTGGACGAAATCCGGACGCGTCTGCTCAACGTGACGGCGGACCAGATCCGGGCGTTTCTGGCGTTCCTGCACGAGCGGGAGTATTCGAAAGCCACAACGGCTCGCAAGCTGGCGACCCTCCGCAGCTTCTACAAGTTCTGTCTGCGGCGCGGCATGATCACGTCCAATCCGGTGGCGACCATCCGGACGCCGAAGCAGGAACGGCATCTGCCCAAGTTCCTCGAGATCGAGCAGGTGCGACAGTTGCTGACAACGCCGGACGATACGACGCTGCTCGGGGCGCGAGACCGCGCGATCCTCGAGACGCTGTACTCGACCGGTGTGCGCGTCAGCGAACTGGTGGCCCTGGATATTCCGGATATCGACACGGCCGGCGAATCGCTCCGCGTCCGCGGCAAGGGCCGAAAGGAACGCATCGCGCCGATCGGTCCGACGGCCATCGCCGGCATCCGAAAGTATCTCGACATGCGAAACGCCGATCCGCGCAGTCCGACGTTTGACCAGCAGGCCCTGTTCGTCAACAAGCACGGCCAGCGACTCAGCACCCGCAGCGTCCGGCGCAAGCTCGACAAGTACCTGGTTCAGTGCGGCCTCGATCCGTCGATCAGCCCGCACACCCTGCGGCACACCTTCGCCACCCACATGCTCAATAACGGGGCGGACCTGCGCAGTGTTCAGGAGTTGCTTGGCCATCAGTCCATCAGCACCACGCAGATCTACACCCATGTGACGACGCAACAGCTCAAGAAGGACTACGACGACAGTCACCCGCGGGCTTAGCGCCGACGCCCTTCGAGATCGCGAGACAATTCACGGACGGCCGCCGCGATGCGATCGCAGCGGCCGTCCGCTTTTGCGCCCGGACCACCGCTTCAGTCGGCGCACTCCCCCGCCGCGTAGACCCACCGCAGTTGTCGGCCTATCATGGCGGACCGCCGGGCAACATCGAGAACGCCGCGCCCCCGCGCAAGGCAGGACAGCACAACCGCGAGGACACAATCCATGGCATCTCCCTCCGTGGCGGTCGTGATGGGCAGTTCGTCGGACCGGCCGACGATGGACGTCTGCATCGAGACACTGACCGAGTTGGGCATCCGACATGACGTGCGGATCATTTCCGCCCACCGCCAGCCCCGGCAACTCGACGAGTACGTCGCCGGCCTCGAGGACCGCGGTGTGCGTGTTGTCATCGCCGGGGCGGGTGGCGCCGCTCACCTAGCCGGCGTGATCGCTGCGAGGACACCATTGCCCGTGCTCGGCGTCCCCGTTGAAACGACGTCCCTGGACGGTCTCGATTCACTCTTATCCATTGTTCAGATGCCGCGCGGCGTGCCCGTAGCGACGTTCGCGATCGGCAAGGCCGGCGCCGCAAATGCAGCCCTGTTCGCCGCGGCCATCCTCCAGCACGAGGACGCCGC
>CAYQDV010000165.1:0-8289 GCA_964416295.1 uncultured Planctomycetaceae bacterium
ACGGCGCCGCCCGGGGGTGGGCTGTACCGGGGCGTTTGCGATTCTCTATTCCCTCACCCCGCCGACCGAGGAAAACGCCGTCGAAAAGCTGGCCATCCCCGGCTTCTGTCCGTTTGAACCGCTCGAAGACCAGCCGCTCTACCGCCGGCACCTCCGGACGACGGCATTCAAGCTCCGCGGCGACTTTCTCGATGCGCGGCGGACACTCATGTTCAATGCCGATGTCCACATCGGCCTGTGCAAGCCGACCTTGACGAGCGCGCGATTCTTCGTCAATGGCGACGGCGACGAGCTATACTTCGCGAACAAGGGCAGCGGGCTATTTGAGACGCAGTTTGGCATTCTGCCGTTCCGCGAGCGCGACTATGTTCTCATGCCCCGTGGCACGCCCTACCGCATCCACTGGGAGGGCGACGCCCCCGAGTTTCTCGTCTTCGAAGGGCGCCAATTCATCGACATTCCCAACGAATATCGCAACCGCGCCGGTCAGATCACGATGTATGCGCCCTTCACCACACGCGACTTCCGCGTGCCCGAAACGCTGCTTGCCTACGACGAGCGAAATCACGGCCGGCCGCCGCACAAGCTGGTCGTCAAGCGCGAGGACGTGCTCACCGTCCACCTGCACGCCCATTTCCCCTATGAGGTCGTCGGCTGGGACGGCTACGTGTATCCGATCGCATTCAACATCCACGACTTCAAGCCGCGAACCGGTAAGATTCACCTGCCGCCGACGAGCCACACGACCTTTGCCGGAAACCAATTCGTCGTCTGTTCGTTTGTGCCCCGCATTGTCGACTGGGCCGACGGGGCCATTCCCTGCCCCTATGGTCACGCCGCCGTACACATGGACGAGATCATGTTTTACGTGGACGGGAACTTTACCAGCCGCAAGGGGATCGAGCCGGGGTCGATCAGTCTGCACCCGGCGGGGATTCCTCACGGCCCGCACCCCGGCACCTACGAAAAGAGCATCGGGACGGACCGCACGAGCGAGCTGGCGGTCATGTGCGACACGTACAAGCAACTGCGCCTCACGACGGCCGCCCATGAGGTCGAGGACAAGGACTATCACACGACCTGGGTTGCGAAGGAAGGTGGCTGAGCCGCTCGCCGGGCCGGCTACGGCTGCTTCAGGAGCTGGCGCAGGACCATGGCCAGGATGCCGCCGTGGCGGTAGTAGTCCAATTCTACAGGAGTATCAATCCGAACCGTCACGGCAAAGCGTCGGGTCACACCGTCGCCGTCTGGCGCCTTGGCCCCGACCGCGATCTCCTGCCCCGGCCGCAGGTCGTCGGTCAGGCCGTCGATCGTGTAGATCTCCCCGCCGGTCAGGCCCAGCGATTCCCGCGACTGACCGGACTTGAACTGCAAGGGCAGCACGCCCATCCCCACCAGGTTGCTCCGGTGAATCCGCTCGAAGCCGGCGGCGATGACCGCGCGGACCCCAAGCAGCAGCGTGCCCTTGGCCGCCCAGTCACGCGAGGAGCCGGTGCCGTACTCCGCGCCGGCCAACACGATCAGAGGCGTCTCGTCCTCGCGATAGCGCATCGCGGCCTCGTGGACCGACATCTGTTCGCCGGTGGGCAGATAGCGGGTCACGCCGCCCTCGGTGCCCGGTGCGAGCAGGTTGCGCAGGCGGACGTTGGCGAAGGTGCCACGGGTCATCACGCGGTCATTCCCCCGGCGCGAGCCGAAGCTGTTGAAGTCTTTCGGCTCCACACCGTGTTCGCGAAGGTAGGCTCCCGCCGGACCTTCCGGGGCAATCGCCCCTGCCGGAGAGATGTGGTCCGTCGTGACCGAGTCGCCGACCATGACGAGGACGCGTGCGTTCCGGATCGGCTGGAGCGGCGCAGGCTCGGGCGGCAGGTCGACGAAGAACGGCGGTTCCTGAACATAGGTGCTGTCTGAATCCCACGGATAAACATCTGACTCGTCCACGGAGATGCGGTTCCATTTTTCGTTGCCCTCCAGCACGTTGCCGTAGCGGCGGGTAAACAAGGTCGGCGAGAGCGCCTGCCCGATCACGTCGGCGATCTCGCGATGGGAAGGCCAGATGTCGCGCAGGAAGACGGCCTTGCCGGTGGCGTCATGGCCCAGCGGTTCGGAGGCCAGGTTGATGTCGACGCGACCGGCAAGGGCGAACGCGACGACCAGCGGCGGCGAGGCGAGATAGTTGGCCTTCACCATCGGGCTGATTCGACCCTCGAAATTGCGGTTGCCGCTCAGAACGGCGGCGGCGATCAGGTTTCCCTCGGTAACGGCGGCGGCGACCCTCTCCGGCAGCGGCCCGCTGTTGCCGATGCAGGTCGTGCAGCCATAGCCGACTGTGTGGAAGCCGAGGCGCTCGAGATAGGGCGTCAGGCCGGCCTGATTGAGGTAATCGGTCACGACGCGCGACCCCGGCGCCAGGCTGGTCTTCACATAGGGCTTGACCTTCAGACCCCGTTCGACGGCTTTCCGAGCCAGCAGGCCGGCGGCGACCATGACGGACGGGTTGCTGGTGTTCGTGCAGCTTGTGATGGCGGCGATGACGACCGCCCCGTGGCCCAGCTCGCATTTGCCGCCCTCGTCCTGATAGGTCGTCGTGCGCCCGCGTTGCTCGTCGGTCAGGGCGAACCCTCGCTTGGCGACGGGTGCGGCCAGTGTGGCGCCGAATGACTCCTTCATCTCCGACAGGCGGATGCGGTCCTGCGGCCGTTTCGGGCCGGCGAGGCTCGGTTCGACCGTCGACAGCTCGAGCAGCAGCGAGTCGGTATAGGTCGGGTCGCGCGCAGCATCCTCGCGGAACAGGCCCTGTTCTTTGGTGTATCGTTCGACGAGATCCACCTGCTCGCGGGACCGGCCCGTCTGTTCGAGGTAGCGAAGCGTCGCCTGATCGACCGGGACGTAGCCCATCGTGGCACCATACTCCGGCGCCATGTTGGCCAGTGTGGCCCGATCGGCGAGGCTCAGCGTGCTGAGTCCCTCGCCGTAGAACTCCACAAACTTGCCGACGACGCCCCTGGCTCGAAGCATCTGGGTCACGGTGAGCACGAGGTCGGTCGCGGTTGCTCCGTCGGAAAGCTTACCGATCAGCTTGCAGCCGACGACCTCGGGCGTGAGCATATAGACGGGCTGACCGAGCATGACGGCCTCGGCTTCGATCCCGCCGACGCCCCAGCCGAGAACTCCCAGCCCGTTGACCATCGTCGTGTGGCTGTCGGTGCCGACCAGCGAATCCGGCATGGCCACGACCTGACCGTCGACCTCGCGGCACGTGACGACCGAGGCGAGGTATTCGAGGTTGACCTGATGCACGATGCCCGTGGCCGGCGGAATGATCCGGAAGTCGTCAAAGGTCTTCTGCCCCCAGCGGAGGAACCGGTAGCGCTCACGGTTCCGCGTGAATTCGATCTCCGCGTTAAGGCCCAGAGCCTCGGCTGAGCCGTAGGCGTCCACCTGCACCGAATGGTCAATCACCAGGTCGACCGGGACGAGGGGGTTGATCCGCCGTGGATCGCCACCAAGGCGAACCATCGCCGAGCGCATGGCCGCCAGATCGACGACGGCCGGAACGCCGGTGAAGTCCTGGAGCAGCACGCGCGACGGCATGAAGGGCAGTTCCTTCCGCATAGGCTTGGCGGCGTTCCAGTTGGCCAAGGCTGTTATGTCGTCCTCGCCAACGATGCGGCCGTCGACACGGCGAAGAAGATTCTCGAGCAGCACCCGCACGGAAAACGGAAGCGCGTCCAGATCGAAGCCGGCCGCCTCTTGAAGCGCTCGCAGCCGATAGATTCGGACCGGGCCGCCAGCGGCCTCGATCGTGCCCAAGGTGCCCCACGGATCAACATTGGTCGCGGATGACATGCGTTGGTTCCCTCGTCAGGGCGCGGCGGTCCGTCGCGTGACCGCGCGGCGTGCCCGTCTGTGCCGATAGCAAATCAGCACGGATTATAACGAGGGAAGGCACCGCCCAACAGGCGGGAAGGCGCAGCGATGCTGCGGAGGGTGCGCCGGCCGCCCCCGTGGCCGACGTGGCCCGGCCAGTTCGCTCTCCTCCGGCAAAGGGGCCGGACGCTACCGGGCCTCGACGTTCGACACGAGGACAGGCCCTTACAGGGCCATCATGAGCCAGACGGCAATGATGACGACATAGCCCGCCGCCGTGTGAAGGTCGTGGCGGGACCGCCGCTGTGACTGGATGCGCTCCATCATGATCACTGCGACGAAGCGGACACGGTCCGCATGGACAACGTGTGCAGAACCCTTGCCAACGAGAAAAAGCGTCCCGGGCAGGCCGTCCGATTCGTCACACCTCCGTGGGTAAAGATCTTGGATGATGATATGCCGCGTTTCCGCGTCAGAAATGATATCAGACGCGCCAAGGCATCCATCTGCTTGGGCGTAGGCTCGTGGTTCTCCAGATTGCCGATCAGGCAGATGCCGATCCCGTGTTTGTTGTAGTAGTTGCCGGGCGTCTTGCAATGAGCACCGTGCATCTGTTTCGTCCAACGCTCGCCCACAAAGACCTTGCCGTCGCCATAGGCGACACCGTTGCCGATGACGAAGTGATAGCCGAGCGCGTCCCAGCCACGGACGTTGACGTGATAGTCCCTCATGCTCCGGGGTGTGTCGTGGTCACCGGCGGAATGATGGATGACGATGCACTCCCAGCGGTCCGATATGCCTCCGGGAGGAATCCAGCCGGCCCGCTTTCCCGATGGGGGCTTGGGCGTCCAGCGCTTCACGATCGCGCGTGGCGGTCGGATGGGTCCCGGACGCGTACCGTAATAGGCCGGCAAGTCGGCGATTCGGCCCGCCCCCGGGTCCCGAGCGCAACCGGCGCCGGCCGCGACGATCAAGGCCAGCCCACCGATGCAAAGCGTTCGCAGCATGTGCGTCACGAGGTGGTTCTCCTGCCTCCGATCCCCTTTCCCAGTACTGGCAAGCCGCCAGCACAACGCCCTTCCCATCGGTCCATCGACAGCGGGCGGTGAGATGAAAGTGGGTCCGGATCCGGGCGAAGCTCGTTTCGGGACGTGGCGGCACGGCGTGGCCCGCTCTTCGAGACTCCCGGCCGACTTACCCGCAGCCGGTGGCGACCATGCCGGAGCGGAGAGTCGCACGGCATGCTTCGGCGTTCTCATGCGCTCCTCGGCTGGCTGGGTACCGGACCGCCGCGCTCGCCGCGGGCGACCGGTCTGGCGCTATTCCACGGTGACCGACTTGGCGAGGTTGCGGGGTTTGTCCACATCACACCCTCTGAGGACGGCCGCGTGATACGCGAGCAACTGAAGCGGGACGATGGTCACGAGCGGCTGCAAGGGTTCCGGGACGGCGGGCACATAGAAGACGTGCTCGGCGATCCGACCGATATCCTCGTCGCCCTCCGTGGCCACGGCGATGACGCGGCCCTTTCTCGCCCGCACCTCTTCGATATTGCTGATCACCTTGTCGTATTGCGAGTCTTTCGTCGCGATGAAGACGACGGGCATGTTCTCGGTGATCAGGGCGATGGGGCCGTGTTTCATCTCGGCGGCCGGCATGCCCTCTGCATGGATGTAGGAGATTTCCTTGAGCTTCAGCGCCCCTTCCAGGGCCGTCGGATAGTTGTAGCCGCGACCGAGATACAACCAGTTCTCGGCGTCCTTGAACTGCTGCGCCACCGATCGGATGGCATCGCTTTGCTGCGAGATGGCTTCGATCTTGTCAGGCATCCCCGCCAGGGCATCGAGATAGTCGCGCAGCACCGGCTGGGAAAGATTGCGGCGCCGACCGAGATACAGGGCCATCATGACCAGCACCAGCACCTGGCCCATATAGGCCTTCGTGCTGGCGACGCCGATCTCCGGACCGACGTGAAGATAGACTCCGGCATCGGTCTCTCGGGCGATGGTCGAACCCACGACGTTGACAACGCCGATCGACAGCGAACCCTTGTCGCGGGCCTCCCGCAGGGCCGCCAGGGTGTCGGCCGTCTCGCCCGACTGGCTGATGGCCAGGACGACCGTGCCGTCGTCGATGATCGGGTTTCGATAACGCAGCTCCGAGGCGTATTCGACCTCGGTGGGGATGCGCGCCAGTTCCTCGAACAGGTATTCTCCGACAAGACCCGCATGCCAGGCTGTTCCGCAACCGGTGATGATCACCCGCTTGGCGCGGACGAGTTCGCGGGTGTAGTTGGCAAGGCCGCCGAGTGTGATACGCCCCTCGGCCACGTTCACACGGCCGCGCATGCAGTCGGCCATCGCGCTGGGCTGCTCCATGATCTCCTTGAGCATGAAGTGCTCGTGGGCGCCGAGTTCGATGTCGCCGAGTGACAGCTCCAGTTCCGACACTTCGCGGGTCACGGGCATGTTGTCGAGCGTGGTCGTCCGGAAGCCGTCCTCAGAGACGACCGCCATCTCGCAGTCATGCAGATAAATGACCTGGGTCGTGTGCTGGACGATCGCCGACGCGTCCGACGCCACGATGTATTCGCCGTCGCCGACGCCGATGATCAACGGGCTGCCCTTTCGGGCCGCGACGATCGTGCCGGGGTGTTCGCTGCAGAGGACGGCGATTCCGTAGGTGCCGCGCACGTCGCGCAGGGCGGCCCGCACGGCCACCTCGATATCCCCGCTGTAGAAGTGCCCGATCAACTGGACGAGCACCTCGGTGTCGGTATCGCTGGCGAATTCGACGCCGCGATGTTCGAGGTAGGTCCGCAGGGCCTGGTAATTCTCGATGATGCCGTTGTGGACGAGCGCGATGCGGCCGCTGGCGTCGACGTGCGGGTGGGCATTGACGTCGGTCGGGGCCCCGTGCGTCGCCCAGCGGGTGTGAGACATGCCGCAGGTCCCCTTGATGCGGGTCCCGTCGAGATGGGACTCCAACACGGCGATCCGCCCGGCGGACTTGTGCATGTCGAGCGTGTGATCCTCGCGCAGCACGGCGATGCCCGCCGAGTCGTAGCCGCGATACTCGAGACGCTTGAGGCCCTCGAGTAGAATGGGGCTGGCTTGTCTATATCCGGTGTACGCGACGATTCCGCACATGGCGTCTCCCGAGTGAACTGGCGTCCGCGACGACGGAAACAGGGCCTGACGCCCGCACGCCCGCCGCTCGCAGAGCGACCTCCGATCTCCTGACCAGCGTATTATGCCGTCTCCTGTCCTGGTGGTCCGACGCTACCCCGTGTTCCGACACGACTCAATGGATGGGTAGCATCGGCGTCTCGCCGGTGCGCTGGCTCCGGGAACGTGCAGGCAGAATGCCGACATCACCCGTCAAACCACGTGTGTCGCAGCGCGGGCCGTTGCCGCAAGGATCCGAAGCCGGTCCCGCCGGGCGCACACCCGACCAATCCCTCCCTCGATCGTCGCCGTCCAGTCCTGATTCTAACCGAAAGCCGGGCCGTCGAGCGCCCAGAGACCGGGGTTTTTATCGTCCGGCGCGGCGGTGGGTGAGCAGCTCGCACGGAACGGCCCGCTGCGGCGCGCCCCGGAGGAGTCTGCCGCGTGTCTGGACCCGGTTCGGCGCGGTCGCGATCCGCCCCGCGGCCGACGACGCCCAAGGCCAGTCCTAAGCCTCTGGTTTACAATGATTTATGGCCGTTCACCCACACGCCGGCGGGCGGAGGAAGCCGCCCTTTTTTTTGTTGACAATCCGAAGCCCGCCCGGTAATATATAGACAGCGAGCCGGTGTTTCGTCGCGTTGCCTTGGGGGAAACCAGGGAGCGTCGAAGTGAACTACCCTCTCTGCAATTCCTTGTCCGAAGGTGTCCCCCCCCCGCTGAAACGATTTGGCCGCCATGACACGGGGAGCGAACCGTGAAGGTCCGGCGTGTTGCCATCGCGGTCGCGGCGTTCGTCGCGATGACGTTCGGGGCGTTCTATCTCGGCATACGCAGCCCCGGCGCGGTGTCGGCCGGGGTCTCGCGCGTTCATTCGGCGCTGGCGCCGGCCGTCTCGCTCGATCCAACCGAACTGGACTTCGGCCCGCAACCCTGGGGCATCGACATCCCGTTTCAGGTGACGCTCCGCAACCCCACGAACGACCCGATCACCATCGAACGCACCGAGACCAGTTGCGCGTGCACGGTGGTGAACAAGGCCCATGCCGGCCGCGTCGTCGGCCCGTCTGAGTCGGTCGTCTTTGACCTGACGCTCGAAACGCGCTGCCGGCCCGCGGAAAAGATGGAGACGTTTACGGTCACACCCGCCGGCGGCGACGCCCTGACCTGCCGCCTGCGCGTGGATGTGACACCCACCTATCGCGTCGAACCCGACGACCTCGATTCCGGCGACGTCGCCATGGCGGGCGAC
>CAYQDV010000166.1:0-2324 GCA_964416295.1 uncultured Planctomycetaceae bacterium
CCGGCCGGTCTTCTCCTTGCGCTCGAGTCTTCCTGCATCGGCTGCAACAGCAGCGCCCAGGACAACGGCGACAACCTGCCGCCCGGCGGACGGCGGGCGGTCGTCGGCGAGTTCGCATTAGCCAGTCATCATGTCCATGGATCGCCGGTCGCGGATGCGGACTGCGTCGTGTGCCACGAAATGACGCGGCACCAACTCGGACGCGTGCGATTGAAGAACGTCGACAGTCCGAACGATCCGGCGGCCGTGATCCGTTTGGACGCGTCCCCGTCGAGTGACGCCGTCGAAGCCTCAAAACTGGAAGCGTTCTGTCTGGCCTGTCATGACGCCGATGGCGCGGGCGGGTCGGCAGCGTTCGGCGATGGGGTGATGCCGGTGCCGATCGATGCCGGACTTTGGGCTGTCGCGTCCCACCACACCGGCGGCGTGGCGGGGCCGATGACCTGCTTCGGCAACGGCGTCGTGTTTGGCTGCCATGCGTCGGGACACGGTTCGCTCAAACGCAAACTGCTTGCCCCGGCGGACGCCTCTCAGCCGCCGCTGGCGGGAGACCCCCTCCGCGAGGAGGAGGGGATGTGCTATACCTGCCACGATGCCGACGGACCGGCCGCGTCAGACATTCAGTCCGCATTTGCCGCGGCGTATCGCCACGACGTCAGCGCGGTGGATCAGGCCTCCGGCTCCCGCGTCGAGTGCACCGACTGCCACAACCCGCATACGGCCAGCCCCGCAGTTCCGCTGGCAAACCCGGATGCCGGCGGCGCCACGCAGTGGGCGGGCACGGGAGAGGCATTCTGCCTGACCTGTCACGACGGAACGGCGCCTCCCGGCGTGGCCTTTCCGGCCACGGCGTCGGGGAGCGGTTACGACAAGTCGGCGTTTGTCGGAAGCCGGCACGCAGTCCAATTGGGTTCAGACAGTTGTCGCCAATGCCACAGCGCTCACGGTTCGCCGTATCGATCCATGCTCGGTGCCCGATATGTCACCGCCGACTACAACCCCTATACGCCGGGCGACGGAGATTACGGAGCGTGTTGGACGTGCCACAGTGAGAACGCCATCGTCCAAGGTAACAACGCCTTCGGCAATCGCCACAAAGAGCATGTCGACAAAAAGAAGTCGCCCTGCATCGTGTGCCACGACCCCCACGCGCCGTTCGACGCCGGTGAGCCGGGACTGATCAATCTCGACTTCGCCGTCCGCAACGGCTACGACATCAGCTTCATCGACGGCCGCGACGGCAGTACGGCGTTCTGGATCGACGCGGGGCAGAACAGCGGCAACTGCCTCCTCCGCTGCCACGGCGAACGGCACCGACCGAAAAGCTACAATCGACCCTGACGAGCGACGAATGAGCCGCTTGGGGACGGCGCGGTGGGCTGAGGCGGCGCGGGGCCGGCCGGCTCGACCGGTGCCGGACCCGCGCCTCCGCCACCCTTCTACCGGACCGGCGGCTCCAGTGTGTCTCCGTCGGAAATCATCACGCCGGTCGCGAGCATCGTCACGACCTGCTGCGGCCCCACGATTTGCTCAATCTCCTCTGCCGGCTTGTTGTCGTCACCGGCGTAGTGCCGAGCGTCGCCTTCTGAGATCGATTCCTTTTTGAGCACGCCTACCGCGTAGGCCTCGTGGCCGGCGGCGTTGCGAGGCAGCAGAAATCCGTCGGTACACTTCTCGCTGGCCGTGAAGCGCACGCGTACGTCCCGTCCACCGTCGGTCAAGAGCATCCAACAGCCCATTTTACGACAGACCTCTCCGATCTTGGCCTTGACGCAGACCGGCTTTCCGGCGTGCTCATCGACATGGGCCACGGCGGCGGACAATGGCATGGCGTCATTCGGCTCGAACTGAGCTCCAAACGCGGCGTATCCGCGCAGGTCGGCGTGTTGACAGCCCACGCTGGCCATCGCGAGAAGAATCAGGGTCGGCATGAGACATTTGCGCATCGGTCGTTTCTCCTTCCTGATGCATGGGGAGTAATGATGACGCCGCCGAGCCGACTCCCGCGGGTCGGCGGCGAATACCTGCCGTCTGTTGCGGTTTCGCGCGTCCGGACGGCGTACTCGATTTTGCAGATCAACACAGCCGGTCATCGTAACATCGCCCCCTACCGTTCGCAAGCGGCCCTCGCGGCGAAGAGACGTGCGGCCGATCGCATCGACCTCCGCCGCCGCCTTGAAAGAAACCGGCCGCTCGGTATTTCGAGCGACGTTCGTCCGTCGCTTGCCAACATCCGAAGGATGTCCTATACCGATCGCGAGGGCCTGGTGCACCGAGCAGCGCAGATCGGAAATGGGTCGAGCGGCCCGCGATCCGCGCGCGGC
>CAYQDV010000166.1:2424-8275 GCA_964416295.1 uncultured Planctomycetaceae bacterium
GCGACCGGGACATTGGCCGGCTGTGCGACCTGGCTCGCGCCGAAGGGCTGCGGATCATCCTGATGCCGGTCGTGTTGCTGAAACAGCCGCGCAACAACGAATGGCGTGGACAGATCGTTCCCAAGGATCACAACTGGGACGCCTGGTTCCGGCGCTATACGCAGGTGATGGTCCACTTCGCAAAGCTCGCCGAACGGCATCAGACCGCCGTGCTGATGATCGGTTCGGAACTGATCAAGGCCGAGCGCTATACGGCTCGCTGGCGTCGCCTGATCGAGGAGGTCCGGCAACACTATCGAGGAAAGCTCGGCTACTCGGCCAACTGGGACCACTACCAGACTGAAAAGATCGGCTTTTGGCCCGAACTGGACTATGTGGGCATGACGACCTACTACAAGCTCGCCGATGGACCGAAGCCGTCCGAAAGCGAGATCGAGGCCCACTGGAAGCGGATCAAGTCGGACATCCTGGCGTTTCAGAAGCAGGTCAACCGGCCGATCCTCTTCACCGAAGTGGGGTGGTGCAGTCAGGAGGGAGCCGCGAGCGAGGCTTGGAACTATTACCACAACCAGAAGGCCACGCCCGAGGGCCACGCGGAGCAGGCGGCGTGTTATCGCACCTTCCTGCGCGTCTGGGCCGCCGAGCCCGCCGTCGGTGGGATCATCTGGTGGGAATGGGACGATACGACCGGCGGGCGAGACGACTACAACTATACGCCCCGTGGCAAGCCCGCCGAGCGGGTCCTGCGCCGGTGGTTTGCCGAGAAGCACCGGCCGGATCGTGCCGATGAGAAAGAGCCGGTCCCGACGGCGGTGGATCGCGGGACACCCCCGTGAGCGTCCGCGCGGCGTGAGGAACGGCCAATGGAGATAGGTGTGTCTTTGCCATATCACGAACGCACGCACGACTGCGGCGCGCTTCGATCCGGAAACGTCGGTGAAACCGTCCTCCTTGCCGGCTGGGTCGACAACTTCCGCGACCTCGGAGGCATGGTCTTTATCGACCTTCGCGATCGGGGCGGGATCACGCAGCTTCGATTCAACGCCGACACCAACCCGGCCCCCCACGAGGTGGCGCGATCGCTGCGCAGCGAATACGTCATCGCGGCCCGCGGGACCGTCCACCACCGCGGCCCGGACAAGGTCAATCCGAAGCTGCCGACCGGCGAGATCGAGGTCGTGGTCTCTGACATCGACCTGTTGAGCAAGTCTCAGACCCCGCCGTTTGAGATCAAAGACGAGATCGACACCAACGAGGACCTGCGGCTGCAACACCGCGTGCTCGATATCCGCCGCACGCCGGTCAAGGAGGCGTTGCTGCTGCGCCATCGCATCACGAAGACGATCCGCGACTATTTCGACCGCCACGGCTTCACGGAAGTCGAGACGCCGATCCTCAACAAGTCGACCCCGGAGGGCGCCCGGGACTACCTCGTGCCGTCGCGGCTTCAACACGGCTCTTTCTATGCCCTGCCCCAGTCGCCGCAGATCTTCAAGCAACTGCTGATGCTCGCGGGGATGGACCGCTACATGCAGATCGCCCGGTGCTTCCGTGACGAAGACCTCCGCGCCGACCGCCAGCCGGAGTTCACGCAGGTCGACGTCGAGATGGCCTTCGTCCAGCCGGACAACGTCATGACGCACGTCGAGTCCTGTCTCGCCGAGGTGATGAAGGTCGTTCACGGCGTGGACATCGCCCTGCCGATGCGTCGGATCAGCTATGCCGAGGCCCTCCGCGTCTATGGGCGCGACGCGCCCGATCTCCGCTATGAGATGACCCTCAAGGACGTCTCGGCGGTCGCGAAGAAGATGAGTTTCAAGGTCTTCCGCGAGCCGCTCGACGCCGGCGGCGCGGTCCGCTGCATCGTCGTACCCGGCGGCGGCGCCATGACCCGCAAAGAGACCGACGCCCTCGCCGAAGAGGTCAAGGGCATCGGCGCCGGCGGGCTTCCGCTCGTCAAAGTGGCCGAGGACGGCGGCAAGGTGATCGTCCAGACCGGCATCGCCAAGTTCTTCGACAGCGAGACGCTCGTCTACGAACTGATCGAGGCCACCGGCGCCAGGCCGGGTGATCTGGTCCTGTTCGCCGCCGACACGGACGAAGACGTCTGCAAGTATCTCGGCTGGCTGCGGAGTACGATTGCGGAGCGCCGCGGGCTGATTCCGAAGGGCCAATGGGCCTTCTGCTGGGTCGTCGACTTTCCCGCGTTCGGATACGACCCGGAGGAAGGCGGCATCTACTCCATGCACCACCCCTTCACCAGCCCCAAGGACGAGGACCTTCACCTGCTGCGGGCCGAGTGCGACGAGATGCCGCCGGCGGCGGATCTCATGAAGATTCGGGCCAAGGCCTACGACGTCGTGTTGAATGGAACGGAACTCGGCGGCGGGTCCATCCGAATCCACCGCAGCGACGTGCAGGCGAAGATCTTCAAGCTTCTGGGCGTCTCAGACGAGGAAGCCGCCGCCCGCTTCGGCTTCCTGCTGCGGGCGCTCCGGTTCGGCGCCCCGCCCCACGGCGGCATCGCGCTCGGCCTGGATCGCGTGGTGATGTTGCTCGGTGGTTTTCCGTCCCTTCGAGACGTGATCGCCTTTCCGAAAAACGCCCGCGCCATCTGTCCGCTCACCGACGCCCCATCACAGGTGGCCCCGGAGCAGTTAAAGGAACTCGGCATCCAACTCGTCTGACCGGTTGCGGCTGACAACAAACCCCGTCGCTTCGGCAACGCCCTATTGCGATTTCGTCTGGCAGGCCTCCGCCGCGCGGCCAGCGCCGGCCCGTCAAACCCACCGTGCGTTGCGCTCTTCTCAGCCTCCGCCCGGTGCGCCGTTGCTGCCGGGCGGATTCCCTGAGCCGCCTTGGCCGCCACTGCCAGGCGGATCGCCGCTTCCGCCGTTGCCGCCGTCGCCGCCGTCACCTTCTGGCCCACCGCCGTTCCCGCCGCCCCCACCGTGCCCACCGCCAAACCCGCCACTACCGTTTCCACCATTGCCGCCGTTGCCGCCGTTGCCGTTATTCCCGCCGTTGCCGCCGCCGCCGCCAGCGCCTCCGGCACCCGCTGTGGTACCGCCGTTGCCGCCGCTGCCGCCGGTGCCGCCAGTTCCGCCATTAGTGCCGCCGTTACCTCCGCCTCCGCCAGCACCGCCACTTGAAGCGTCTCCACCGCCGTTCCCGCCGGTGCCCCCGTGGCCCCCGTTCCCGCTACTGCCACCTACGCCTCCACTTCCACCGAAACCGCCGCCGCCATTACTGGAGCCACCGTTTCCGGCGGCTCCACCGTTTCCACCGTGCCCCGTGCCGCTGCCGCCACCACCCGAACCACCATGCCCCCCCGCACGATTGCCGACACCGCCGTTTCCGCCCGCGCCACCGTGACCGCCGTTTGCGTTGCCTGCACCGGCGTTTCCGCCATCCCCACCATTGCCGCCAGACCCGCCGCCGGTACCACCGTTACCGCCGTTACCGCCGTTGTCACCGCCGCGTCCGCCCGCTCCGCCGTCTCCGCTACCGTTACCCCCTCCACCGTTACCGCCTCTTCCTCCTTCGGAACCGCCCTGCCCGCCGTTTCCACCTTTGCCGCCACCATAGCCGGTTCCGCCATCACCGCCCTTCCCGGTACCCCAACCCTTCCCGCCGTTGCCGCCGTCCTTGCATTCCGGACTCCCCGGCTTGCCGGGCCATCCGTCCGGGTGGGCCTCGGTGCCATCCTTCCCCCAGGGGATGCACGTCACAACGAGACCGGTGGCGTGATTCACTGCCGATTCGTTCGTCAAGGCGGTCTTGAGAAAGCTGACGTCCGTCGACACGCCCCCGGCCGTCAATTGCAACGCGCCGCCCTGCAGTTGCGTCATGAAGATGCACGGATTCTGCGGACAGACGCCTGTGTAGGTCTGGGTCTGTTTGTCGCCCAGAAACTGGGTATTGGCCAACTCTCCCTGTGTTCCGTTGAAGATGTAGACCTCGACCAACTGACTGTGCTTTTCGTCCGGCAGGGTGCGGGCACGGATGCGAAGCTCGCCGGTGACATAATCCTCGGGAGGGTACTGGCCGGAGCCGTTGCCTTGCGCCAACAGGCTCGTGGCGGTGCCAAGAGCCAACAGCAGACCTAATGCCGTGATCGAAAGCCGTCTCGTGCCCATGACTGACCTCCGCCCGTTCTTTCCGGGACCTTTCAAGTACAAATGCCGCGTCGCGGACCGCCCGCACGCAGGGTTCTCGGACGATTCTAGCCCCCCCCCCGTCGGTGTCAAGCTCGGCCCGGAAAAGATCGCGCATTGGCCTTCCGGGACAGCCAGCGGGACTTCAATCGTCGCCCAAACCGTGCATCAGCCCGTCGCGACAGCTCATCGCTTGCGCTTCTTCTTCGGCGTCTTCGCACCCAGGTCTTTCAGGGCGCGACGAATGACCGGATCGCCCTTCTTCAGCGAGCCGACCGAGGCCTTCACCTCGATGTCCGGCTTGATGCCCTCGCCTTCGAACGTGGTGCCGTCGGGGCGGAGCGCCTTCCACGACGGAATATAGACCGTCACGCGGTTGGCCAGCTCGTGCGGTTTGGGGTTGCCGCTGCTGCCAAACGACCGTTCGCCCATGAGCTTGACGTTCCGCCCCTGTTTCATCATCAACAGAAAGGCCTCGCAACTGCTCATACACGCCGGTCCCATCAAGACGCGAACGGGGCGGTCGTAGCGCCTCGGCGGGTCATTCCCCTTGATGGAGCGGCTCAACACCTTCCCGAAACCGGTCTTCGAACCCGCGTTGCGATACGCGTTTTTGGCATAGACCTTCTCTCCATCGATGAACCACGCCGCCACCTGCCGGGCCAGAAGCTCATCCCCGCCGGCATTCGCACGGACGTCGATGATCAGGCCGGACGGCTCGCCAAACCGATCGAGGATCGTCGCGACCGCCTTGAGGTCGCCTTCGCGATCCTTGCCCCAGCTTGCGATGAGCAGATAGCCGATGCCGTCGGGCGTGCGGGCCGACCAAACGGTGCGGTTCTCCTGTTTCAGGTCGGGCAGGATCGCCTTGACGCTTTCGAGGTCGATGTTCGGCCGGACATCGCGCCGAAACGTCGGCGTGGACTTCCCGCCGAACTCGAGCCAGAGGTGCATATCCTCAGCCGGGGCCAGCAGGGCCGCCGCGTGCTTCACCCACGCCCGCGTGTTCTTCGAGCCGACGATCCGCTTGTGATACGTCTTCTCCCGTTTATGCCAGTCGATCTTGTTGCGGTCGTAGTAGGCATACTCGTCCTTCAGGGTCTCCATCAACTCCTTCAGGCTGTCGCGGTTGAGGGCTCGCTGGGAAGCCTTGCTCCGCCTCGATGCGGTCGAGAACGTCCAGAGCACCGGCGCAAGCGGTTGGCCGTCGGCCGCCCTGAAGTTCTGCGCCGCGGGACAGTTCAGGCTCAATCGATAGTCGTGCTCCGGCTCCAGCCGGACCTTCACGACAACCGTCCGGCGGTTGACCCACTTCGGCCGGCCACGGAACTTCGGAAACAGCGGCCCGCCGCCGCAGAACGAGTGCGAGCCGGCCCTCATCTCCCGGTCAAAAGTGACGCGGATCTCGGCCGTATCGGGATCGACTTCCGTGGCCCCGTTTTCCGGCACGAGTTTGGCGACGACCGGGACGTCCAGCGCCGCGGCAGGCGTTGGGAAGGCCACGAGCGCCGATCCAAGCCCTCCGATCATCGCCGCCACGAACATTCGACATCGTCTGTTTCTCATAGCATTTCTCCCGAATCGGCCAACCTGCTGCGCCAGCACCGCGACACAATCGGCGGGCATCTTTCTTGCCGTCTCTCGCTGAACATGCCCCGTAGGGGCGCTTGATGGTAGCCCGGCACGAAGTGCCG
>CAYQDV010000167.1:0-8271 GCA_964416295.1 uncultured Planctomycetaceae bacterium
GACATAATGTCCGCGGACCAACTGATACAGATTCCCTGAATTGATCGGGCGCGCACGGCCCCGCTCCTGTCCCATCGGCAGCCACGTCGCACCGGGGGGGACGCCTCCGACGAACGGCAGCAGGCCGCTGTTGGCTTCGGCATAGCCAGCATAGCCCGTGCCCAGGTCATGCAATACGCCCATACACGCCGTCCGTTCGGCCGCCCGACGGGCCGTTCGGTATCCGGGCACAAATATCCCCACGAAGAGCGCGATTGCCGCGGCCAAGCCGACCAGTTCGCGCATGGACAGCGGCGGACCAGCGGACGATCCCGCCTCGGTCGAACCGACCGGCCGATCGGCTCCCGCCATCCGAGGCATCAGCGGAACAGGACCGCGAGCCTGGTCGACGCGAGCGAGGATGTCGTGAATCAGGCTTGGCGGTGCGGGCGGAACGACGTCCGCCTCTAGCGGAGACAGAACTCGGTCTATCGCTTCACGCGCCGAAGCGAGCGCATCGGCGCTGGCAAAGGCCGACTCGACCCGGCTCGAAGCGGCTTCGTCGAGGACACCGAGATGATATCCAAGCACGTCCGCATCCCGTTCCGGTTTGTGACCCGAGTCCGTCATGTTCTGTCACACCCTGACCGGCGTTGCGCATCCGCCGCATGGTCGCCTGTTCGAATCGTCGTCATTTCGGATCCCCTTCTTCGTCGAGGGCCTGTCTGTAGCACGTCGCGAAGTGCGCCACGGCCGCGTGGAGCCGACTCTTCACCGTGCCGAGCGGAATGCCCAACACCTCGGCGATCCGGCGGTACGGAAACCGGTGGTAGTAACCCAGCACGAGCACTTCCCGCAGATGGTCGGGCATCGTCGAGACGATCTCCTGAACGGCCACACGCCGCTCGTCCTCCTCAAGCGTGTCCGAAGGGGCCGAGTGGTCGTCGAAGATGAAATCGAGGTAGCTGACGCTGTCGTCCGTGCTGGATGAGGCGGCCATCGACAGCGAGACCTCTCGCCGGCGGCCTCGGCTGCGGAGATGATCCCGTGCCTTGTTGACCGCGATGGTGAACAGCCATGGGCGGAACCGCCGGCACGGATCGAAACTCGGGGCGGAATGGTGCACCTGCAAGAACGTCTCCTGAATCAGGTCTTCGGCGGCGGCTGCGTCCCGCACGTAGCGCACGAGAAACGGGTACAACTCCGGACCGTATCGCTCGACAAGCGATGCGAAACCGGCATCATCACCCGCGACGTACCGGGCCAGGAGTTCTTCGTCCGTGGCGAACTCCCCTGCATCGTCTCGTCGCTTCACGTTGTCACTGCTCTCTGTACGAAGCGGGATTCGGCGGGGTTCGCGGGTCGGGGCGGTTTTTTGGCCGCCCGACAACGTCCGCAGTGCAATTTACGCTTGACACTCCGCACGGTCAAAACTACCGTGGATATCAGAACTTAGCGGCGGAGCGCGGCCGGTGACATGGACCTTGTTGTGCCTCGGCGGGGCGTAATTCGGACCGTGGCGCGTGCTGTGAGGTCCCGTCCGGCCGCGGGAAGAACAACGTGCAGGATCCCCAAGTCTATCGTGACCTCCCCCCTCGAACGCTCTCGGCCCTCGTCGAGGCGTCGGCGGCCATCAACGCCACCCTCGACCTCGAGGCCGTGCTCCAAGCGATCGTCCGGACGGCGGCGGTGGTCCTCCGCTCGGAGGCCTCGAGCGTCATGATGCTCGACACGCGGCGGAACCGGCTGGTCTTCAAGGCCGCCGTCGGGGACCGCGGCACGGCCCTGATCGGCGAGGACTTCGCGGCCGATCTGGGCATCGCCGGGCGTGTGGTCTCCACGGGCAAGGGAATGATCGTCAGTGACGTTCGGGATAACAAGTTTTTCTTTCAGGGCATCGACGCGAAAAGCAGTTTTGAGACCCGGACCCTCGCCGCCGCACCGTTGATCTACAAGGGCGCGGTCATTGGAGTCGTTGAGGTACTGAACAAGATCGGCGATATCCAGTTCGATGACGAGGGTTTGGCCATCCTGCAGATCTTCGCGAACCTCGCGGCGGCCGGCGTCCACAATGCGGCCCAGCATCAGGAAATCGTTCGGGAGAATCGTGGTCTTCGTGAATCCCTTCGGACGCACGGTGAGATCATCGGCAATTCTGCGGCCCTGCGGCAGGTGACGGACATGGTCAATCGCGTCGCCGCCAGCAACGCCACGGTCCTGCTGCTGGGTGAGACGGGCACCGGGAAGGAACTGACGGGTCGGCAGGTCCACCTGAGCAGCCCGAGATGCGATCGGCCTTTTATCGCGATCAACTGTGCCGCGTTGCCCGAGACGTTGTTGGAGAGCGAGCTGTTCGGCTACGAGAAAGGCGCTTTCACGGGCGCCCACGCGACGAAGATGGGCCGGTTCGAGATGGCCGACGGCGGCACGCTCTTTCTGGACGAGATCGGCGACATCTCGATGAGCACGCAGGTCAAGCTGCTCCGCGTGTTGCAGGAGAAGGAATACGTCCGGGTCGGCGGCACGAAGACGATTTCGACCGACGTGCGCATCGTGGCGGCGACCAACCGTGACCTCGACAAGGCGATGAAAGACGGCGCGTTTCGCGAGGATCTCTACTATCGACTGAATGTATTCCCGATTCACCTGCCGCCGCTGCGGAATCGCCGCGAGGACATCCCGCTGCTGGTCGAGCACTTCGTCAACCGCGGCGCGACCGAGCTGGGTTGCCCGAAGCCCGAGGTCAGCGACGAGGCCGTGGCGCTCCTGGCGGGTTACCACTGGCCGGGCAACCTGCGCGAACTACAGAACGTCGTCGAGCGGGCCGTGCTGCTGGCCGATGGCGAAACGATCCGTCGGTCGCATCTGCCGCGAGAGATCACCGGCGGCGAGCCGGTGGCGAGCGTAGGCGAGTCGGAATCGTCGCTCCGGGGCTACGAAAAGGCGATGATCGTCAAAGCCCTTCAGGACGCGGACTGGAACCAGACGCGGGCGGCGCAGGCCCTGGGGATCAGTCGCGACAACCTCCGCTACCGCGTGAAGAAATACCATATCGTCAAGCCGGCCTGATGGCAGACTCGCCAAACAGCTAAGCCAGCGGGCCGGCCCCCGCGGTCGAAGACATGCAGCCCCGGTGCTCCGTCGAGCCGCTTCGCGTTGGGGAGCATCGGCGTCCCGCCGGTGTGTTTCCGCTAACGACGGGTGCCGGCACCTCCGGCCGAGCCAGACGGGGCAGGGCACCGGCTCACGCGTCGTGGAAGTCCTCGACGGTGAACAGATAGACTTCGGTCTCGGGGTCTCGCCATGCGTCTGGGGCGAGGTGGGCCTTCTGTTCGCAACATTGCGACAGGAATGTCTCGCGATCCCACCCCTGATCGGAGGCGACCTTCGGCAGAAAGCAGCCGCTGCGCCCGCCGCGCGTGATATAGATGCCGTGGATGCCGAGTTGCAAGGACAGTGGGTCGGCCGTCTTTTCCAATGGCGACAAGACGGAAATCTCGATGCGGATGTCCGCCAGCTCGCCGATGCTGATCGGAGCCATTGCGAACCGAGGGTCGTGGGCCGCCGCGGCTGCCATGCGGCGGAGCAGCTCCGGCAGATCATGGTCGGGGTGAAAAGTGCCGATGCAGCCGCGCAGGTGGCGACCCTTCCGCAGCGTAACGAAGACGCCGCGGCGTCCGAGCGGCGGCCACGCGTCCGCCTCGTCCAATGCGGGCCGGCTGCCGGTCAGATCGGCCGTGATGGCGGCACGGGCCGTTCGCAACAACCGCGCCCGTAGTTCGACATTCAGTGATGACATGGCTCGGTTCCTCACCGCCGCGATCGAGAATGCCTCGCGACGGCGGACCTGGAACCTTTCGCGTGCGGGCTATTCCCGCGACGCCACTTCGGAGAGTGCCCCAAGTCGGGCCAGTGCGGACGCCACGCCGGGTGCCCCGTGGTTTAGTTGGTAGGCCTTTTTCAGGGCCGAGGTCGCACCGGCGTCGTTGCCGCAGCTCATGTAAAAAAGCCCGAGTGCGGCATGGGTGGCAGCGTTGTCCGGCTCGACCGCGACGGCCTGACGATGGGCGAGCAGCGCCCGGTCCATGTCCCCGACGAGGGCGTACTCGCGGCCCTTCATGATCAGTTTCTGGGCCTGAAGCCCGGAGTTGGCGGCGGCCCATTCCGCAACGGCCAGGGCCGCGGCGTGGCGGTCGCGCAGCTTGAGGGCGTCGACTTTGCCCTGCAGGGCCTTGCTGTATCCGGGAAAGGCGGCGACGGCGTCATCGAAGGACCGGATGGCCTGATCGGTGTAGGCCTGGGCGGCGGGAATGTCGCCGCCGGTAAACTTCTGGTCCGCGAGCGCCAGGTAACAACGCCCCAGGTGATAGGAAGGCTCCGGCCGTTCGCGATCAAGCTCGGCCGCTCCCTTGAACATCGCCACGGCCTCGGGATAGTGACCGGCCTCGAATTCAGTCACCCCTTCCGCCACGTATTCATTGACCCGGGCCGACGGCGCACCGCATCCGGCCGCCCACAATGCCACCAACACGATCAAGCCAAGAGGCCGCCACGCACGCAACATTCGCACACCTCGCAATCCACACAGCCCCAGCGGTCGGGTGTCGCACGCCAACGTCGAGCGATCCATCCAACGGGATGCTAACCGGTCCCCGCACGTTCGCAAGCACAAACCGGCTATCATCTCACCATGACGACTCAGGCCCCGCCTTCCTTCCGACCGGACTCGGCCGTCGCATTTGTCGTTCTGCGCCACATTCAGCGATGCGGGACGCACTTCGACCTGATGATCGACGCCGGCGAGAGTCTGGCCACTTGGCGATGTCCGACCGAACCCCGCGGAGCCGCTGCCGACGGCATGGTTTGCGACGAGATCGGCCGACATCGGCGGCTGTATCTCGACTACGAGGGGCCGGTTTCCGGCGATCGCGGCCACGTGACCCAGTCGGACCGGGGACTGTGCGAGATCCATTCTCGGCGCGACGACGGCTGGGAGGTGACGTTTCGCGGCCGGCGGCTGCAGGGACGCTTTCTGATCGAGCGGATTGATGAGAAGGGCAGTCGATGGAGGCTGCGGGCGTTGCGATGAGGCCGAGGACCGCACGGATCCACTCGGCGGCAACGCTCCGAGCGATCAGCCGGTGGACCTCGCGCCACACGGCGATCCGGCGGGCGCCCACTCGACGAACGATCGGGTCCGAACGCCTTCTGGAGAGCCACCCGTCACTCGTGCACTGGCGGACAAGCCGCCAGTGGCACCCATCAGGCAGGGCAGCCAGGCGTTGCCGCCAAAACTGTCACGGACCGAGTGCCGACTGCTCAGGGCACGACCGATTGGCGCGGCCCGAGCGATGCGTTAGATTCTTGTCGGGGCTTCCAAAAAGTCCGATCCACCCCCGGGAAGCCGCGCTTCGGGACCGAAATGTAAGCCGCGAATGCGACTGGAGAAACAATGTCGGCGGCGAAAATCGCAATACTTCGGACCACCCCCGCGACCGTCCTGGCGGACACCCACCGGCTCATGAACCTGGCCGGGTATCAGGACGTGGTCGCGAAAGACGCCGACACCGCCCTCAAGATCAACATCAGTTGGCACTTCTTCTTTCCCGCCTGTTCGACGACCCCCTGGCAGCTCGACGGTGTCATCCGGGCGATGAAGGCCGACGGTTATGATCCGAACTTGATCCACGGATGCCACAACCGGACGGTCGTGATCGACGCCCACCTGGGCGAGCGCGAGAACAAGCAGCTCAACGTGTTGGAGGCCCACGGTCTGCGCAACGTGCATCTCTACGAAGGAGAGGAGTGGGTTCACATCCGCGACGCGGTGGGCGATCTGGCCGACCGGTTTCTGTGCCTCAACGACGTCTATCCCAAAGGGTTCCATATCCCCAAACGCTTCATCGGCGAAAACATCCTCCACCTGCCGACCATAAAGACGCACGTATTCACGACCACCACCGGCGCCATGAAGAACGCCTTCGGCGGCCTGCTGAACGAGCGCCGCCACTGGACCCATCCGGTGATTCACGAGACACTCGTCGATCTTCTCATGATCCAGAAGAAGATCCACCGCGGCGTCTTCGCCGTGATGGACGGCACCTTTGCCGGCGACGGACCCGGTCCGCGGTGCATGATCCCGCACGTCAAGAACGTGCTGCTGGCCGGCGCGGATCAGGTGGCGATCGACGCCGTCGCGGCAAAGCTCATGGGGTTCGATCCGCTTTCGATCAAGTTCATTCGCCTCGCCCACGAGCAGGGCCTGGGCTGCGGTGACCCGCGGAAGATTGAAATCGTCGGCGATTGCGACGCCGCGGAGGAAAAGTGGGACTTCGTCGGTCCTTTCAAGAAGATGACGTTCGCCTCCAGGATGCAGCACTCCATCTACTGGGGGCCACTGAAGAAACCGATCGAATGGTCGCTCAAGACGATCCTTGCGCCGTGGGCCTACACCGCCAGCGTGCTCTATCACGACAGTTTCTGGTATCCGATGCGGGGCCGAAGTAGAATGCGCGAGGTGTTGGACAGCGACTGGGGACGGTTGTTCCGAAACTGGGAGACACTGGAGCCGGACGAACGAGGCTTCCCGACGGTGGGCGCCGAACCGGCCCGGTTGAAGCGGACCGGTTTGCGGGCCTTTGCGAAATCGATCGGCATCCTCGGAACCTGCCTCCGGGAGGCCCCGGAGTTTTCCCTGCGCCACCGCAAGGTCGTCGCGACGGAAGAGTGACCGGGCGGGCACCCGACGGCCCTTGGACCGATGACAAGATATTTCAGAAATGGTGAGCCGCCCGGTCGCGATGGATCTGCTCGATATTGCCGACACCCTGACGACACGGCTGCGGCGTCTTCGGTTCGGTCCGCCGGTTACGCATGTCTACAACCCGCACCAATACGCCCGAGCGATGTACGCACGGTATCTTGAACGATTCGGATGCGGGCAGCGAAGGGTGCTGCTGCTCGGGATGAACCCGGGACCGTGGGGCATGGCGCAGACGGGTATTCCGTTTGGCGAGGTGGAATCGGTGCGCGACTGGATGAAGCTGGAGGCCCCAATCGCCGGTCCGCGGCGCGAGCATCCGAGGCGGCCGGTGCTCGGGCTGGCATGTCGGCGCCGCGAGGTCAGCGGAGCACGGCTGTGGGGCTGGGCCGGCGAGCACTTCGGAACGCCGAAGCGGTTTTTCGCGCGGTTTTTCGCCACCAACTACTGCCCACTGCTCTTTCTCCGGGACAGCGGCGCCAATCTGACGCCGGACAAGCTGTCTGCGCCTCAGCGTCAGCGTCTCTTCCGGGCCTGTGATCGGGCATTGCGTGACACGGTGACGATCCTGCGGCCGACGCACGTTGTCGGAATCGGTCGGTTTGCCGAGGCCCGCGCGCGTCTTGCGCTGGATGGCGAGCAGGTACGGATCGGGCACATTCCCCATCCCAGCCCCGCCAGCCCGATGGCCAATCGCGGATGGGCGGGGCAGGCAACGGCGGCACTCGAGGGCCAGGGGATTCGGATTCCGGCCTCGCGAGGCGCGGATGTAGTCGGACGGGCGCGGCCATGATCGAACTTCGCGGCCTGTCAAAATCGTATGACGGCACGCCGGCCCTGCGTCCGACCGATCTGCACATCAGCACCGGCAAGACGACCGTGCTCATCGGACCCAGCGGCTGCGGCAAGTCCACGCTCCTGCGGCTGATCGTCGGGCTGATTCGGCCGGATGTGGGATCGATCCGCTTCGAGGGCGAGACGCTGGCGCCGTCCAATCTTCCCGAGCTTCGCCACCGCATGGGCTACGTCATCCAGGACGGCGGACTGTTTCCACACCTGACGGCCCGCGGCAACGTCACCCTGCTGGTGCGATACCTCCGCTGGAGCACCGATCGGATCACGGATCGCGTCGCCGAATTGTCCGAGCTGACCCGCTTCCCGCGCGACGGGCTGGAGCGATACCCGACCCAGCTTTCCGGCGGTCAGCGGCAGCGGGTCAGCCTGATGCGGGCCTTGATGCCGGACCCGGACGTGTTGCTTCTGGATGAGCCGCTGGCGGCGCTCGATCCCATGATACGCCGTGACCTGCAGACCGACCTGCGCCGGATCTTTGAGGCACTGGGCAAGACGGTCGTGATGGTGACGCACGACATGGGAGAGGCCGGCTTCTTTGGTGATGGCATCGCCATCATGCGCGACGGTCGGATCGTCCAGCATGGGACGCTCCACGACCTGTTGGCCTCACCGGCGGACCCGTTCGTGACGCGCTTCATCAACGCCCAGCGAAGCCCGCTCGATGAGCTCGAAAGGCC
>CAYQDV010000168.1:0-8270 GCA_964416295.1 uncultured Planctomycetaceae bacterium
CCATCTACCAGCACGTCAGCAACGCGCTCGCGGCTGTCGCCGCGTACTCTGCGCTTGCCGCAGGCCCCGCTGCTCCCGCGTGCTCGCGCTCTGCACATGTGATGCGTGTCACACCGCTCTCTGCCCGGATCGCACTCCGCCTCCCCAAGCGACCCGCAGCACCGGGCAATCGAGCGTCTCCGATGGGGGGCTCCCCCGTTGGTGGGGGCGGCCTCGGGCGGGCCGGCGGCGGCGCCGGAGCGATTCCGGCTGGCGGACGGTCCGACGACCGGCATCCTCCTTTCGCCGGACGGCCTGATCCTGACGAGCAGCGTGAACTTCGCCCGCAATCCCGCGATTATCACGGTGACGCTGGCGGACGGCAGCCGCCACGTCGGCCGGCGTCTCGGCGTCGACTACATCCGCCGGCTGGCGCTGGTCCGGATCGAGGCCGAGGGTCTGATCGCCAGCGATTGGGTCGCGGGCGACGAACTGCGCGTCGGCCAATACGTGATCGCCTGCGGCCGGGGGCTGGGCGGCGAACACGTCGCGCCCTCGATGGGCATCCTGAGCGCGATCGGGCGGCGAAACGGAAACGCCGTCCAGACCGACGCCAAGACGTCGCCGGCGAACTACGGCGGTCCGCTGCTCGACATCGAGGGCCGCGTGATCGGCGTCATCGTCCCGATGGCCGGGGCGGGCGGCGTGCTGGCCGGGACGCAATGGTACGACAGCGGGATCGGCTTCGCCGTGCCAAAGGATCGGATCGATGCCGTCTTGGATCGCCTCCGCGCGGGCGAGGTGATCGAGCGCGGGAAGATCGGCGTCGTGCTAGAGCCGGACGACACCGACGCCGTGCCATTCCTGGATGACCTGTTTCAGTGGACCAAGGGAGTCAAAATCAAAGCCGTTGCGCGGCGGTCGCCTGCGGCGAAGGCGCAGCTCAAATCCGGAGATCGGATTACGGCCCTCGACGGGTTGGCGACGGGCGACCTGCTGGAGATTCAGCGGCGACTGAGCGATCGGGCGGCCGGCGAGACCGTGACGCTGACGATCAAGCGTCGCTGGCGAAAGGCGTTCGACGTTTCGATCACGCTGGCCCGGCCGAGCGCAATCGGGGGGCTGGGCGAGGAGCCGCCGGAGGTCTCGACGGAGGGGGATGGACCGAAGCCGGAGGATGCGACCCCGGCCACACGACCGGCGTCCGACTGAGCGCCGCCGGCGAGCCGTCTATTTCTCGATCCGGTTGGGGTCTTTGCGGCGTTCTTCTTCTTCCTTGAGCTGCTTCTTGATCTCGTCCGTGTCGTCCTTGGAGAAGCGTTCGAGGTGCTCGATGATGTCCGGGTTGTACATTCTGATCTTGAGGAAGTAGCTCTCGTCGGGCACGCGCTTGTCGCGCGAGACATACTTTTCGACCCAGGCGTTCCAGTTGGTCTCGATGCGTTTCTGGACCTCGATGGGGAACTTCGATTCCCATGCGCGGGTGTGGTCGCCCTGGTAGGTCGTCTGGCGGTCTGCGCCGACACGCTTCGAGAGATCGAAGATCGCGCGGAAGTCACGCCGGCCTTTCTTGCCGCCGTTCATCATGTAGGCAGCCAGCGACCAGGCCTGACAGTAGTTGAAGTATCCCTGCGGCGAGGTCATGTCCTTGCCCCACGTCTCGGCGTTGATGGTCCAGACGTAGTGGAAGTCCTTCCATTGATCGGTTTTGTGGATACGCCGGATGAAAGGGGCATAGCGACCGCGGTTGGGGATGTCCTCAAAGTTTTCGTCGACCGTCTTGTCGAAATCCCAGTATTCGAAGACCGTGGCGTGGCCTTCGTTCCACCAGCGGGGGCAGCCGACGGGGACGCCGATCTTCATCCCGCGATAGAGCGTGTTGCCGAGCCGAAGCTGGAGTTCCATGTGGGCGGCCTCGTGCTTGAGGGTCCCCTTCGGCCACTTGGAAAAGTCCGTGATGCCGCCGGTGAATTGCTGCAGGCGGTAGCGCCGTGCGGGCCAGAAGGGGCCGCGGTCGCCCATGAGATGAACGGCGGGCGTGAAAAAACCGCCGCTCCCCGGGGCGCCGCCGTTCTTCATATAGGTCTTTCGGTCCGCGAAGATAATGACTTCGATCTTCTCACGCAGGTCGGCGGGCTGGCCCACCAGCTTCCGATAGGCCTGGCTGTACTCGCGGTGCAGCATCTCCATATACATCGCCGCGTTGGCGGTAAACTCCCGGTCGATGTCGCTGCGGACGATGAACGGGTGACCCATGTAGGTCCAGAGACGGACCGTTTCGCCCTCGCCGTTGACGAAGCGGCCGCCGTTGATGTCGCCGTGTTTGTCCTGCCTGATGCGCTTCAGCAAGTGGGCAAAACGTTTGTCATAGGCTTTGTTGGACTCTTTGCGCTGTTGTCCCCAACGGATCTTCGTGTCGGCGGACTTCTTCGATTTCTTCGACCGGCTCTTCTTCTTGTGCCTCTTTTTTCTTTTTTTCTTTCTCGTCTTTTTCTTTGAGGAGCCGGGCGGGGCGGTCGTGAATCCGCCGGGAGCGGTGCCGCCGACAGCGATGGCGCCGATCGCCTGGGCTTCACCCGCCAACACGGCAGCCGAGATGAGGACGACCCACGCCTTCAATCCGATTCGAAATAAGGTTCTCATGGCAGCCTCACAGACGTTTCTCACGCACCGGCGGGAGCGTGGTCAGATTCCTGGGGGGAGCGTCATCAGATGATTGCTGCCGGGCAGACCGTTCCACTCGCACGGGACGCGGCTCCGGAGGCTCCCGTCTGATCCATTATAGCCGACCCGGGGGCCATCTTGTCAAGCGCTCGTGGGGCGGGTGCGGGACGCGGCGTCTGTGACACAATCGGCGGCAGGGTGCCACGGGCAGCTTGCCTGCCCGTGTCTGTGCATCGTGCTCCGCGTTCATGCATTGGCGGACTAAGCCGCCGATGGCACCCATTGAGGCAGCCGGGCGTTGCCGCCCAAACTGTCACGGACCGTGCGCCGTGAAACGGCGCTGTTTTTCAGAGGGTGAAAGTCCCTACCCGGGAAGTTTGCTGTACCACCCGGTAGCAGTCGGAACAGACGAGGAGGTAACGAATCGGCTGGAGCTTCCGATGTCAAAGGGTCGCTCAAGGCGACTCAGCGAGCGGACAGGCCGTAACATGCGTGAACGCCGAGCAGGCCTCGAAACAAAGCTTGCGGACGCCGACCCCGCGGTCCAAGGAGGAAGTGTGCTGCTTCAGTCGGAATTGGAGCATCCGGCCGTTTGGGTTACACCTATTGTGGGTGACATCAGACGAAAGTATGTCCCATGCGGAAGCAGCGGCGGGATCTCAGCGGCATTGCGAAGCAGAATCGCGTCGGGTCCTCCGCGCGGATTGGACGGTCCGGTGCAGCCGCATGCGTACGGCCACGCCAGCGTGGCCGTGGCACGCTTCTTGGCGCAATCTTCACATCGGGTTCATCGGTCCATAACGCCACGACGGTATCGTGATTCGCAGTGGTCGTCCTCCTTCGTCTCGGTGCGCCCGCATCTGGACGAAGGCGGGGCACGCGTCGCCAAAGCCAATGTGGTGGGTCACCTGAATCTCAAACGGAAAGGATTCTCTCCATGTACCGTTCTTATTCTGTCGCCGGACTTCAAACGCGATTCATGTCGCGCGCACGAATCTCCGTCCGCCTCGCCGCATGTGGCCTCGGGCTGTGTTTGATGATGCCCGTCCTGTCGTCGGGGCAGACCCGGCTTTCCGGAAAGGTCAGGATTGATGGCTCCAGCACGGTGGCGCCGATCACGATGGCGACGGCCGAGCTGTTTCGGGCCAGCCAGCCGCGTGTCCGTGTCACGGTGGGCATCTCCGGGACCGGCGGCGGTTTCAAGAAGTTTCTCGCGGATCGTTCCGACCTGCGCACCGACATCAGCGACGCCTCCCGGCCGATCAAGAAGACGGAGCTCGAGCGAGCAGCGCGGTCGGGCGTCGAGTTCATCGAGTTGCCCATCGCCATCGACGGCGTGTCTGTCGTTGTGCACCGGGACAATCATTTTTGCGACTCGCTGACGATTGCGGAGTTGAAGCGGATATGGGAGCCGGGCAGCCGGATCACCAACTGGAAGCAGGTCCGCAAAGGGTTCCCCGACCTGCCCCTGAAGCTCTACGGCCCCGGCACCGACAACGGTACGTTTGACTACTTCACACATGCCATCGTCGGAAAGGAGGGGGCCTCCCGAAGCGACTACACTGCCAGCGCCACGCCCAACGTCCTGGTCCAAGGCATCGCCGGCGACCGCGGCGCACTGGGATACTTCGGTTACTCCTACTATGCAGCCAACAAGACGAAGCTGAGGGTCCTGGCGATCGACCACGGAGATGGCCACCCGATCGCGCCGTCGCTGGACGTCATCCGCAGCGGGAAGTATCGCCCGCTGTCACGTCCGCTGTTTTTGTACATCAACAAGACCGCCGCCAAACGACCCGAGGTGGTGGCGTTTCTCGACTTCTTTTTTGATCATGCGAAGTCCATCGTCGAGCACCCGAGCGTCAATTACGTGGCCCTGTCGGACGAACTGTATCACATCTCGCGCCAGCGTCTGAAACGCGGGATCGTCGGCTCGGCCATGGCTCAGGCCAAGGAGGAGGGTTCCAAGGACCTGGTCGCGCTATACGGCGACCAGTAGGCGGACCGCAAGCGGGAAAGAGGACTTGGGAGGGCGCATGACTTGCAGGCGGCAGCGCTGGCAGGAGGGGATCATCCGCTCAGGGCTGCTCGTCTGCGCCCTCCTCACGATCTTGACTACCGTCGGTATCATCTGGGTGTTGACGACCGAGTCGGCCGCCTTGTTCCGGTCCGTTTCGCCCTGGGAGTTCTACCTCGGCCGGCGCTGGGCGCCGCTGCTCGAACCCCGCTCGTACGGAATCCTGCCGCTCGTATGCGGCACCTTTCTCGTGGCGGGCGGGGCGTTGGCACTGGCCGTGCCGATCGGCGTCGGCACAGCCCTTTTTCTCAGCGAATACGCCTCCGCCCGGTTTCGCGGCATCGCCAAGCCGCTGTTGGAGATTCTGGCGGGCATCCCCACCGTGGTCTATGGGTTCATCGCCCTGACGTTCGTGACGCCCTATTGTCTTCAACCGTTGTTCAAGGAGACCGAAGTCTTCAACGCCGCCAGCGCGGCCATCGTGGTCGGGGTGATGATCCTCCCCACGATCGCCTCGCTGTGCGACGATGCCTTCCGGGCCGTGCCCTCCTCGCTCCGGGAAGCGGCCTTTGGCCTGGCCGCCACGCGTCTGGAGGTCTCAACGCAGGTGGTGCTGCCGGCCTCGCTCTCCGGCGTCGGGGCCGCCATCCTGCTGGCCCTCGGCCGCGCCATCGGAGAAACCATGGCCGTCACGCTGGCTGCGGGCATGACGCCCAAGCTGACCCTCAATCCGTTCGAAAGCATCCAGACCATGACCGGCTACATCGTCCAGGTCAGCCTCGGAGACACGCCGGCCGGCTCCATCGCGTATCAGTCCATCTTCGCGGTCGGGTTCACCCTCTTTCTGATCACCCTGCTGATCGATCTCGCGGCCCATCGCGTGATGAAGCACTTCCGCGAGGTCTATGAATGACACTCGATGCCGCCTTGTTCCAGCCCCGCTTGAACCGCCGCCGCCACGTCGGCCGGCTGTTTGCGGGGTTGTTCATGATCATGACCTTCTTCGGCATCGCGGTGCTCAGCATCCTGATATACCGGATCGTTCAGGACGGATGGCCCTGGCTCTCGTGGAAACTCATTCACAACTTCCCGTCGGTGTTGTTCCCTCGGGAAGCGGGAGTCAAGAGCGCGCTGTGGGGAACCGCCTGGATGATCGCTCTGACGATCCTGTTCGCGGTTCCCACAGGAATCGGGGCAGCCGTCTATCTGGAAGAATTTGCCCCGAAAAACGCCTTCGTTCGGCTGATCCAGATCAACATCGCCAATCTGGCCGGCGTGCCGTCGATCGTCTATGGCATGTTGGGGCTGGCGGTCTTTGTCCGCTTCATGGAAATGGGACGCAGCGTACTCGCCGGCGCGATGACGATGAGCCTCTTGATCCTGCCCGTGATCGTCATCGCCAGTCAGCAGGCTCTCGCCGCGGTGCCCCAAACCATGAGGCACGCGGCCCTCGCCTTGGGCGCTACGCGCTGGCAGGTCGTCTGGTCGCATGTGCTGCCGGCGGCCGCGCCTGGAATCGTCACGGGCGTTCTGCTCTCGGTCTCTCGCGCCTTGGGCGAAACGGCGCCGCTGATCATGATCGGCGCGCTGAGCTACGTCGCGTTCGTGCCGGAGGGACCCCTGGACGAGTTCACCGTCATGCCCATCCAGATTTATGATTGGTGCGTCCGGCCGCAGGAGGCGTTTCACCACTTGGCGGCGTCCGCGATCGTCGTGCTTCTGGGTGGACTGCTGCTGCTCAATGTCGTCGCGATCGGCATCCGCGTCGTCTTTCAAAGGAATCGTGCGTGGTGACCTTGATCGACTCTCCATCTCGTCGTCATTCCCGCGTCCAGCCCTCGGAGCAACGTCGGCCCGTCGGAGGAAACACCGCTGTGCCGCATGAACCCATTCTGCGCGTCGAACACCTGTCCATCGCCTACGGCCGTCAAACGGCCGTCTGCGACGTCTCGATGGACGTGGCGGCCCGTCAAGTCACGGCGATCATCGGTCCTTCCGGTTGCGGCAAGAGCACCTTGTTGCGTTCCATGAATCGCATGAACGACCTGATCCGATCGGTGTGTGTCGAAGGCCGGCTCTTCTTCCAGGGAGAAGACGTCTACGGCCCGCGTACAGACCCGGTCGATCTGCGGCGGCGGATCGGGATGGTGTTCCAGAAACCGAACCCATTCCCCAAGTCCATTTTCAAGAACGTGAGCTGGGGGGCGAAGATCAACGGCTATCGTGGGGATATGCGTGAATGGGTGGAGGAAGCGCTCCGTCAGGCCGCCCTGTGGGACGAGGTCCGTGACAAGCTCCATCGCAGTGCCCTCGAGTTATCCGGTGGGCAGCAGCAGCGGCTGTGCATCGCGCGGGCCATTGCCTTGCGTCCCGAGGTCCTGTTGATGGACGAACCCTGCTCCGCGCTGGATCCGATCGCCACCGCCCGAATCGAAGATCTGATCGACCGTCTCAAGGACCGCTATACGGTCGTCCTGGTGACCCATAACATGCAACAGGCCGCACGCGTCTCGGATCGGGCGGCTTTCCTCTACATGGGCCGTCTCGTCGAAATCGACGACACCGCCCGCCTCTTTACGAAGCCGAACCACCCGCAGACGCAGGACTATATCACCGGCCGTTTCGGATGATGCCATGACCGCTCATTTCGTAGACTTACTCGATGCGCTCCACCACCGGTCGCTACGCATGGCCGAGTTGGTGGAGGACATCGTGTCGGAAGCCTGTGAGGCGGTCTTCCTGCCGGACGACGGCCTCGCCCGCCGCGTCATCCGGCGAGATCGCGAGGTCGACGCCGCCGAAGTCGAGGTCGAGACCGAAGTCATCCGCCTGATGGCCTTGTATCAACCGGTCGGATCTGACTTGCGGCTGCTCTGCACCGTCCTGAAGATCAACAACGACCTCGAGCGGATTGCCGACTGCGCCGTCAACATCGCCGAGCGGTCGCGTCACATCGACCGTGAGTCCATGCCCGACGTCGGCCAGGACCTCAAGGTCCTGGGGCCTGCGGTGCAGCGGATGTTGCACAACGCCATGCGGGCCTACACCGCCGAGGACGAAGAGGCCGGGCGACACGTCATCACCGACGACGAAGCGGTCGACGGTCTCTATGGCGAGTTCGTTCGCAAGGCCGTGATCGAAGGATCGGGGGCGTCCGATGGCATCGCCGCGTATCTCGATCTGCTGTCGGTCGCGAAGAACCTGGAGCGGATTGCCGACCACGCGACGAATATCGCAGAAGACGTGATCTACCTGGTCACCGGGCGAATCGTTCGGCACCGGCAGGAATCCCCGGAGTCGCCCGGGTAAGCCCCGCACAGGCAGGGGTTCGCTGTTCAACGCCCCTCGTGTGCACTCGCCAAAAGAAAGACGCCCGGCGTGCGAGACACACCGGGCGCATTTCAAGTCAGAAAACAGAGTTCGCCGGCGGAACGGATTGCTCCGCTCCGACATCGGCCCGAAGGCCGACCGAGTATGTGCTGACGATTCAAGGTCGTGCATCCCACGATCGGATCGTTTCCGACCCGGCGTATGGACACACGGCCTCGTCCAGGTATCCCCTAGAAAGGAGGTGATCCAGCCGCAGGTTCCCCTACGGCTACCTTGTTAC
>CAYQDV010000169.1:0-8252 GCA_964416295.1 uncultured Planctomycetaceae bacterium
GCTGCTCCCATTCGAACCGGCTCCCATTCGTCCCGGCTCTCATCCGTCCCGGCTCTCATGCGCCCCGGCTCGCCAGGAGGCTCGCCCTCCCCAGTGCGCCGTCAACCTTGAATCTTCAGGTTGATCGCGGGGCGAAGGCTCCTGTTCCACGTCTCGCGAGGCAGCCGAGGGGCCTTCGAACCCACAGAACAACGTGTGACCATGCACTAGCGACATTTGTGTCCGGCGCGCTCGTGGCCAGTGGCCAGAAAAACCGGCCGCCCTGCCAAGTCCCCTGGCCGCAGTCACTTACGGTCGCAAAAAAGTTTCAAGCGTTGCTCGCGGCCGACTCAGCCGGCATGTTGCCTTCCACCGTTAGCGCAGTGTGGGCACGCGAGAGGGGTGATTTCGGAGCTGAATACCCGGCCTGCGTGTACCCATTGCCCATGCCACACCCGTGACGTCGCCGTCACCAGCGCAGGGTCGGGGGCCGAGCGGCCGCTGGTCCTTTCTCGTACGACTCCTTTATTCGCGACGCCAGACCGGTCTATCCCGGCGCTTTCCCTGACCCCATCCGCAAAAAACCGCCTCCGGACGGCACGTGAAAAGTATGCGCTAATCCACCTTGCCCAATTCCCACATGGCAGTCTCCGGGGGTGGAGGACCGACGCGCCGTGCGTCTGCGCCGCCCACGTCCGTCCCCCAAACCCCGGAGGGGATGGGACACCCCTGCAGGCTTCAGAGGGTGTTTGAGAAGCCTTTTCAGAGCCGCGACCGTGAGAGAGCGGGCCGCGTTTGGCCACGACACCCGCTCCCTCATCCTTGACACGAGGTGTCAAGGACGGCTCTGATCAGTTCGTTCCTCTTCAAACACCCTCTCAGATCCGATGGATCTGACTGTCGTCCGGCCAGCGGACCCAAGAAGGCCTCGGCCGGCCTTGCAGGGTCGGCCCGTTTCGTCGATACTGGCCGGTCTTGGGAATGACGCAGTCCCCGCCCCGGCCGATGAATGCGTGGCACGGGCGTTTCCGCGCGGCGCGGAGGGGGTCGGGGGCGCTTGCGGCGTAAGGAGCCGGTGTATGTATGCCGTTGTGGAAGATGGTGGTAAGCAATACCGCGTGGAGCAGGGCGACACGATCTACATCGAAAAGCGGGACCTTGCGGACGGCGCGACAACCCTCGATTTCGACCGCGTCCTGATGCTCGGTGACGGATCGAATAGCAAGATCGGCACGCCCTGGCTCGAAGGAGCGAAGGTCACGGCGAAGATCGACGGCGCGGTCAAGGCTCCGAAAATCGACATCATCAAGTTCAAACGCCGGAAGGGCTATCGCCTGCACAAGGGCCATCGCCAGAACCACCTGAAGGTCACCATCGAGAGCATATCGGGCTGAGGCGTCCGGTTGCGGTGACGCGACCCAGCGCTATCGGACGCCGACCAGACGTCGCCTCTCGACCTCCAATAGCCGATTGAACAGAAGCGTGACGATCCGCTCGGCAGGTCTCCCGAAGCGAGGGGCGTCGAGAGACGGCAGCGCGAAACGGATGACCCACTCTCATGCTTCATGTGATTCGGAGGTCGATGGGCCTGATCCTGATTCCGGCAACGCTCGTGGTTTCCGCGGCGTGGCCGTGGTCGCGCACGGCAGAGGCCGACCCGCCCGGCGCGGCAGGCGACACCTACGCGATTCGTTTTCAGCTTGAGCCAGGCCGAACGATCTACTACGTCGTCGAGAACGAATTCATCGACGGCGCCGCCATCTCAGGCCAGATCCCCCTTTCCTTTAGAGACACGGTCAGCGACAAGCGAACGCTCATCCAGACGGTGTTGGCGCCCACCTCGCGGCCCGCGACGCGACCCGCCGGCAAGGCCGATCCCCTGCCCCGCGTGCGCTGGACGTGTGACCGGTACGAAGTGCGGGAGCACGCCAGCTTTCGGAAGGATGTCCAATTTGACTCGCTGCGCCACACCTATCCGACGTCGGCGCTGCGTCAGTTGGTCCAGGTCCCGGGGGCGACTGCGACCTTCTCCATGGATCCGATCACGGGCAGGGTGTCTTCGATTCAAACGCAGCCCGGCCCGACGACGGCCCCGGCGACCCGCCAGAAGCTGAGCGGGACCGCGAAACACTGCCTGGTCAATCGCGAGAACGTGCAGAAACTGGCGATGTATCTCGGCGCGTTTTATCTGCCGGAACAGCCTCAACCCGTCGGAGGCACCTGGACCATCACCCATCGCGAACCCCAGAAGAGCTATGGAACGGTCGTGACCAAACTGACTTGCACCCTGCTGTCGGTCCGGGAGGAAGCCGGATCGCAGATCGCGACGATCGACCTCCGAGGAGAAGCGCATCTCGACAAGGACCCGCCACCCCGTCCGCCACCGCCCCTTCGCCGGCCGGGCTACGCCACGCCGACGACGCGGCCCGCCCCGAGCCGATCAATCAACACCGCAGCGCTTCGTCAGGCGACCGGCCGACTACCGACCAGCCGGCCTGCCCGATGGTCCACAACGCTCCCGATCACGACACGGCCGGTGAGAATGGACACACCCCCGCCACCCAACATGAAGCCGATCTTCCCACCGACCTCGCTGCCGGCAGACTGGAGAACGCGACGCACGCCCGCGTCCCGCCCGGCCCGACGAGAGACGCCGCCAATCCGGCCGCCGACACCCTCGGCTCGATCGAGGCGCCGCACGAAGCCTGACGACGAACGCCGTTTGAATCGGTCGGTGTGTACCGGGACGGTCCAATTCGACCTCACCCACGGCGAGGTCGTCGAGATGGTCCTCCACCGAGAACTGGAGTTCGGCAAGACGCTGAAGGGGTCCAAGCCGGACCAGGCGTCGACCCAGGCCCGGCAGACGACCTCGCACTCACTGCGGGTCAAGCGATACCTGAAGGCCCCGCCCAAGCCGATCATTCAGGGAGGACCCAAGCCGCCTCCCGAGCCGGAGCCAACCAAGCCGTCGAAGGCGCGCCCGGCTCCGATCCGACATCCGCCCCTGCCCATTCGGCGTCCTCCCGCACGTCGCGCGCCGGCGAATCAGGCCGATCGCAACACGGCAACGAACAAGGCGCCCCCGGGCCGGGTGCAGCGACGTGCGAACGGCAAACGCCCGGCGGCAAGGCGACCCGGCAAGCCACTGATCCGCAAGCCGCGCGTCCGTCCCCCAGGCTCCGGCGCCGGCAAGAAACCCGGCCGCGCCAAGCCACCGCCGCCGCGTGCTCGGCTGCCGCACCGACGTTTCACAACGACACGCCCCACTCGCCTGCGGCCGCCTCCCACGTCCAAGCCAAACAAAGATCCAACGTAACATCTGCCTCGTGTGCAGTCCGTCGGGCACCGGGTTCTCACCGTCCAGCCAGACTCGATGAGCGGCTGTAGCGTCGGCACCCTGTGGCCGACGTGACCGACGTGACCGACGTGGCCGATGTGACCCGGCCCGTGGCCTCCCGTCCACCAACGTCGGGCACAGGGGCCCGACGCTACGATGGCCGTCCGTGCAGGTTCTCAATGCTCATCCTCGTCACTGCGAAACACTCCGGCCAACGGCGAAGCCAGGAACTTGCGGTGACAGGCCGGGCAGAAATCGAAACGGAGGGCGCGGTAGACTTGGTCTTCGATCTCGTCCGGATGCTTCGCTTCTATCTCGGCGATCAGGCGGCGGATGTCGGCCTGGTGGTCGCGTTTCAAATCCTGTTCCGTGAATTCCAGCTTGCCGGCGGCTGCGAAGGCCTCGATCCGGACGATGTAGTGATTGAACCCGCTTCGCTCCAAATCCAGCCCGCACCCGTCGCAGCGATAGCGGATCATCCTCCCGCCCTCGAACAGGCGATCCACTGATCGAGCTTCTCTCGGGCCGCACCGGAATCGATGGCCGCGGCACCGCGGGTGACGCCGTCGGCCAAATCGGTCGCGATGCCTGCAACAACGAGGGCGGCGGCAGCATTGAGGAGCGTGTGATCTCGGCGCGGGCCGGTCTCGCCGGCGAGGATCGCTCGAATGGCGTCGGCGCTGGCGGCAGGACTGTCGATGCGGAGCGCGTCGAGCGGACCACGAGTCAGCCCCACGCCTTCCGGCGTGACCGTCGTTGTGGTCAGACAATCGTCGCGCAACTCGACGCAGATGCTTGGCCCGGTCACCGTCAGATCGCATAGACCGTCGTCGCCGTGCACCACCAGGGCGTGAACGGCCCCCAGCTCACGCAGCGCGCGGGCGATCCGATCGGTCAGCTCGACGGATGGGACGCCGACGACTTGTCGCCGGACACCGGCGGGATTCGTCAAGGGTCCGAGCAGATTGAACAACGTGGGCCGGCCGAGGCGCCGCCGGACCTCCGCCGCGTGTCGCATTGCGGGGTGAAGCCGTGCGGCATACAGAAACGCGATGCCGATCTCACGCAGGCACCGCACGACGGTCTCGGCCGGAGCATCGATGTTTACGCCGAGTTGAGCCAGGACCTCGGCCGATCCGCTCCGGCGCGTGTTGGTTCGATTGCCGTGCTTTGCCACTCGGGCGCCGGCCGCGGCGGCGACGATGGCGGCCGCGGTCGAGACATTAAAGGTGCTGATCCCGTCTCCGCCCGTGCCGCAGGTGTCGATCGCATCATCATCGTCGCAGTCTACACCAATGAAGTGCCGCCGCATGACCCGTGCCGCACCGACGATTTCGTCGACTGTCTCGCCCTTTTCGGCCAAGCCGATCAGCAGCGATTCGATCCGATCGCCGTCGAGCCGACCGCCCATCAACTCGGCAAACAACTCGGCGGTCTCGGTCCGCGACAGGTCCCGCCCGGCGCGTACAGAATCGATCAGCGTGTCGGCGCGGTGGTTCATGCGCTCAGCGGCGTCGTGGTTGCACCCGGCCCGGGCCGGGTCGTGATCAGGCTCGCGGACGGAATCTCCTCTTCATCATACCATCGCCTCAGCGCGGTTTCGATGCCCGCGACGGAGCGACGCCGGGCAAGGGCGACCACGCAACCGCCGAATCCGGCTCCCGTCATCCGGGCGCCCAGGACGCCGGACAGGTTGCCGAGAAACCGGGCCAGCCGATCGAGCCGGGGCGACGACACTTCAAAATCGACGCACAACGACTTGTGGCTCTCGTGCATCAGGCGGCCGAGATCGGCAAAGTCGCCCGTCTCGAGCGCCCGGACGGCACTCTCCGTGCGGCGGATCTCGGTGACGACGTGACGGGCGCGGCGGAACAGGACGCGGTCCATGGCGGGCTGCCGCTCGCGCAAGTCGGCGGCCGTGACATCACGCAGCGATTCGATGGGGTCGCACGCCTGACGGAAACACGCGACGGCCCGGCGACATTCCTCGACCCGCGCGGCATACGCTCCGTCCGAGAGGTCATGCTCCTGTCCGCTCTCGGCGATGAGGACGACGATGTCGGCGTCGCGCCAGGGAACGTATCGCACGCTGCCCGAACGGCAGTCGATCAGCAGGGCGTGGTCGGTCAGCCCCATCGTGCATGTCAACGGATCCATGATACCGCAGGGCACGCCGGCGAACTCGACCTCCGCCTGCCGGCAAATCCGCGACAGGTCCGACGCCCCCATCGACGCATCCGCGACGGTCAACAGGGCCAACGCGACGGCCACCTCGAAGGCCGCGCTGCTCGCCAGCCCGCCGCCGAGCGGCAGATCGCTGTCGAGATGGATGCAGGTCCCTCGCAGCGCGACGCCCGCACGCACCAGGCCCGCGACGACCCCCTTTGCATAGCCGTCCCATGTTGGCGGATTGGGCGGTCGCACCTCGGCGGCGTCGAACTCGACGCAGCGCCCCAGCGTGGCGGTGTGAATGTGAATACGGCCGTCCGCAGCCGGTCCTGCCACGGCATAGGTGGCGCGGTCGATGGCGATTGGCAGCACGAGGCCGTCGTTGTAGTCCACGTGCTCGCCGATCAGATTGACGCGTCCCGGAGCGCGAACAGAAGCGACAGGCTCACTTCCCGGAAACTGCTTCCGATACGCGTCCGCGAGTGCCGCAATGTTGACGCCCCGGCCGGGCGATTCGATAATGCTCAATGGACCCGCCAAACGTCGAACACTCACCCATCGCGGCGCACCCCCGGTGCCCGCCGTCCTATAGAAGCGTTGGTTCGGCCTGTCAAGAAAGCGAGGCGGCCCGTGGCGACACCGCTCCTGATCGACACCGATATGGGGATCGACGACGCCGTCGCGGTGTGCCTGGCGCTGGCCTCGGACGCGCTCGATGTTCGAGCACTCGTCGGTGTCGGCGGCAGCGTGGACCTCGATCAGGTCATGGCAAACATCGACCGCCTGCTGGGCGCACTCCGCCCCGCATCGACACCCGTCGTCGGCTGCGGTCTGGACCAACCGGCGGAAGACCGGGTCGATCGACGCTCGATCTTCGGCGCAGACGGGTTCGGCGAGTGCGAGTTGGCACCGCACGAATCGCCGGTCACCGTGGGCTTCCGTGAGGCCTATGCCCGCGCGATCGACGACGCTTCGGGCGCGTTGACCGTGCTGGCCATCGGCCCCCTGACGAATCTCGCGGTGATCCTCCGTGAAACGCCGCAATGCGCGAAGTCAATCGAACGGGTCCATGTGATGGGCGGCGCGGTCTGGGCGACCGGCAACGTCGGCGGCGTGGCCGAATTCAACTTCCATCGCGACCCGGACGCGGCGGCGGCGGTCATGACCTCCGGACTTCGCATCACGGTCGCACCGCTCGACGTGACCGCGCACGTATCGGTCGACGCGTCCCACGTCGCGCGGCTGTCCGCCAGCGGCTATCGGACGGGCGAGGTGCTCGGAAAGCTGTTGGCCTATCCCGTCGAACACGACGCCGGCCCTCAGCACGGCCGGTTCCAGATTCACGATGCCGTGGCGGCGGCGAGCATTCTCTGGCCCGCGCTGTTCATGCGGACGCGAATGCGGCTGGAGATCGTTACCGAGGGCGATCAGGCCGGCCGATCAAAACCGGCACTCGGCGGTGACGCTGGGACCCATGTAGACATTCTGACGGCAGTGAACGCCGTCGACCTGCTGGAAAACCTGCTGGAGGCCCTGTGCCACGAGGCGTTCGTGGTGTAACGTGGCGGTGTTTTCCCAACGACAGACACAAGGATCCATTGAAAAGCTACACGATCGACATAGACGGCATGACGTGTGAACACTGCACTCACACGGTCTCGGCGGCCCTGCGGGCGGTCGACGGCGTGCGCGCGGCCCATGTGGATCTGGCGTCGGGCTGTTCCCGTGTCGATATGGACGAAGACAGCGCAGGAATCGGGCCGCTGCTCAACGCCGTGCGAACTGCCGGGTTTGCCGTCCGCCGATTCCGTGAAACATCGGATCCGGCGACCGATTCATGAGCGGACAGGCCGGACAGCTCGAAATCCGGCTGCGAATCGTCGGCATGACCTGCGGCGCCTGTTCCGCGCGGGTCGCCAAGGCCCTCCGCGGTGTCCGCGGCGTCACCGACGTCTCCGTCAACCTGATGACCGAATCGGCGCGCGTCCGCCTCAATCAAGAGGACGGTTCGCCGAGTGATCTGCTCGACGCGGTCCGCGCCGCCGGCTACGACGCGGAAGCCGTCCGCGCCGGCGCCGATCAGACCGCCGATGCGGCCGGCGATCCGCAACACCGGGAACAGTCCCGGCGCCACCGGCAGGCGATGATTCAGGCGGTCGGCCTGGCGCTGCCGATCATCGCCCTGGAATATGCCCGCAATCTCCTCTGGGGGCCCGATCCGGTCGACCAGATTCCCTGTCGATTGATGCAGATCGTCCTGCTCGTCATGCTGGCTGTCAGCCCCGGCGGCGGGCCGATTCTCGCCGGCGGGCTGCGCGCGGCCTGGTATCGCTCGCCGAACATGGACCTGCTGATCACGATGGGCGTCGTGGTGGCGTTCGTCAGCAGTCTCTACGGCACGTTCACGGCGCAGCCCGAGTTCATCCACCTCCACGCCGCCGCCATGATCCTCGCGCTGGTCTGTGTCGGTCGTTATCTGGAGACACGAGCGAAACACCGGGCCTCGGCGGCGATGACCGCACTGGCGCGCCGGGCGCCGAAGTCCGCGCTGGTTCGTCGCGGCGATCGCCTTGTGTCGCTGCCCGTCGATGACATCGTGGTCGGCGATCTGATCAGCGCCCCGGTCCACACGGCGATCCCCGTGGATGGCGAGGTCGTCGAGGGAATCGCCAGCGTGGACGAGAGCCTGATGACCGGCGGAGCGCTGCCGGTCCGTCGCTCGGTGGGAGACCCCGTGCGCGGCCGCACGCTCGGCGAGGACGCT
>CAYQDV010000170.1:0-8176 GCA_964416295.1 uncultured Planctomycetaceae bacterium
TGGACGCCACCGGTGTCTGCCTGTGTGGTGTTGCCGGCGCTGGCGCGGTGCGTTTGATTCTTCACGAGGCGATCCGTGGCGCTCGGCTTTGGGGGGCGGGCGGTCGCGACTCCGCGGCTCGGGCCGGGGATGGACCGCCCACGCGCCTTTGCGCCCTGCGACGAGCGCCGGACTGCCGGTGCGAAGGGACGGGCGGTGCGATCTCGACTCGCGACGCGTCGAGGCTTTTGCGCGGCATCCGATGCGGTGCGTTTTGCCGACGATGACTGCTTCGCGGAATCCCCATGGCGGATCTTTTTCCGCTCGGTGCTGATGGGTATTTCCGGCGAGGGCACCCCGCGTTCGGCGGAAGAGACGAGGATTTCATCTCCCTCTTCACCATTTCCATAGAAATAGACGCTCGCAGCCACGACGATCACGAGACCGACGAGCACACCGACTTTGGTATCGCTTCTCATGGCACCATCCCTGGCACAGAGCCGATCGACACGGACCGTTACGCCTTCGCTGTAGCGTCGCGCCGAACAAGGATCTGGCTGGCCACGGCGATCGAACTGTAGGTCCCGATCGACAACCCGACGAACAGGACGAAGTTGAACCCGTGAATCCCGGGTCCACCAAACACGTACATGATAACTATGGCCAGCAGCGTCGTCAAGAATGTCAAGAGGGTGCGCGACAACGTCTCGCTGACGGATCGGTTCATGATGTCCGCGGCAACGTCGGGCTGCCGTCCCCGGTTTTCGCGGATTCGGTCGAACACCACGATCGTGTCGTTGACGGAATATCCAACGACGGTCAGGAAGGCCGCGACGAGGGCCAGGTCGATCCGGAAGTGATCGATCATCAGGGCCTTGCCGAGCGCCGTGTCCGCGATGGAATAGGTCAGGGCGACCGCCCCGCAGGTGATGATCACGTCATGGATCAGTGCCACGACCGCGGCGAGGCCCCAGCGGATGTTTCCGAACCGGAACCAGACGTACAGGATGATGATAAGCCAGCTCAGCGCCAAGGCAATCAGGGCGTCCTGCTGGGCTTCGCCGGAGACCTGCTTGTCGAATTGGGTGATCTGCTGCAAGGATGTCTGACGCTCGAGCGCTTCCTGCAGGAGTGTCACCTCCGGTTGGGCCAATTCGTCGATCCAAGCCGACGACGGGGACCCGCCCTCGTCGAGCGGATAGTTTTCGTCGGCGACGGTCACCAGGACGCGCTTGAAGCGGTCGCTTCCGGGCGATTCGGGCGTCAGTCCCGTGCATTCGGCGTCGCGCCAGCCGAACTTTTCGAAGCCTGGCTGGAGCCGCATGGCGCGGAGACGCCCGGACAGCTCGTCTACCGTCTGGGGCGGGTCGATGTCATCGAGCAGGATCGCCACCGCACCGGTCAAACCCTCGAGGCTGATCCGTTTGGCCTCGTTTTCGGGAATCGGCAGGCCGAGTTCCTCCGGTTTTTCGTTCCGCACGACGAAGAAGGGGTTTCCGGCCTTCTTCTCGTCATGCACGATCTTGAATGACAGCGCGGGCTGAATCTCGATGTCGTCCTGGAGCGTATCCATGATGGCTGCGATCACGATTTCCTTGTTGGTTTCGCGAGTGACGATATCGAACGATCTGCCTTCTTGGGCTTGCTGGCCGAAGGCCTGGACGGACTGGACCTGTGCCCCGGCGATTGCGGCCCCGGTGTCGGTGAACGCCGATCCGAACGCCGCGGTCTGCTGCTGCATTTGTGCTTCGCTCAGTTTCGCCTCCGACCGGGTCAGGATGGTGACGGTATCCGACCCGGGATCATCGAAGGCCACGGCCGTTCCCTGCGCGAGGGATTTCCCCATGACCTTCTTGATGATTGGCTCGATACGGCCGGCCGGGACGCCCGGCGCCCGCAGCGTCCAGACGCCCCCGCTTCCATCGATGGTCGCCTGCTCCATGGCCTTGCCATAGGTCTTGAGGTGTTCGCCCGCGGTCTCGAGTCGGCCTACGATCTGATTCTTCGTCAGGCGACCGGGCTCCTTGAGGTCGATCTGTGCCGAGGTTCCGCCGAGGAACTCGATGTCGTAGAGGTTCTTCGACTCCATTCCGAGGAACAAGTATGCGCCGCCGATGACCAGCACCGCCGACAACGCGACGAACAGGTATCGCTTGCCGAACCAGTCGATCTTCGGCGAGCCGATCAGACGCAGCATCGGGATGCCCGACTTTCCACCACGTTCCCGGCCGCTATGGATCGCCCGGAACAGGTGCATCAGGGCCACGATTCCCAAAATGACCGGGCCGCAATACATGATCGCCCTGCCGAACAGCATGAGAATCGATTGGCTGCGGGCCGCCTCGTCGCTGAGCCAGTAACCCAGTCCGTACACCATCGCGCCGAAGGCGGCAATGCCGAAGGCGGTGTAGATAGGAAACCGAACGACCTCCTTCGGCACGCGCAGCATCACCATTACTTCGAAGAACATCCGCGTCACGAAATAGGCCGTGAAGATGTTTATGAAGACGCCGATCCCCAGTGTGAGGCCGAATCCCTTGATCTCCTCGCTTCCGAGGAGATAGAGGATCACGCAGGTCAGCACGGTGGTGACGTTGGAGTCGAGGATGGCGCTGAACGCCCGCTCGTAGCCGAGCTTGATCGCCATGCGGACGGCGGTGCCTCGGGCAAGCTCTTCCCGGATCCTCTCGTTGATGAGGACGTTGGCGTCGACGGCCATGCCGACGGCGAGGACCAGGCCGGCGATGCCGGGCAGGGTGAGCGTCGCACCGAGCGTCGACATCATGGCGCCGATGAACAGGATGTTCATCGCCACAGCGGTCACCGCGATGCCACCGGCATAGAAGTAATACAGCAGCACGAAGATCGCCACGGCGACGGCGGCGTATTTTGCGGCTTTCAGTCCGGCGCTGCGATTGGCCTCTCCGAGGCTTGGTCCAATGGACCGTACACTGATCGGCGGATCCTTGAGCTTTCGGGGCAGGCTGCCGGCTTCGAGCTTTTTGACCATCTCCTGGACCTCGCGAACGGTGAACGAGCCGGTGATCTGCCCGCGCGTTCGGATCGCACTCTGAATCGTTGCATGCGAGATGGCCATGTCGTCGAGAAAGATGCAGAGTTGCCGTTTCAGATTTGTCCGGGTCAGGACATCGAACTTTGACCCGCCACGTTCATCCAGCGTAAAGGACATGCACGGGCGGCCGTTTTGGTCGCGGTCGGGCCGGGCGCTCTTGAGCGACCAGTCCGCACTGCCCGGTTTGTGTACGAGCGTGTAGTTCTCGCCAATTTGCGATAGAACGTAGTACTTGTCGCCATAGCGTTCACAGACGGCGCCTCGGCGGTACTTGCTTGTTTCGAAATCGCGATTCACGTTCTTGACACCGACGAAGTCCGCGGGGTTCTCGATCTCGAACCACTGATAGGTTTCCTCGCCCGGAGGCCGTCGCGGCCCCCGCGCCTTGAGTTGCTCGATGTACTTGGCATACTTGTCCGGATTCGCTTGGTCGACCTCCGCGAGGATGCGATACTCGAGCACGCCGGCTCCTCGCAAGAGGCGTTGCAGGTCACTGGGGTCTTCGAGTCGACCCTCGCCTCGCCGCTTGGTGCGGAGCTTGTCCCATTCGACCACCATGGACTGGATCGTGCCTGCGAGTCCGGGATACTCTTCCGTGATCTCGGCCAGCTTGGTCTTGCGAAACGCGTCGCCGGGCTTGGCTTCGAGCACGGTCTGCAGGCGTCCCGTGTCCAGATTGGTGGCAAGCACATCGTTGACGGCTTGAATGAACTTGCCCTCGAGATCGACAACGGTGTCGATCGTCACGCCTCCGGTCAGCTTGTCGGGGTCGGGGTTGGCCTTCACGACTTCGAGGACGGCGGTGACGTATCGGTTCTTGGTCAGCGCGTATTGGCGTTGGGCATTCTCGGGTTGGGTCGCCGGCGGCGCCGGCTGAGTGGCGGCTCGGGCGGCCTGCATCTCGTCCCATGCCTTGCCGGCTACCTTGAGTAATGCGACTTGCTCGGGACTGGCTGCCGGTGACAGTGCGGTGATGGCGTCGGGTCGCGTCTCCGCCGGAACTTCGACGGTGGCCCGGATCTGTTCTTCCGTCAGCCGACCGGCCTCGATCGCCTCGACTCGGGCCTGATAGGTTTTGTCCGCCTCTTGGTAGGCGTCATACGCGACGGCGGCCGCATTCAGAAGAGGCTGTCGTGCCGCGATCGGACCGGTGAGGGTGGCGAACGCCTGTGTGCGGTCGGCGCCGGACAAGGTTAGGGCACGCTCGATCTGACTGCGCCGGAGGTGGCTTTTCTGGATCTGTTCTCTGAGCGATTCGTATTCCTGGCGCGCCTGGCTCAATTCTTCGCTCGGGCGCGGCATCTGGATTTCAAGCCGATTGTGGCCCACCGGCCGCCACACGAGGTTATAGACGCCCTTGGGGTCCACGCGGTCCCGGAGCACGTGCATGACACGTTTCGACAGGCCCTTGCGATCACTGGGCTTCAGCCCGGTCGTATCTATTTCATACAGCAGGCTATAACCGCCGTACAGGTCGATGCCGAACTTCAGCTTTTCGTTCAAGGGCCAGACGCTGGCGAAGGCCAGCGCCACCACACAACCGACCAAGACAATTTTCCACCAAAGGTCACGTTCGTTCATGATTTCTTCCTGATGTGAGCCGCGGGGTCCTCCCCGTGCAGCTCATCCACAAAAGCAGCGTTCTGCCGCATGGTTGCTCTTTCAGAAAAGTCGCCGTTGTTTGTCTGGTCAGACACCGGTCTTGTCGTCTCGCAGTGTTCGGAACTCAGTTTCAATGGGAGCCGGAAGCCCCCACGACGCCTTGCCTGAACCCTTGTGAGAAACCGTTGGATACGGAGTGTGCGAGCGCACCCGACCTGCCGGGGCCATTCCGCTCGGAATCGCCCGGGCCTCAGGCTGCCGGTGGTGCGTGCGCCCGGTAGACCGGGTGATGAAGTCTCTGGACAGGCGGCGTCGACGAAGTCGGACCCACGACCCGCGATGGAGATGCTCGCCCATCGAGCGGGGGCACCGTGGGGGCCGCGATCGTTGCGTCGGGGGCGTCGCAGCGTGACGGTTTGGCCGCCTTGGGTGTAACGGATGCGATGCTGTCCGATGATCGGGAGTGCTCGGGCTGGGCGGGCGATGTGGGATGCGCCTTCGGTTTCGCCTCCTTCGACGCGATACGAATGCACTGGTCCGCGAAGGAGGCCGACAGGCTTGGCCCGCCGACGATCGCGAGGACCGCGAAGCCGGGCATCACCCGAGCGAATTGACGACAACACTGGACGAACATGAGGGCTGACTATAACTCCGTCCGACTCGGCCCGCAAGCCCACGGAACACAACCCCGTGCGGCTGGGGCACTTGTGTGTGATATCGTCAGTGGCCCGAACGCAGCAGCAGCATGTCCGCGACTGCGGCTGTGGCCAGCATCAGGCTGACACAGCCGTTTAGCGTAAAGAATGCCAGATTCACCCGGGACAGATCGTCCGCCCGCACGGCCGCCTGCTCCGCCGCCAGGAGCATGGCGGTGGCCGCGACGCCGATCCAGTAGATCCACCCGAACGGCCCCACTCGCCCGAGAAGGACCAGCAGCGCGATCGTCATGGCGTGGCATCCTCGAGAGATCGCCAGTGCCCGGCGGATGCCCAGTCGAGCCGGGAGAGAGAAAAGCCCGTCGCGCCGGTCGGGGCCGACGTCCTGGCAGGCGTAGATGATGTCGAAGCCGGCGATCCAGAAGAGGACTGCCGCCGTGAGGATCACGACTGCTGCCCCGACCGTGGCCGGATCAATGGCGATCCACGCGGCGACGGGGGCTAGGGCGATGGCGCCGCCGAGCACGAAGTGTGCGGCCGTCGTGAAACGCTTTGTGTACGAGTACGCCGCCAACACCGCCAGCGTGGGAGCCGCAAGGTACAGCGGCCACGGGTTGCCATAGAACCAGAGGAAACCGCCACACGCCGCCCCGAACGCAATGCTGCTCGCCACGAGGAACGTCCATGCCTGCGGAACGCTGATCCGCCCGGCCGGAATCGGCCGCCGATTCGTGCGGGGATTGCGGGCGTCGATGGCGGCGTCGGTGATACGGTTGAAAGTCATGGCGAAACTGCGTGCCGCGACCATGCAGGCGACGATGAGGCCGAGCTGGCCCGGCGCGGGGACGCCCGCCGGCAGATGCCGCCCCGCCAGAAACGCGGCCATCACCGCAAAGGGCAGCGCGAAGATCGAGTGGGAGAACTTGACCATCTCGGCCCATGTGCGAATCGTCTCCAGCGCGCGCGTCATGGCGCGCTCCGCGCCGGCCCGGCGGCGGCCCGCTGCCGGACCGCTTCATAGAAAAACAGGGCTGCGGTGACGGACACATTCAGGCTGTCGGCGCAGCCCGCCATCGGTACCCGCGCCGCCGTCACGTCCGCGCCCTGCCACGCGCTGGATACGCCGTCGGCCTCTGATCCGAATACGATCGCCACGGGCCGAGTCAGGTCGACATCGGTGTAGGATCGGTCCGCGTCGGGTCGCGCGGCCACCACGTCGATCCGCCGATCCGCCAGCCACGTCCGGGCGGCGGTCGCCGTCGTTTCTGCGATCGGCACATGAAACAGCGTCCCGAGGCTCGCACGAATCGCGTTGGGTCCGTACACGTCGGTGGCGGTGTCGACGGCCACGAGGGCATCGATGCCGGCTCCGTCGCCGCTGCGGACGATCGCGCCGAGATTGCCCGGTTTCTGGACGCCCTCGGCGATTCCGATCAGCGGACAGGCGCTTAGAGACACGTCATCGAGTTGGGCATGGGGTCGCGCCGCTACGGCGACGACCCCGTCGGCGCGGTCTCCATAGGCGATTTTTCCGAAGACCGCCTCGGTGACTTCATAGAGTCGACACGCCCGCAGCCGCGACGATGCGGTCCATGCGTCGAGAATGGCGCCCTCCAGCAGCCCGCGGCAGAAGAACACGTCCTCAATCTCGATGTCGGCCTTGAGCGCCCGGTCAAACTCGCGCCGGCCATCAATCAGCATCTGTTGTTGCCTCTCACGGTCGCGGCGATGGCGCAGCCTCGCCACGGTCGCGATGTGTGGATTCTGCCGGCTTGTGATCTGCCTTGGGCGCATGCGCACTTGGAACCTGTTCCAGAGGACAGGGGGTGGGGACCATCTCGAACCTGCAGCAGTTTAGCGATTTCAGGCGTCGGTGTGCCACGGGCAGCTTGCCTGCCCGTGTCCGTGTAGGGCACGCTCCGTTAAGGCACTGGCGGACAAGCCGCCAGTGGCACCCGTTGGGCCTCGCTGGAACGAGAATCCCGCTGGAACGAGAATCCCGCTGGAACGAGAATCCCTTCTCGTTCCTATGCTGGCCCGGACCGAGAAGGGATTCTCGATCCAGCACGGCGGTGTTCGATTACGCGGGACCGCGCCGCATTCGCCGCCACATCACGCTGCCGGCTACCAGGAGCAGGGCGAGCGCCGGCGGTTCGGGAACGACCTCCACCGATGTGCCGGACAACGTGCCGGTGACGTCCGTTCCGGGGGTCGTTCCGTCGAACACGGTCGTGTGTCCCACCATAGGCCCTCCGCCGCTGGCAAGGATGTCGATCACGGTGCCCGGTGTCGAGGCGACGGCCGTGAACTGAAACGTCGTCAGCAACGTTCCCGCCGGCGTCGCGGCGACCGAGTTGCTGAGCGGGGCGAGCGCCTGATAGAGAGCGTCGCCATCCTGCGGGGGCACGACCTCGTTGAGGTTGAACGGATCACCGGCCGGGATGCCGGAGAGGTCATTTAGCGGAACCGCACCGGTGCTGTCGATTCCGAGAAACTGCAGGGACTCCGGCGTCCAGCCCAGAATCACGTCCATCGCTGAGAACAACTGGTCAAGGTCGCTGTCGGACACGGCGTAGAGGCCGGCCTCGACCGTCTGCCCGACGGCGGCGGTGGGGGCCAGCGGGCGCAGCTCCAGGTTGATGTCGGCTGTGGCTGGCGCGGCCCAGACTGCGATCGCGAGGGCGAGAATCAGTGATCGGAGACTGGATGCAACGCTACGAACCATTTGAGCACCTCGTCCACCGGCGACGGCGTTTCGTATAGGAACGGCGTTCCGCGCACAGCGGCGGGACCATCCGCGAACCATCGCGTGGAAGGTTCGGCCCAACTTTTCATATCGGTCGTTGAGCGGACCGGTTGAGTTAAA
>CAYQDV010000171.1:0-8159 GCA_964416295.1 uncultured Planctomycetaceae bacterium
GGAGCCTCGCCCTCCCGCTGGGCAGCCCGCAGATTCAAGGTTGACGGAACACTAGCGTGCGAGTGCACCGGGGCATTGGCGGACTAGCCGCCAGTGGCACCCGGTACCCGCGGCGCCGACGGACAACACACACTGCGGTGTGCGCCGGTTGGCTCAACGGAGGACATGATGGTCACGATCGGAATGAACTATCGGGTCTTGCCAGGTAAAGAGGAAGTCTTCGAGTCGGCCTTTCGGAAGGTGATCGCGGCGATGGCGAAGATCGAGGGGCACACACGATCGAAGATGTGCCGCGACATCGATGACGCCCAGAGCTACGTGATTCTGTCGGAGTGGTCGGACCGGACTGCGTTTGACGCCTTTATCGCCTCCGACGCCTTTCGGGCGGTTGCGGACTGGGGCAAGGAGCAGATTCTGGCCGGCCGGCCCGCGCACACCTATTACGAGCATTGACGCGTTGCGGTCGCATGATCGGCGGAGTGCGTACCGGGCGGGCGAGCCGTGAAGACGGACGGCACAATCGGCTATCGGCGTCGCTGGTCCTACCTCTCGGCGCCTCTGGCGGCATATCTGGTCGTCATGGTTCCTATTTGTGCGCTGGAGCTGTTCCTGTTTCTGACGGACTCGCCGGGGTGGATGCGGTGTTCGGCGGCGGGCGTTCTGGTATTGAGCGGGATTGCGGTCGTGCGCGGGTATGGGCGGCGGCTCGTGCTCGGTGACCACGGGGCGCGCCTGACCGGCGTGGGCGGGCGAATCGAGATCGCCTGGTCCCGGGTCCGGCGGGTCGGCGTCTATGCGCCGGGCGGCGTCGGGTCGACGGAATTCGCTTATATCACCACGCGCGGGAGGCCTCCGTCCGGCAAGTGGGATGTCGGGCCGGAGGTGCTTCAGTTGCAGAATCGCCCGGGGTTGCTGGAAGCGATCGAGGCGGCGCGGGCGAAAGCCGAAAGCTGAAAGCCGACACGCCGGCCGGTCGGGGGTCATAGCCCGACGGAGCGGAGCGCGGCATAGAGCGGGTTGAGCGCCTGGATGATGATTTGCTCGGCGGTGGGCGAATTGCCGACTGCCGCCAGTCCGATTGCGAGTAGTTCGAGCAGCGAAGAGAGCATGCCTGGCCTCCTGAAGAGGGTCGTGTGATCCCGGGGCTGCACCGCGTTGGAGGACGCCGCCGTAGGACTATTAATGGCTATCAAGTTTCATGCCAGAACGCGTGATCGGCGATTTCCGGCTTGTCTGTGGTGGACGTGGGACACGACTGGGCAGAAGTGCGCGGTTGACCGGGCGGCGATCGGGCAATAGGCCCCACCTGGCGGGTTGAATCCAGCGTTCCGACAAGGCCGTGCGGCGTCGTTTGCCGTTCCGAGCGTTCCATCTTTTTAATTAAGTTTCTTTGTTCAAGCTCTTGACATTGCCGCCCGCAGCGTGTATAAGGGCGCTTGGATAGCACTGCCGGGCGAGTTGTACTCATGGGGCAGGGGTATTCTGCGGTTATTTTCTGAACTGTCTCGTCCGACTTTCATTCGGGTAGAAGATTGCCCATCCGGAGGGTGTGGGTCGATCCTATCTATAAAGCGTGTGCGAGAAGCACCGAATAGCCACGCGCGTCAGCGAGTGGACGAGCCGGGCGCCGGCCACTGATTAGCGACGTCCGCTGACGGTAGGGCACCAACCCTGTCCGCCCGCTTCCTCGCAGTCGCGGTTCTGATTGGTCGTGGATCGGACCAGGTCGTTCCAATCAGAGCCACGCGCGCCAGCAAGTGGATGAATCCAGCACGGTCGCGTGATTGGCGTGGCAGCTATACAAGAGTCAGAATCGCAGGCGACGGATCGCCGGGATATGGAGGAAGCCATGATTCGCAAGTCGCTGTACGGGAGTTGCGCGGGTGTGGTGCTGGCGGTCGGCTGGCTGCTCGGGTTGTCGCAACTTGGGGCAGCCGGTCCGGGTGACGGGCCGGTGCTGAAGGCGGAGCCGGCCGTTGTGCAACCGGCACCTCGGGACGGCGCGGGCGATCGGCAGGTCGGCGTCGTCGGGGCGTGCTGTTTTCCGGATGGCGGTTGCTTCGAGATCCCGGCCCTTGCTTGTGCGGATTCGGGCGGTGTGTTCCAGGGGATCGGCACGCTATGCACGCCGACGCTGTGTCCACCGCCGCCTCCGCCGATCATCTGCGATTGTCCGGGTGAGATGAACGGTGACGGCATCCTGAACGGGGCCGACATTCAACAATTCGTGGGGTGTCTGGTGGCCGCGGGCGGCGGGCCGCCGCCGGGCTGCGAGTGCGCGGATACGAACGGCGACGGGCTGATCGATCTGCCGGACGTCCTGAACTTCGTGAACGTGCTGCTGGCGGGGGCGCCGTGCCCGGTCTTCACGACGATGTCGTTTGCGACGTCGGCGCAGGTGACGATCAACATGATCAATCCGCCGCTGGGGCCGATCGTTCTGAATCTGGACTCGACGGCGACGGACAACACGACCGTCCGCCTGGAGGCCCCGCCGTACACGACGGGCCAGCCGATCCCGACCGAACTGATTGCGTTGGACCTGACGGGGGTCGATCCGATGCTCGGGGGGGTCCAGATGCAGATGAATCCAGTCTTTCCGTCGCAGGGCATGGTGAACAACGTGGTGGCCGGTCCGGGCGGCGAGTTCCTCGGGGGTGACAGCTTCTTCGACGTGTTCGTCGAGATCAACCTTGTGGACATAGGCGTGACGGCGTTCAACGCGGTGCCGGTGCCGGTTCAGTCGCTCGGCAACACGCAGCTTCCGCCGGAGGTACCGCACACGTCGGGTCCGATCCACGTGCCGCTGACCTTCAGCGATCCGACCTTCGTCGGTGAGATCATCGACGTGGTGCATAATCCTGAGCCGGTGTGCATTTATGAGGTGACGTGCATCGACGGGCCTTGCAATGATTGCGGGGTGCAACTGGGGGACATTTGCACGGGGGCGCGTTGTCCGGGTGGGACGTGTTCGGTCAGCGTCCAGACGGACTGCGGGGTGTCGACGTGCTGCGTGGTTTATACGCTGGTCAATTGCACGGTGAGCGCCGCTCCGGCGTGCCCATTCGGCGCAAACTTCTGTCCGATCTGCGACCCGACGCCGGGGGCCTGTTGTCTTCCGGACGGGACGTGCATCGTGACGACACAGGCGGATTGCAAAGCGCAAGGGGGGCCGGGCGCGTATCAGGGCGACGGCACGACGTGCGCTCCGCCGCAGAAGTGCTGCCTGCCCGACGGGTCGTGCATCGACACCGATCCGACGTGTTGCGCGCTGGTCGGCGGCACGCCGTTCCCCGGTCTGTGCGCCCCGCCGCAGAAGTGCTGTCTCGCCGACGGCTCCTGCATCGACACCGACCCCGACTGCTGCACGCTGGCCGGCGGCACGCCATTCGCTGGACTGTGCGGGCCGGTCGAAGCCTGCTGCTTCGCCGACGGGAGCTGCCAGAATCTGGATCCCGACTGTTGTATCGTGGCGGGCGGTACTCCCGACGGTCCGGGTCTGTGTCTGCCGCCGGAGAAGTGCTGTCTGGCGGATGATACGTGCGTGGACGCCGATCCGGTCTGTTGCGTGAACGTGCTCGGCGGCACGCCGTTCCCCGGCCTCTGTGCTCCGGTGGAGGCCTGCTGCTTCCCCGATGGCACGTGCCGGCAACTCGAGCCCGATTGCTGTATCAACGCGGGCGGCACACCGGATGGGGTCGGCCCGTGCCAGCCGATCGAAGCCTGCTGCCTGCCGGACGGCACCTGCATCCAAGCCGAACCCCTGTGTTGTTTCAACGTCCTCGGCGGCACGCCGGACGGTGTACGGCCGTGCTTCCCGATCGAAGCCTGCTGCCTACCGGACGGTACCTGCATCCAGGCGGAACCCTTGTGTTGCACCAACGTCTTCGGCGGAACGCCCGATGGTATAGGCCCGTGCCTGCCTCTGGAGGCGTGCTGCTTCCTGGACGGGACGTGCGTCATGGCCGATCCGCTGTGCTGCGCCAATGCCCTGGGCGGGGTGGCTCAGGGTGCCCTCACGACCTGCACGCCGAACCTCTGCCCGACGTGCACGCTGACGTCGCAAACCGTGTCGCTGGTCCCGGCGAACCGGGCCAGGCTCACGCTTGGAATCGGGGAAGACGTGACGGTCTCAACGGTAGGGGCTGTCGTAGCCACGTGGACCGTGGCCGGCGGAGGCACCGTCGCTCCGGCGGTGGGCGCCAGCACCCTGTTCACCGCGAGCCAGACCCCGTCCGTATCGACGGTCACAGCCACACTGCCGGGTGGCGTTTTCTGCACCCGGGTGTTCACGGTGATTGCGCCGACGGGGATCAATAGCGCAGTATCCGCTAATCCGGGATGCGGCCTACCCTTAGGGCCTCCGAATAACAACATCGGGGTGAGGACGGTCTTCAACCAAACTGTTCTTCCAATAACGGTCTCGTTCTGGAGGGCCCACTTCCGCGAGAACATTCCGGGAGAGGCATTCGTGTGGCCGAGCGGCGCGGCCGGTGCCCATCCTGTCCAAGTCGTTAACTGGACTCCCGGTCAGAACAACGGAATCACGGACACCTCGGCGCGGTGCACCGATCCGATCGGCGTACTCGATCCGCCGGGGCCTCCGCCCCCGGTGGGCTTCATGTTCCCCATTCGGGTGCCGGAGGAGTATCTCAATCAGGCGGGCGTCTGGACGTCCTGGCTGCCGTTGGAGAACCATCCGAAGACCTACACCGCGGCGGGGCAGGCCCAAACCAGTATCGTCGCGACGAACACGGCCACGGGAGCTCTGCAGGGGCCGTGGCAGTAACCGGCAAGCGGTCCAATGGACCTGTTCGAAGGATGCATCGAGCAGTCATTTTGGGAAAGGGTTGTGACAATGAATCGAATCGCGAAACATGCAATACTCGTGCTGCTGTGCAGCGGTCTGACGGCAACGACTCTGCGCGCAGATACGGCGGACCTTGGACGTCGCCTGGCGCAGATAGACAGACAGCGTGACGGCTTGAACACACCTTCGCAGAGACTGGAGAGCGAGTGCCTGGCCCTGCTCAAGCAGCACGCCACGCCCAAAGACAAGGGCATGATCTACGCCCAGATCGCCATGGTCTATGCCCAGAACGGGATGACGGCGCCGGACAAGACCGTTGAATACTGCAAGAAAGCGTTGGAGTTCCCGCTCGATCTCGTCAAGCGCTGCGATCTGCACATCTTCTGGGCCGACGCCCTGCAGATCAAACACCGCCGCGTCCCGCGCGGGCAGCGCGACGAGGCCCGGCGGGAGATCGCGAGGGTTATCCTTCGCGGTCTGGACATCGTTCTTCGGCAGAATCCCCCGCCGACCGCCCTGCCGTTGCCGGCTGTGAACAAGTTCGACGCCGGCGATGAAGCCACCCTGCAAGATCTGCTTGCCAGGAACCGGGACGAACTGGCGGCCAGGGAACGGGTCAGGCTTCAGAATGAAATGGTCCGCTGTCGCGATATCCTGGTCGAGAAATGTGTGATCGTCTATACCGGCGTCCGCAATGCCGACAACGAGCTGCGCGAGTTGGCCGAGACCCTCATCACTGACGAGCAAAGATCGCAAAGCTTCTTCCGGCTCCTGGAGCAAAGCAGAAAAAAGGTTCAAACGCTGCGCCAGCAGCCATGAGCGTCCGGCGTGTCCAGTCAATCCGCCCAGTGGCTTGTCCTGCGTGGTTTTTGCACAGATTCCGGTCGGTCAACTCTTACAGGGGATAGGACCAGTCTGTTTACTGAGCCGCCTTGCTTTTCTTTCAGTCACGCTTGCATACAATGACCTCGGCTGTCCGTCTCACGCAGCCGCTTGCTATCCGTGCGGGTAGCTGGATTTGTGTCTGTTCGTGGGTGCTGCCTGAAACTGAACGCAACGCCCGTGGCTCATCGGAGGAGATTTGTATGTCGAGGCACGCTTCCAGATTTCTGAAGCTCGTGACGGAGGCCAAGGCCCGGATTCGGGAGACAACGGTGGAGGCGGTGAAGGGGCGGCTGGACGCGGGGGAGGCTTTGACTATTGTCGATGTTCGCGAAGAGAGCGAGTACGCCCGCGACCATCTGCCGGGGGCGGTGCATCTGGGCAAGGGGGTCATCGAGCGGGACATCGAGAAGCAGTTTCCCGACACGGGTGCGGTGTTGATCCTGTATTGCGGCGGCGGGTTTCGCTCGGCGCTGGCGGCCGACGCATTGATGCGGATGGGATACACGAACGTCATCTCGATGGACGGCGGCATCCGCGGGTGGCGCGAGGCGGGGTATCCGCTGGAGACCGGAGGGGGCTGAGGGATCGGAGATCGGGGGTTGGGGGGTCAGCAGGATCGTGACCGATGCGCGCCCGGGGATGGGACCTTTGCGCACTGGCGGGCTGCCGGGATCGAGGCGTTGACGTTGCGAGCGCGGCGCCGGCGGTTAGGATCAGCCGTGTGTCGCGCACGCGGGGTCAGTTTCGTGACGGGGATTTGGCGACGGGTCCACCCGGCGCGGGAGGCCGGACACCGGAAGAAGTCTTCGCCGAGCGCGTTTCCTACTCCGAGCGAAAGTTGCGGGGGCAGTTTTTCACGCCTCCGGCGGTGGCCGAGGCCATGGTGCGGTGGGCGTGCGGACATCGGCCGGAGCGTTTTCTGGATCCGTCGGTCGGGCCGGGCATCTTTGTCGACGCGCTGGTGCGATCGGGCGTGTCGTCGGTGCGTCAAGTCGTGGCGGTGGACGTGGATGCGACGGCGCTGGAGTTGGCGCGGTTGCGGATCGACGCCGGCCGTTTCGACTCGGTCGCCTTCCGACAGGCCGATTTCCTCGACGCGTCCTTCGACGGGCCGTTCGACGCCATCGCCTGCAATCCGCCGTACATTCGCCATCACGACGCTCGTCTGCCCGAGGCGGTGTTCCGGCGGTTCGAGCGGGGCTGCGGCGTTCGGCTGAGCCGATTGACAAACGTCTATTGCCTGTTTCTACTGCGGGTGATTTCGCTCTTGTCGGACCGGGGGCGGGCGGCGGTGATCACACCGACGGAGTTTCTCAATGCCGACTTCGGCCGGGCGGTGAAGCAGGTTCTGCTGGGGTGCCCGGCGTTTCGCGGTTTTGTCGTGATCGACCACGGGAACAGCGTGTTTGACGGCATTTTGACGACGGCGACGATCACGCTGTTCGACGCCTCGGCGACGGGTGAGGCGATCCTGTTTTCCGGCGCGCGCGATGCCGAGGGAGTAGCGTCGGCATTGGGTCCGTTCGGCGCGAACGGGGACGGCTTCGAGGCTGCGGCGGGCGCGCAGGTGGTCTCGATGTCCCGGTCGAGTCTGGACCCGGGCACGAAATGGAGCACGTCGGCGTTTGGCGCGGCTTCGGGCCGTGACCACGATGGCCTGCGACCTCTGTCTGATTTTGCGTCGTGCATGAGGGGCATCGCCACGGGGGCGAACGCTTTTTTTGCGTTGACGGTCGAGGAAGCGCGGATGTGGAGCTTGCCGGACGCGGTCTTGCGGCCGTGCCTCACGAAGGCGGCGCAAGCGCGGCGGCCGTGTTTCGACCGGGACGACTACGACGTGCTGGCGGCGGGCGGGAAGAAGTGCCTGCTTCTGGACGCGCGGCCCGAGGCGGCCACGGCGGCGGTTCGGGCATATCTGGATATGGGGGAGTCGCTGGGCGTGGACCGCCGCTATCTGACGCGGCACCGGCGGCCGTGGTATGTCTCGGAGCGGCGGCGGCCGGCGGACCTGCTGGTGACGGTGTTCGGCCGGAAGCGTCTGCGTTTTGTGTTGAATCGCGCGGGTGTCCTGAACCTGACGGCGTTTCACTGCGTCTATGTGAAACCGGCCTACCGGCGATTCATCGGCTATCTGATCTGCTATTTCTATTCGACCGCGGCCACGCGGTCGTGCGCGATGGAGCAGCGTGTCTATGGTGACGGGCTGCTGAAGTTCGAGCCGAAGGATGTCGGCCGGCTCGGCGTGCCGGATCTGGACGGTGTGTCGGGCGCGGATCTGGTGGCGGCGGATGCAGTGCTGGAGACCCTGCTGGCGCGGAGGTCGTGGGAGGTCGACGATGCGCTGCAGGCGCGGATCGACCGGTTGTTTCGCGCTTTTGAATCGGGGCCGGCGGAGCACGACAGTCGAACCTGGTGAACCGTCAACCCTGAATCTGCGGGCTGCCCAGCGGGAGGGCGAGGCTCC
>CAYQDV010000172.1:0-8118 GCA_964416295.1 uncultured Planctomycetaceae bacterium
GGCACGAACCGTGATCAGCATCGGATAGTCGGGGTCGTCTAGTTCCAGTTCCGACGGGTCGACTTCCTCGACCGCAATCCCCTCGAGAAACGCAACGGCGGCGAGCACGTTTCCGCGGGCCGCTACGTCGACCCTCGATGCTGGAAACACGGCCTCAAACAGTCGCCGAATCGACAGCGGCGTGAATCGCCAGTAGTCCCCCCATCGATCCATGTCGTAGCGGCTGATCTGGCTGATCCCCGGCACCGTGGCCAACACGATCCCGCCATGGCACAACGCTCGGCTCACGTGGCGAACGGCTGCGGCCACGTCGAATACGTGTTGCAGGGTTTGCGTGAGGATGACGCAGTCGAACGTGTTTTCGGGAATGCCCGACCCCGTCGAAAGATCTCCGACCACTGTCGCCTGTGGCGCGTCACCCGACACGTGCAGCACGTCTGAATGCGTCACGCGGTCGTCTCCGAAGCGGCGGGTATACGTCGCATCACCGATCTCGAGGACACGGCCGCGGACATCCTCCCGGTGCCGATCAAGGAACGACTCGATGTAGTACCGATCGATGCACCGGCCCCGATCCACACCGAATCGACGACTGACCGGCGCCGTCCGTCGCAGCCCGCCCCAGTCGACCGGCCGCCGCCCGGCTGCGCGATCCGGCGCGCCCGCCATTCGCTTTGCGTAGACGAGGCAGAACCACGTGCGCGGCGTGTCCAGTCGGAAGGGGGGCTTGCTGGCGGAGCACGTCTCCGCGTCGAAGTCGTGAACGAGATAGCGGAAGCCGTTTCGGTCGAGCAGATCCAGGATCGCCCCGAGTGACTGCGGCCCGTTCGCCCACCCGTGATACTCCAGGACGAGTTCGACAATGTTGCCGAGCTTGCCGCTCGCTTCGACCTCTCGAAGAACATTCAGCTCCTGTCCCTCGATGTTCAGTTTGACGAAGTCGACCGGGTCCTCAAGATAGTCCGAGAGCCTCACGGTCCGGATGGTCGTCGAACCTTCCTCCGAGGCGACGATCCGTCCGCCGTCCGCGGCGTCCGGCAGGAACGCATGACGCCCGCTCTCACCCGTCAGTCCCGCCTGCACGATCTTGATGTCTGACAGCTCGTTCTCGGCGACATTCTGCCGCAGAGCGGCGCACGCGGCCTCGTCCGGCTCGAAACAGACGATCTCGGCCTCGGGATAGACCGATTTCAAGTACAGGGCCACCATCCCGATGCACGCGCCGCCATCGAGTATCCGGGGGCGGTCCCTGGCGGTCTCGAAGTGATAGATCCTGTTCGCAAAGATGTCCTTGTATTCCATGTAAAGCGACAGGACATCCGTGTAGTGAACGACGTGCGGTCCCAGTTGAACACAGCCGAGCGTGTGTCGGGGCGTTCGCGCCGCACGCTCACGAACCTGCCTCAGAACATCCAAGACCCGATCATCAGACGTCTGTGTCGTCATAGCCTCCTCACGGCACGCCCGGGATGTCACCAGACGCGCCACGAGCCGGCCGCCTCGGGCGCTCCCGGCTGCTGTCATGTGCGCACCGGCATCCGCCCAGCCGTTTCAGACCGACCTCCCTCGGACGTCGTCTCCTGATCATGTGTAACAAAGCTCCGGTTATGAAGAATACACTCCACTACCTCGTCGAACACCGGCATGGACTCCGGAAACCCGTCAAACGTCTCGATGCGAATCCTGGGACGTTGCGGATGGCCGTGGATGCCGACGAGGAACTCGGGCCGCTTGATCAGCTTGAACAACACGAGATGCATGAATTGTATGAGCTCATCACGATCAACCCCCGCCGGCCGCACCTCATCGCCGAGCATTCGTACATACGCCTGCTTGGATCCAACGTCGTTCGTGAAGCCCTTTCCGCTGTAGAATGGGACGCCGCAGATCAACGGCTGCAGCCCCATCAGCGATAGCTCGATGCCCAACGTCGACGTGTAGACGGCGCATCGTTCCGACCGCGCCGCAATCTCGTATGAACTGAACTCTGAGGTTCCGTCCACAATGCGAACATGGCCGGGGATGCGACCGCCATATCGTTCCGTCACCAGTTGCCGGACGGGTGTTCGGGTCTTGTATTCCCATCGTGTCTCACCGGGATGGGCCCGAATGATGAGGACATGATCCGGTCGCCGTCGCACGAACTCGATCGTCTCATAAACCCAGTCCATCATGCCGTCGAAGGCGCGGTCCTTGTCGAGGGCGTTGGTGTCCCACACGATATTCGTGAAGATCGAGATGATCTTCCGGTCAGGCGCGATATCGAGCGCCCGGCGGATGGTCTCGAAGTCACAAAGCTCGCGGTCGTAGTAACGGTAACATGTCGCCTCCTGCGCCCGCCATTTCGAGAAGTACGCCTCCACTCTGCGGGCCTGCTCGGGCCTGAGCGGATCGAGGCGGTAGCGCTGCCAGTCTTCGTGGCTTACGGGAAAGTCGATCGCCCGGGCGTCGTTGGCGAATACGATTCCCGTATCGAAGAACATCCCTTCCTCCCACGTCGTGACCTGAATCCCGCGTAGGCGGGCCACCTCATACATGTACGAATACATGACGGACTTGCCGTTCACCAACACGACGATGTCCGGCCGCTCAGCGTCGAGGATGGCGTGGGCCAGGTCCACGCTCATCACCGCATGGACCAGGTGCTTTCGGTAGAGCCGGCCATCCTCGGCGGAGCGCGGCTCAAAGTGGCCGATCGTGTATTGAAACAGATCGCGCAGAGCGATTCTACCGATCGGAACGCCGCGGTAGATGAGCGTCTCCAAGGCGCCATCGGCCGCAGCAGCAACGATCTGGCCGGCATGGGCCGCGGCGCGCCGCTCGTCCAGGTATCGCGTGATGCCTGTCGCTTGAATTCCGAACGCGTCGTAGATACACGCAAATCGGCGATCCAGAAACGAAGCCGGCGGTGCCGCGACATAGTGATTCTCCCATGCGGTCATCGGCAGCAGGCCGTCATAGAAGATCGAGATGGGACGATGGCCCTTGCGCTGAAGCGCCAGGTGCAGGAACTGCTCGACAACGCCAAGTTGCCAGGGATCCATGGAGTAGAGGACGATCCGCTTTGACCCTGGCGCAGGAAGAACCCCGTCGAAGAGTGCTGTCTGAGCCTTCCGTAGTCGTCGGATCGGCTCAAGATCTTGAAACGGCATACGACATTCCCGCAGACGGGTGGGTCCATGGACAACGCACCGCGGGCCACCGGTGCGATCCACCCCACCGATGCATCGCGCTCACCGATTCCGGGACGCAACGCCCGACGACACTCACTCTTCCTCGGACCATACGGTATGGCGCAGGCTCCACTCACCACACTCCCGCTTCCATAGATGAGGTGAGCGTGCCTGATTCACACATTCGAAGAAACGCTCCTCCGTGACGTCGATATAGCTTAGAAAGTCGGAAAAGTACCGCTTCGGAAACTCGGTGTCGAATCGTCGTACAAGCGCCACGCCTTCATTCCTCGTGATCTTGCCGTTGCGTATCTCTTGTGCAGCGTCATACGTCGCCCGGCCGATGCCGAACTTGATCAATGTGGTATAGTAATGAAACGGGTCCACCCGGTCATCGATGGAGTTGTACTTGGAGTACGTCCCCTCGGTGCGCTCATCATTCGCCGAGAAACCCGTGTGCTCCGCCGCATAATAGAAACATTCCTGCGGATCCCACCTGAGGTAATATCCGAGATAATGGACAGTCGTGCCTACCGCACGGAGGTCGGATCGGTCCGCAGGAAGATACGGCTGTAGATCATTGGATGTCAGACCATGTTCCCGCATAAGTTGCTCCATGGCGCAACCGCCGAGTGTCAGGTCGCTCAGTTGACCGTCGTGTTCGTAGTAGCGGGGATGCATCATCGGCCTGAAGTTCTCTCGGATGGAGTGGCCGTACTCGGCCTGATTCTCGCCATAGAAGACCAGAGGGATTCCGTAGAGCACGGAAAGCTTCGTCGCGAGTTGATGCTGCCCCACGACAAAGGGCTGGAACGGGTGCAGGAGATTCTCGAACGCGAGCCGCGTCAGAAGGCGGTGAACCTTCCCGTTGGGCGTGACAAGGACATTGTCGAATCCCGAGTGAATCCACTTCTGAAGGTTTAAGAAACCTACGTCCGTATATATATGGGGAGCCCAGGTCACCGTGAGCGGATGCATGTCATACTTGTACTTGAGCACGTGGGCGGCGTAGACGCTGTCCTTGCCGCCACTGCCCGGAACGATGCAGTCGTAGGCGCCCGTGCGGCTTCGGTGTTGCCGGCACAGTTCGATCAGCTCGGCTTCGCGCTGACGCCAGTCGATCGAATGGGCCTTCATCTCCGCGTACCGGCACGCGGCGCAGACCCCCTCCGCGTCAAACTCGATGGTGGCCTTCCGCTCGGACGACGTGTGGTGCACCTCGACGGTGGAGTTCGGCCGCTGGTTCGATATGACGCACTTCCGGCAGAAGACGACCCGCTTCGGAAGGCCGTAGTAGGCCTCAAGGCCCTCGTCGTCTTCGGCGGCGGACGCCGGTCTATCGAGCTGCGCATTCAACAACACGGCGATCCTCCCGGCCCACTCCATTAAGACCCAGTAGTAACGCGAGGTGGCGATACACCGTCAACCCGGCGCGGCCGCTCCGTTCCGGATGAAACTGGCATCCGAAGAGGGAGCCGTGCTGAAAGCTCGAACAGAATCGGCTCCCGGCATAGTCGGTCACACTCAGGGTGCTCGCCGAATCCGCCGGCGCGACGCAGAATGAATGAACGAAGTACATGCTCGTCCCGTCGGCCAGTCCGGCGAGCGGCGTCCCGGCCCAGGCGGACGGCGCAGAGCCGGGTGCGACGATCCGGTTCCAGCCGATGTGCGGCACCTTCACGGGGTGCGAGCGATGGCCGCGCCGCGCGAAGCCGACCACCCGACCGGGCACAAGGCCCAGGCCGCGATGCTGCCCGAATTCCTTGCTCTCCTCCATCAGAAGCTGCATCCCCAGGCAGATGCCCCAGAGCGGACGACCGCCGGCGGCAAACGCCCGCAACGCCTCGACCAGACCCCGCTCTTCCAACGCCGCCATCGCTCGCCCAAACGCTCCGACGCCGGGGAGAATCACCGCATCGGCGCTCGGCAGCGCACCGGCAGAGGTCGAGATCATCGCCCGCAAGCCGACGGCCTCGCACGCAAACCGCACGCTCGAGAGGTTGCCGGCGCCGTGATCGACGATGACCACCGTCGGCGACGCGTCAGGAACTAACATACGCAGCCTCTTCTTCATATCGACAGTCGACGCCCCGCTCCGCCAAGCACTGCTTCAGCCGCGAGAGCGAGCAGGCGTCGATCCTCGAAGAAGCCCTGACAGGACGACACGGCGTGTCCGTGTCTCCCGTCGCTCGACCATCCTCGCTGACAAGTTGGTAGTGCAGCAGCGACGCCACGCTGACGGCGTCCGCCCGGCCCTGCGCGATCGCGTCGTACACGTCGTCGATCCGCCCCGCGCCGCCGCAGGCGATCACTGGCACCGGGGCGTCCTCTGCGACGCGCGCCGTCACGTCGATGTCGAAGCCCGCGCCGGTGCCCTCGCGGTCGATGGACGTGATCATGATCTCGCCCGCGCCCAGTTCGACCGCTTCGGCAGCCCAACGAAAAAGGTCGACCCCCGTTCGCTCGCGACCATTGTCTGTATACGCCTCATAGCCGCCGTTCGGACGACGCTTCGCCTCGATCGAAACGACCACGGTCGACGAGCCGAATTCCCGCGCGGCCTCTCGGATCAGCTCCGGCCGGCGGACGGCCGCAGTGTTCAACGCCACTTTGTCGGCCCCGCATCGAAGCACCGCGCGGATGTCGTCGAGGCTTCGAAGCCCGCCACCGACGGTCAACGGGATGAATATCTCGCGCGACGTCCGCTCGATGATGTCGTGGAGGCTGTTCCGCTCGTACAGGCTGGCGACGACATCCATGTACAACAGTTCGTCGGCGCCGTCTTCATAGTATCGCCGCGCGAATGCCTCCGGTCGCCCGAGCACGCGCAGCCCTTCCAGTTGCACGCCCTTGACCAGGTTGGGACCCTTGATGTCGAGCCGTGGAATGATCCGCACGTTCATCGCGCCACCCTCACCGCGCCCTCTGGTGTGCCCAACCGGTCGCGCAGGACCAGCTCCACGACGTGAAAGTCCCACGGCGTATCAATCTGCGCCGACCGCTCGGCCGACATGACGTACGCGTAACATCGGGGCGGACAAAACGTCCGTTCGGCAACCAGCGAGCCGGGCCGGTTGACGAAGACCGCGCCGTTCAGGGCATAGGCGGCCGGCAGGTCCTGACGCCGGGCATAGGCCAGATCACACGGGACGAATTCCTCCAGCAGGCCCGACGGCAACAGCCGGCGCGTCAGATACGGGTGGTCGTGGGTCTCGACGACACTGGCGACGGCATCTGCGTCTTTCTCGATCGCCAGGCCGACGGCCGCATCGATGTCCTCGGCTGTCCGCAATGGAGACGTCGGCTGCAGCAGCGTGATGTACGTCGGGCGATACGAATCGTGCTCATTCAGCCAGTTCAACGCATGCAACACGACATCGATGTGTGGAGAAGCGTCTCCTGCCAGCAACATCGGCCGGCGAAACGGAACGTCTGCGCCGCAGGCGCGGGCGACGTCCGCGATGGCGTCGTCCTCGGTGGAAACGATCACACGATTGAGCAGCCGGCTCGCCCGGGCCGCCTCGATCGTCCAGGCAATCAACGGCTTTCCGGCCAGCGGCCGGACGTTCTTGCGCGGAACCCCACGCGAGCCGCCGCGGGCCGTGATCAGACCGAGTACCTCAGCCATGCCCGTCTCCCCCGGAGGCATCGATCGAGTAGCCCATCCGAAGCAGAGCCTCCGCGAGCAGGTCGTTGAGACGGCGTCGTTGTTGCTCTGTGAACTGATTCCGATGATCGCCGATGATGCCCCGGCGAAGGTGCGCGGTCTTGTCTTCTTCGCCTCGTTTGCGCGAAGTCAACCGCTCAAAGCGATGCGCCGCCGCCAGTTCCGCCAGCCGATGGTGCCCCGCGCGGAGGCCGAGAAACCGCGCAACCGCCACCATCGTCGACACCGTGTCCCGCAACAGGTCCTCATAGCGCACACGGTGGAGAAGCGGGTGTTTCGTCGAAGCCCACGCCGGCAAGAGGTCGGTGTAAACGCGGCCGAGGCTCCGCAGTTCCCACTCGAGAATCGCGTCGATCGACATTTCGGGAAAGGGCGGCAGGCCCCGGCGATAGCCTTCCCGATGCTTTCGCATGTTGACCTGCGAGGCGAGCACGTCTCTAGGATCACGATAGAGAAACACGACTTTGGTGCCCAGTCGCTCCGCTTCCGGCAGGACCGCTTCCGGTCTCAGCGAGATGTGGCGAATGAGGATCGTGCCCGGCGATTGCGATCGGAGTTGCTCGATCGTCTCCCGGCCGTAATCGCCGGCATCATCCGAGTCGTAGTGCGCCGGCACGCCCATGAGATCAGACAGCATGTCTGCCATCCAATGCGTCCCCGATCGCCACAGCGTCCACAGCAGGACGGACGGCAGCGTCGTCGCGCCGGGAACGGCGCAGCGCGTCAATGTCGGTTTGGTCACGACCATCGGCGATTCCTCGGCGCGACGCTGTTCGGGCGAGCAGCCGCGAGCGACACGGCTCGCCGCCCCCGGCGCACACTCCACCCGCGGCGGCGCGTCTCCTCGTACGACCACCACACCCGTTATCGGACGACTTCAACGCACAACTTGATCGCCATTATGCCGCCGTAACACGCAGGCAAGAATGACGGGAAGAGATGAAGCGGAAACGCAGGAATAGGCCGCCGGCGGTCGCGTCAGGGGCGATCTCGTGGCAGGGCGATCGCGGAGCCGGGCCGAGCGCGGCCCGACATGGGCTGTGTCTCGTGCTGTGTCGCGGGCTGTGTCGAGAATCCGTTCTCGACACTTCTTCGGAGAGCATTCCCGTCCTGTCCGGCACCCGGCGAGCCGCGTCCGCCGCGCCGAAACAGACATGGGAATGGATTCCCATACGGAGGGAACCGAGAAGGGATTCTCGGTCCAGCACGGGGAGGAATTCCCATCCGCAGAGGACCAAGAAGGGACTCTCGGTCCAGCACGGGAGACGGCAGAAGGAG
>CAYQDV010000173.1:0-8023 GCA_964416295.1 uncultured Planctomycetaceae bacterium
CCGGCCGCAACATCCTCTGCGTGTGCATCGCGGTCGTCATCACGGGCTGCGGCGGTCCGGCGCGGCGGGCGGAGCCGGTCGTATACAATCACATTTATGCGCTGGTAAACGCGGTGATCGCGCAGGCTCGCTACTACAAGCCGCGAGACCACGCTCCGATGTCGCGTGCCGACGAACTGCCGCCCCTGATTCTCCAGAGCGTGAGCACATCGAACGGCGCGACGCCGCGTGACAATCGCTTTGGGGCGGTGCGGCTCGACGACCGCGGGCGGGCGTCTATCGACACGGCGAGGCCGACGATCTACACCGACTCGAGCCGGGCGCTGCTGAGGGGACGGGCGTATGAGCAGGTCGTGCATGTGTGGTGGCTTCCCGCGACGGCCGGCGCGCCGCGGTGGCTCGGCATCCGCACAACGCTGGGCCGTGACGGCTTCCCGGCGGTCTGGGAGGTCATCGGTTCGGAGACAAATGTCGCGTTGATTTTCGTGGCGGAGTCGCTCGAACGGGCGAGCGCGACGGCCGTCGGAGTGCCACTGCCGGGACGCCGTTTCTCGATCGAGCAAAGCCTCCAGGACCGCCCCGAAGTCATCGTGCCGCGGATTCTCCGGGACGGACCGGTGCCGATGGGGCCGTGGGTCTATCTGACCGAGGACAGCCGCTCGGTGACGACGCTGCTCTGTCGCTGCATGCCGTCGCAGGTCGAGGAGATCGGCGAGACCGACTATTACGATGCGCTACCACTCGCCGGTCTGGCCGGCATCCCGCTCGGTCCGGCGGGACGGGCACGGCCCCTGCCCGGCGAGGCGGCCTCGCTCGATTTCGCGATTCCCGCTCAGGCCGATCCCCGCTGGCTGGAGCAGGCCCTCCGCCTGCCACCCGATTTCTGACGAGCGTCAATGTTTGTTCGGGCGCCACCGCTGCCCGTCCGCTCCCTCGCGGTCGCGGTTCTGATCAGGCGCGGCTCTGAGTGCTGGACCGAGAATCCCTTCTCGGTCCCGACCGGATGGGAATCCCGTCCCATGTCGCGATCCAAGGCAGACCGTCACCAAGGAGACAGGAAGGGATTTCCGCGGGAGATGGGAACGAGAAGGGATTCTCGTTCCAGCAAGCGATCAGGTGGACGGCGCTGTGCCGCCGCCGAGCGTGCCGACCTGTTTGCCGGATGCAGCGTCCCAGATCGTAACCTGACCGTCCCATGTCCCCGTGATGACGCGCGTGCCGTCCGGCGAGAACGCCACGCAATAGGCCCAGTCCGACAGCGGCTCGATGTTGCGAATCAGCTTTCCGTCGCGCTGCCAGATCCGCAGCCGCCGGTCTGCGCCGGTCGTTGCCAGGCGGCCGTCTGAGGCGAACGCAATCGCCAGCGCCGCGCCGTTGTGGGCCGTCCATGACTTGATCTGCCGCCCCTCCTCCATCTCCCACAGGCGGACCGTGCCGTCCTCGCTCGCGGACGCCAGCACGTCGCTCTCACCGTGGAAGCACAGACCGGAAATCGCGCCGGAGTGCCCGCGCAGGACGTGGACCTCGCGCCCGGTGTCCGCCTCCCAGACGAACAGCCCGCTCGCCCGGTCACCCGTCGCGAGCAGGTCGCCGTATTCGTTGATCGCAAGGGCGTATATCCAGTCGTTGTGGGCCTTGATTTCATACACCAGGCTTCCGGACGACGTGTCATAGGCCCGGGCCCGGCGGCTCGGCCCGCCCGCGACGATCAGACCGCCGTCGGGGGACATCGCCGCGGCGAGGATCGAGTCATACACGGTGCCGAATTCACCCAGGACGTCGCCCGTCCGCACGTCATAGGCGATCGCCACGCCGGACTTGCCCGCTCGACCGCCGGCGCAGACCAGCACGCGTCCGTCGACACTGAATTGCAGACACTGCGGCGTGCCATCGAACGGCAGAATGGCGAGCCGCTCCCGCGTGTCTAAATGATACAGGTGTATCTCGTGTGTGCCCGACACCGCGACAAGCGGGGCGACCGGGCTGACGGCCAGCGCCCGGACGGCGGAGGCGAGCCGTGTCCGGTTTTCCGCGCGGGCCGGAGCGGCCTCGGGCATCGGCGGCGGGCCTTTGCGATGAGACACCGAGACGAGGTCCTTGAGACGCGGTCCTCGCACCGCGGCCGCGGCCGAATCGGCGTCGGTCGGGCCGGAATCGGGAGCGGCCGCCGCCCCCTGCGCGATCCAGTTGCGGATGAGGACCAGCTTGTCCTCCGAGAGGCCCGACTCCCTCGGCGGCATGTTCGGCTCTTCGACGTGCGAAACGAGCCGGAACAGGCGGCTGGCGTCGGGCCTGCCCGGCTGGACGACCGCGCCGCTGCTGCCACCCTCGAGCAGGGCGTCGAACGAGACGAGGATCAGCCCGCCCTTGGCCTTGTCGGGGTTGTGGCAGCCGGTGCAACGGCTGTCGAGGATCGGCGAGATGTGCTGCCTGAAATTGACGGACGTAGTTTCTGATATCGCCTTGCCGGTCGCGGCCTTGGACGGTTGCGTGGCGGCCGGGGCGGGCGGCGGCTTCGGTGCCGGTTTGGGCGCCTGGGCGGCCTTGGGCGGCTCCAGCACCGCGATCAGTTTCGGCAGGAGGGCCAGCCGCCGCTGAGCCGCGGCGACCCGGGCCTCCATGGCCGCCGCCTCGGTCCGCTTGGCCTGGGCGTCGCTCTTCAACCCGGCGATTTGATCCTCGATCTGTTTGGTCTTGGCCGCCAGGGCCTTCGGATCGAGGCTCAGGAGCGTATCAAGCAATCTGTCGACATCCGGCCCGGCGGCGGGCCGGCTCGCGGGCAGCGGGGGCGGCGAGCCGCTCGGGGTCTGTCCGGCCAGAGCGCCTGTCAGCTTGCGCAGCAGCACCAGTCGCTGCTGCATCCGCCCGGCCTGAGCGTCCAGACCGCCGGCCTGATCGCGCAGGGCCTTGGCCTTGCCCGGCAGGTCCTTGACCAGCGCCTGGAACTGCGCTTGTTTGGCCCGCAGGGCCGCAACCTTGACCTTCAGGAAATCATCCAGCAGCCGGTCGAGATCGACCCCCGGCGCCGCCTTCGCCGGCCCGTCGGCCCAAGCGCCGGCGACGATGCACAGCACCATCACGCAGACGGCCGCCGCGCGACCTGATCGGACGGACCGATGGCATCGCATCTCGCACATGTGCATCTGCCTCTTCCTCCGGCAGCATTATACCGTGTCGATGCCTTCTTGTGGCGATTCTGTAGGGCGGATGTTGTTCGCATTCGTTGAATACAGCTATGGACGCTGGTTGAGCAACGTAGTGCTGGGTCGTCGTCCGGTCGCGCATGTTCAATCGTCGACGCGCGTGCTAGGATGTCGGCGTCCGTCCACGAGGCCCGGATAAGGTGATGCTACGTGTGGAAACAGTATCGCGACCTGCCGCGGGCGGTGCACATCCTCTGTCTCGGCACGTTCATCAATCGCGCCGGCAACCTGGTCGTTCCCTTTCTGACGCTCTATCTGCAGAAAGAACTCGGTCTCGGTAAGGCGTTCGCCACCGAGGCCATCGGTGTCTATGGGGCCGGCGCGTTGGTGTCGTCACTCGTGGGCGGACACCTGGCCGATCGCGTCGGCCGTCGCGTCGTCATGCTCGCGGCGCTGGCCGGCGGCGCTGCCCTGATCCTCGTATTCGCAACACTGACGACGCGCGGCGAGATTCTCCTCGGAATGCTGGCGTTCTCGCTGCTCGCGGAGATGTATCGCCCCGCGGCCTCGGCCATGATCGCCGACCTCGTCGAGCCGGCGCACCGACAGCACGCTTTCGGACTGATGTATGTCGCGGTCAATCTGGGTTTCAGCGTCGGGCCGTTCGTCGCCGGCATTCTGTCGCAATACTCCTTTCACCTGCTGTTCTGGGGAGACGCCCTGACGACGCTGGTCTACGCGGCGATCATCGTGCTCACGATTCGCGAGACGCTGCCGGCCCGAGCCGGATCGGCGCAACGGACCGCGAATCCGACGGCGGGCGAAAGGGCGAACGACCCCGGCGTGTCGCCGCCCGTCCGCAGGTTCGACGCCTTTCGCGACATACTCGCCAACCGGCCGTTCCTGGTGTTCTGCCTGAGCCTGTTTCTGATTGGCATTGTGTTTCACCAGGCGATGTCCACCTTCCCGCTCTATCTGGACGATCTCGGAATCAGCGGGCGGGACTACGGATGGATCATCGCGCTGAACGGCGTGATGATCACGTGTCTGCAACTGCCGCTGACCGTCGTGCTCACGCGCTTTCATCGGGCGGGCGTGATCACGATCGGGGCGGCGTTGACCGGCGTCGGATTCGGGTTGATCGGCCTGGCGGCGGTCCCGTGGCAATTCGCGCTGACCGTCGTCGTCTGGACCCTCGGGGAGATGATGGGGGCGCCCTTCAACCCGGCCATCGTCAGCGACCTTGCGCCGACGCGCTTCCGAGCGACCTATTTCGGCCTCGTCACCATGTCCTTTTCCAGCGCGCTGATGATCGGCGCGCCGCTCGGCGGCCGGGTCTTGGCGCGGTTCGGGTCCGGCACCCTGTGGACCGGATGCATCGTTGTCGGCCTCGTGGCCGCTGCACTGCTGTTGAGCATTGCCCGCCAGATCGGCTCGGGCACGTCGCATCCCACGGTTGCGTCGTCCCTCCGTGGGCGACGCAGATAGCGGATGGCACGCCCAACGGCGACACAGGGCGCGTGCCACGGCCACGCTTGCGTGACCGTGCGTCGCGGAGCAACACGGCATCGCGCCGGAGCCGGTGTTGGAACGAAAGGGAATCCCCTCCCCCGGCGCAGGCCCCGTCCGCAGGAATCCGCACGGACCGCGGAGGAATCCGCAACCTGTACCCTGCGGTCGACGCACCAACGGTCCTTTGGCGGCCGTAGAACGACCATTAGACCCCGGAATCGCCTGGTATGCCGATTGCACGATCCGCGGTGGGTGGGAGGTGTGCGCGCCGGACCCGCGGGCACTCCCGCATGGCATCAACCGGTCGGTATTGCTTGGGGGAACGGACACGTTGTCGGGAGGAATTCGATGGGACCCACACCTTGCCACACCAGTCACGCCGAGCACGCCGGCTCGGACAAGCATCGCCGAAATGCGAGCCGCCATTGGCTCGCACGATGGTTCTGGATAAACAGTATCATCAGCGGCGGATTCGCCCTCCTGTGGCTTCTGCTGCGGTCGGGGTCGAAGCCGAGCCGCTTCGCCTATCCCTGCCAGCAGGTCGCCTTTGGCACGGCGACCGCCGCTTTTGGCGTTCCGCTCGTCGCGATGCTGCTCGCCGCACGCCGCGGCATCGTCACGGCGCTCGGCACGCGGGCGGGCCGGATTCTGGCGGCCTGCGGACTCGTCGGCACGCTGGTCTTCGGAGCATGGGCCTATTCGCCACGGCCGTCCGCCTATCGACCGGGTCCGCATCGACAGGCCCGCGGCACCTATCGCGCACAGGTCTATCACGTCACGAACTGCCCGCAGGACCCCGTCGGCGATCACTTTGTCGGCCTCGACAACCTCATCGCGTGGATGGGCGTGAACGGCCTCAAGTTCTACCAGTCGCCGACAGCGACCTTCGAGGCGGGGCCGTCCGGCATCATCGGTCCGTCTGATGTCGTGGTCATCAAGATCAACTATCAATGGGACGAGCGCGGCGGAACCAACGTGGACGTGCTCCGGGGTCTGATCCGCCGAATCGTCGACCATCCGGACGGCTTTACGGGTGAGGTCGCGGTCTGTGAAAACGCCCAGTTCAACTCGGTCCTCAACTTCGACCGATCGGCCAACAACGCCCAGAACCACCTGCTGTCGCCCCACGATGTCGTCGTCGCGTTTCAGGCCCAGGGTTACAAGGTCTCGCACTATGACTGGACCGTCCGGCGAAACACATCGGTCGGTGAATACTCCTCGGGTAACATGACGGACGGCTACATTCTGTATCCTTACGACTCTCAACTGAACGGCCGTGTGTCCTATCCGAAGTTCCGCACCGCCTACGGCACCTACGTCAGCCTTAAATACGGCCTCTGGGATCCGGCCACCAGCACCTATAACCGCGCCGGACTCAAGTTTGTCAACGTGCCGGTGCTCAAGTCCCATCACGCCACCTACGGCGCGACCGGGTGCGTCAAACACTACATGGGCACGGTCACGGGCAATCTCGGCACCAACTCGCACAACGCCATTGGCTACGGGCTTCTCGGCGAACTCCTGGCGGAGATCCAGTTGGCAGACCTCAACATCCTCGATTGCGTCTGGATCAACGCCAATCCCTACGATGGACCGTGGACCACCTATGGGGCCGCAACCCGCCGCGACGAGCTGATCGCCAGCGTCGATCCGGTCGCAGCGGACATCTGGTCGGTCGCCAATATCCTGCTCCCGGCGTTCTACGCCAACGGCTACGCCCCGCCGTGGCCGCAGCCGAGCGCCGATCCCTATGACCCGACCAGCGACTTCCGCGTCTATATCGACAACTCGATGGATCGGATCCTGGCGGCCGGCTATACCGTAACCAATGACCTGCGCAGCATCGACGCACCCACGTGGAACGGCGACACCGGCCTGGCGGGAGACATCGACGGAAGTGGTCTGGCCAACGGCGAGGATATAGCGTCGTTTCTCGACGTCGTGACCGGGGCGGATACCGATCCGCTTCGGATGCTGCGATCCGACGTGGACGGCGATCGCAATCTCGATCTCGACGACGTCACGGCCTTCGTCACGATTCTGCTGACATCGTAGCTTTCCGCAGGACGCTCCCGTGCCGGCTGGAACGAGAATCCTTTCTCGTTCCCACTACTCGCTGGCGGGTCGGCGTCGCAAGCAGCCGTCGGAAGAGCGGGGCTCGCGCCAAGGAAAGCGGGAAGAACGATGACTGTCCGTACCCTTTCGACAGACTGTGCGTGAGCACACGGTTGGGTGTGCCTGCACACACATCGGGCGACGCTCGAGGATGAACGCGACTGTCGCTCCTCCCGTCCGAACACATCTTGACTCCGATAACGTCTTCCCTGCCCCAATCCTGCGATCTGGCACGAACCTTGCGTATTCGGGCCATCCAGGACCGAACCCGGCAGGAGGTTGGCGCCAAAGCCGCGACACGACCACAGAGCCGCTCGGGATACCCTGCGGCTCCCGGAGCTTGGCAAGTCGGCCGCGTTTGTGACGACGGCCGGTGACACTTGGAGAACGGCGGATCGCTGGGCCCTTCGGCCTGCGGAAACGATCACCGCGTACCGCGAACCACCCAAAACAGATAGCAGGAAGAGGGAGACACCATGAGACAGAGAGGTTGCGTCCTGTGGGGCGTCATCGGCATCACTTTCGCGTTCGGATTCGACGGCCGAGATTCTCTGGCTCAGATCAAATGGCGCGTGGGCACGTCCCAGCGGTCATGCCGCACGCATGCCGAGGCGGTCGATCGCATTTGCTCGAGTGCGGCACGCCGATCGGGCGCCCACGTCGTCATCCAGTTTGACGAACCGATGACCCCCGAACGCCGAGCGTCGCTCGAGACCGCAGGCGTCAGGATCCTGAGCTACGTCGGGAACCACGCGTTCTTCGCGTTGGTGCCGGCCGGCGACGCGGATCGTGCCGCCCTGGCAGCCGTCGGCAGCCTGGTCGATGCCCAACCGGTCCGGACCGGCTGGAAACTCCATCCGATCCTCGACCGAGGCGACACGCCGAAGTGGGCGGTCGTGCCCGTGCCCGAAACCAAGACTGCGGAGCCGGGCGTCCGGGACAAGACGTGGTTTGGCGCATACATCCTGTTCCATGTCGACGTGAGCCCGGTTGAGGCAAAGCGCGCTGTCGAAGCACACGACGCTGTCATCCGCCGCGAACTACTCACCGTCAACGGCATGGTGATCGAGATGCCGCTGGAGGCAGTGCGGGCGCTCGCGTCGGAGGATGCGGTGATGTATCTCGAGCCGGCGCTGCCCCGTCTGGACGATTTGAACGACCTCAATCGCGCGATCACCGAGGCCGACATCGTTCAGGTGCCGCCCTATAACCTGGACGGCTCGGGTGTGAACGTGCTGGTTTATGACGGCGGC
>CAYQDV010000174.1:0-8016 GCA_964416295.1 uncultured Planctomycetaceae bacterium
GCGTCCGCCCAGCCTGCCTTCGGAATCCCTAAACCCGGCCTCAGCGTGATTCTAGCCCAGCGTTGGAACGGCGGGCAAGCCAACCCGCCGTGCTGACACACGACGCACGGCGCGAAAAAAACTTCCGACCCGCCAGAAAGTCCGCAATAAACGGGTCCTCTCTGCGTTGTACGGGATGTGAAGGGTCTGCGCTCGAGGTCTGCCTCGGGTGGGGCAGCGGTCGAACGGTTCACGGTGCCGATCCGTGCCCGACGATACATGTGAAAAACCGTCTGGGTACGCGACAGAACCGGCGGCGGGGTGCCACGGGCAGCTTGCCTGCCCGTGTCCGTGTAACGCAGTGTGCGTCGATGCACTGGCGGACCAGCCACCCGTGGCACTCATTGGGGCCGCCGGGCGTTGCCGCCAAGCGTGCCACGAACCCGCCCCGTCTGGACCGTGCGCCAGCGCATTGCACGAACGGCGCCGGCGACGGATGATTGAGGTAACCGGCCCGGGCCGGTCAACCCGCTGTGTTCGGAATCGTGACCGCGTGGCGCTCGCCACCCCGTGCGACTCGGAAAGGGACACACATGTTCACGCAAGCCATCCTGATCGCTTTGACCTGTCTGTTCACCGGCCCCATCTCCCAGGCCCAAGACAACGGCGACGGTGCCCAGCGTACCGAGCGGCGCGCTCCCGACGAACGCGCTCCGCGCGACGCCGACCGCCGGCAACGGCGTCAACGATGGCGCGAGCGCATGCAGCGCTATCGAAACGCCTCACCTGAGGACCGAGCCCAGATGCGGATCGACCGCTTCACCCGCATGGCGGTTCGCACCTATGAACTCGACGAAATACAGACGCCGATGGTCCGCAACGAAATCGAGTCGATCCAAGTCGAGCGACGGGCCGCCATGGGACCGGATGCTCTCGAGTACGACCGCCTGCGCAATGAAATGACGAAGTTCTGGTCCGACCGCGCCCGGCAAGGCGGCGACGACAACCCACGGCAGCACTGGCGGGAGGTCCGTCGCGACCCGAAGTTCCGTGAGCTGCGCGACCAAATGCGCAAACTGAACGAGAAATACCCCTTCGACTGGGAGGCGTCGATGCAGCGAATCGAACGTCTACTGCCTGAGGAACAAGCAAAGAAGGGCCGCGAACGACGGGAGAAGCAACGACAACGATGGCAGCAGCGACGCGACGGACGCAATTCGCGCAGAGATAGCAATCGATCACGCGGCGCCGGCGACAATCCCTCGCCAGACGCGGCACGAGGCAACCTGCCAGCGCAACAGCCGCTTACGAAGTCGGACGTCACGAAACCCAGCCGCGACCGACCAAGCAAGACGAAGGAGAACGCACCTCCGGCCCAACCCGCAACCCTGGGGCCTTGGGAAAAGTACGTTCGCGACTTCATCCCACGTCACGGACTGACCCCCGCTCAGGAAGCCGCGGCTCTATCCATCCTCAAAGAGCTACAGACCCGCGCCGCCCACTTCAGAAAGGCCAACGCCGACCGGATCGCGGAAGCCGAGCGCATCGCCGACGCCAAGGCTCGTCAGAAGCGTCTGGACGACCTGAACAAGCCCCTCGACCGGCTCTTCGAGGAACTCAAGGAGCGGCTCGGCGGCCTGCTGACGGCCACCCAGCGCGATGCCGCCAAACCCGACAAGCCCTCGTCCCATGGCTAGCCGCGGGCTGAGTCGACAAACGGTCGAGCACCGACCGCGGGCATCGTGCCGCCATCACGAATGCTCGTCTCGGTCTCCCGGCGCCGCGCAGATCCACCGGCGCGCCCCGGATCCTTGTCCATGACGCTCGGCAAGGCCCACCCCATCCGACTCATGCGCGAGGTCCGCTTTTCGATCGATCGCGACTGGGCGCGGGCGGCGCATGGTGCTGCTGGATTTGAGGGTGCCCTGCCCGTAACCAATTCGTGGGGCGGCTGGCCGTCAGCCGTCGGCATCGCACCCTATCTCGTCCTGCGGATCATCGTCTCAGGCGTGCCGAATCCGCTCACCGGCTTTCTCGTCAACATCCAGGCGCTGGACCACCTGCTCCGCTTGAAGGCCATTCCGCTGGCAGCCAGCCGCCTCAGTGCCAGCGGTGTGCAACTCACCGGCGAGCGCCTCCTCTGCTCGATCGCCGAGGCCGTCCGCCCGGACATCCCTGACCGCTGCCGCTTCGAGGCCCTGACCCTCTGGACCACGCCGCATCTCTCTTATCGCATCTTCGCAAAGGAGCCCGCCATGGTGGAGATGACGCAGTGTTTCGAGTTTTCGGCGTCGCACCGTCTCCAGGTCGACGCGATGTCGGACGAAGACAATCGTCTGGTTTTTGGGAAATGCAACAATCCCCGCGGACACGGGCATAACTATCAGGTGGAGATCACCGTCGTCGGCGACGTCCCGCCGGATTCCGGCCGGCTCCTGCCTCTGCCGGCCTTCGAGGCGACCGTGAAGCGCGAAGTGATCGACCGCTTCGACCACAAACACCTCAACGGCGACGTGCCCGAGTTCGCTCACCTCAATCCCACGGTCGAAAACATCGCCTACACGATCTGGTGTCTGCTCGAATCGAAGCTTGCGCCGGCCCGCCTCAGCCGCGTCCGCGTCTGGGAAACGGCAAAGACCTACGCCGAATACACCGGCCCAGAATCACAGCACTGATGCGCGCGTGCCACGGCCACGCTCGCGTGGCCGTGCATCCCAGCAGTGGCGCCCCCATCCACCATACCTCACTCAATCACCAACATTTCGGCTTTCGGCTTTCGGCGTTTCGGCTGTCCCGGTAGCCAACCGCTCTCACCTTCTCGCCGGGCAGGGTTCGCCGTATCGTGCCCTCCGTGTCCATCGTTTCGACGACGTTGTGCTATCCCCGATCGGACGCTCCGATCCTGGGCATCTTCGTGCAGCGGCGGCTGCGCGAAATCCATCGTCTCAAGCCACTGACCGTCATCGCGCCGGTGCCCTGGTTCCCAGGAGCGCGGCGCCCGTGCCCCGTCGACGAAAAGAGCGGACCGCCGCCCGCCGTACGACCTCGGATGTTCTATCTTCCGGGGGTTGCGAAATCCCTTGACGCTCGGTTCTTCGCGCGGGCGCTCGACCGCGCGATCGAGCCGCTCCATCGCCGCAAGCCAGTCCGACTCATCGACGCACACTTCGTCTGGCCCGACGGCGTCGGCGCGTGGCGAGTCGCCCGACGGCGTCGGATCCCGCTCGTCTGCACCATCCGTGGAAAGCTCGTCAGTCGGATCACCGACCAATCCCAAAGGCGGCAGATCACCGTCCTGTTGCGCGAGGCAGACGGCCTGATCGCCGTGTCACGGGCGCTGGCAGGTCTTGCAAACGACGTCACGGGCCGCGATCTGGCCATCCGCGTCATCCCGAACGGAATCGACCCCACGCTCTTCGGACGCACCGGCGGCGACACCCGGGCATGGTCGGCCACCGCCCGCGCGGCCTTGGGCTGGACGACCGCCGCGCGCTACGTCGTCTCCGTCGGCCACCTTCAGGCCCTGAAGGGCTTTCACCACCTGCTCAAGATATGGCCCGAGGTGCGCCGCCGCGCCGGCGACGCACGGCTGGTCCTCGCAGGCGGAGAGACCGGGGAGCGCGCCTACGCCAGACGGATTCGCAACCAGGCGGCGGACCTCGGTCCGAAGGCCGTCACGCTCGTCGGACCCGTTCCACCCGACCGCGTCGCCGCCATGTTCAACGCGGCCGACCTGTTTGTCCTCGCAAGCCGTTCCGAAGGATGGTGCAACGCCATCGCCGAATCGCTGGCCTGCGGATGCCCCGTCGTGGCGACGGACGTCGGCGGAAACCGCGAGATCGTCACGGACGACGCGCTCGGAGCGCTCGTGCCCTGCGGTGACACGGCCGCTCTGACGGACGCCGTCTGCGCGGCCTTGGACCGTTCGTGGGACCGCGACCACATCGCCGCCATCGGAGGACGGCGCACCTGGCAAGAGGTCGCCGCCGAATGCGTCGATGTAATGGAAAACGTCCTCCGCCGGACAGACCGCTAACCCAAGGCCGTACCCCGAACGATCGAATCCTGGCGTGATCGAACAACGCAACATCATCTGCATCGCCAGCAACTGGTTTCAGGACCCGACCAGCAAGCACCATGTCATGCGCATCCTGTCCCAGCACAACCACATCGTCTGGGTCAACCACCACGGATCCCGCCGACCGCGGCTGAGCAGTGCCGACGCCGGAGCGATCGCCTCCCGGCTCCGGCAGGTCATCGAAGGCCCTCGGCACGTCACCGACGCCATCACGGTCGTCACCCCCCTCGTCATCCCCCTGCCGGGAAACGCGACCGCGGCCGCGCTGAATCGACGGCTGCTCACGCGGCAGATTCGGAGCGTCCTCCGCGACCTGCCGCGCCGCCCCGTGCAAATCTGGTCCTTTGCCCCGGATGTGGATTATCTCTGCGGCCAGTTCGGCGAAGAGTGCGTAGTCTACTACTGTGTCGATGAGTTCAGCGCGTTCTCGGGGTACGACCGTGACGCCATCCTCGCGGCGGAGCGGCGCCTCGCCGGTCGGGCCGACCTCGTCATCACAACCTCGCAGGCCCTGCATGATTCCAAACGCTCGCTCAACCGCCATGTCGAGCAGGTTACGCACGGCGTCGATTACGATCACTTCGCCGGCGCCCTGTCAGACGATGTCAAAGTGCCGGACGACCTCGCCGGCCTTCCGAGACCGATCCTCGGATTCTGGGGACTGATCCACGACTGGGTGGACCTCGAACTCCTCGCAACGCTCGCGCACGCCCGGCCCGCCTGGTCCATCGTGCTGATCGGCGCCGCCGCGGTCGACCTCAGCACTCTGTCAGCATTGCCGAATGTCCACTGTCTCGGCCGCCGAGCCTATGGCGACCTTCCGGCCTATGCCCGCGGATTCGACGTGGGACTGATTCCGTTTCGCCTGAATGACCTGACGCGGGCCGTCAACCCGATCAAGCTGCGTGAGTATCTCGCCGCCGGGCTTCCGGTCGTCTCGACCGCGCTGTCCGAGGTCCGGCGCTACGCAGACTGGGTCCACGTCGCGGAGGATGCGGAACAGTTCGTGGCCGCGTGTGACACCGCGGTACGTCAGGCGGACCCGCACCGGGCGGCGGCGCGACGCGCGGCGATGCGCTCCGAAACCTGGCAGTCGAAGGTTGAGGAGATAGCCCGCCACCTGTCGCGGCTGCAAGCAGGTACGACAACGCGCTCCCTTGTCAGAACCGCGTCTGATCAAGACGGCGACCGTGAGGGAGCGGGCGTGCAGCGGTTGTGCGCTTCGGTGAGCGAGCGCGGCCTGACAACTCAGAACTGAAATCGGACGCCGGACATTCTGTTACGCCATCGTGCGTTGCTGCGCATGCTGGTGGCGTCTCTCCGACCAAAAGCTCATCAGCAGAATCGCGACGCCGGCCACGAGCAGCGCGTCGGCGATGTTGAAAATCCAAGGATACACCGACCGGCCCCCGATCTGGAGCTCGAACTTGATGAAATCGCGCACGACCGGCTGCGGTCCGTACTCGACCACCGCAAGCTGACGGGTTGGATCGGCGTGTGTCGACAACGGCCACGTCCGGCGGTTGCGATCCGGAGCACCGAATTCCGAAACCGTGATGCCGCGTTCGCTCTCTTCCACCAGCGTGCCGATGACGCGATAGGCCCCCCCCGGCCCCTCGAGCCGGACGACGCAGGCCTCCTGCGTAGCGCGATCGTAGAGATTGCCGATCGCGCCGGCGAGCACGAGACCGAGGGCAACGTGGAGGAACCTCTGAGACGCGTCGGCGTTTGCGAACAGATAGAGCACGAACATCAGCGCGAGCACAGAGGCTCCGACAAAGATCGGAGCAAAGCCGTCGCCAACCCCGAACAGCGCCCCGGGATTCAGGGACAACTGAAACGCGAGGACCTTTTGCACAATCGGCTTCGACGCTCCCCATGGGAGCTTGCTAAACGCCTCATTCTTGGACCACAGATCAAGCGCCAGCCCGCCGATCGCCGCGACCCACAAACGCGCATGGCTCGACGCGTGCCACAAGGCCCACACCGCCGACGGTGCCGTCGGCTCAACACGTTTCTCCATGACGGATGCGACCGTTGAATCAGACAATTCGTTCGCTCTCGGCTGGATCACCCTCGATCATGATGTTCGAGCGCCCGCTTGTGCTCAATCCGGAAGCGGGCCCACGGCTTGACTTTGAGGCGAGCCTTTGGAATCGGTCGCTGTGTCCCTTCGCAGACGCCATAGGTGCCGTTTCGGATGCGCTCGAGGGCCGCGTCGATCTCTTTCACGACCTCGCGCTCGTTCGCGATCAGATCGAGGGTGAACTCCTGTTCATAGTTATCCGTCCCAATATCGGCCATGTGGATGGGCATCATTGAGAGATCGCCGGCAGCGTCGGTTCGGTTCTTCTTGAGGGTCTCCCGTTGCATGTGATCGACATCACCCAGCAACTCTGCCCGTTTCTTCAAAAGCAACTGTCGATACAACTCCAGGTCCTCCGGCGAAAACCGGCTCTTGGAAGCCGCTCTCCCGGGCGACCCGTTCGTCGGTACCACCGATGCGGCGCCCGGCCGCGACGGCGCGGTCGCCCGCGCCCGAATCTTGCGCCCCGCAGTCCGTCGGAGCGCCGACCGTGACGACCGCCCATTCGGCGGCGTGGCGGATCCTGACAAAACCTGTGCCTCCGATTCCCCGGCAAGCCTCCCGCGCCGCCGGGCTCCGGCCCCGGCGCGTCTTGTGGCTAGCCCGGCGAGTATATGGAGCCCGCGACAGGCTGTCAAGGGGCCGGATCGGGGCTTCAGACGTGATTCCGCCGTCCCAAACATAGACCTACGTGGCGATGTATCGCTTGGCAGGCCGAGACACGAACGTGCGGACGGATGCCCCATCGCGTACGATGGCCCCAGCCCGGGTCGGATCGAACACCGATCCAGCCGTCCGGCGCGCCGGCAGGAGACGAGTCGCTGTGGTCGCAGGATTCCAGATCATCGGGCGGGACCCCGGAACCGCGGCACGCCGGGGCCGGCTGGAAACACCCCACGGCACAATAGAGACTCCCGTATTTATGCCGGTCGGGACACGCGCCGTCGTCAAGGGCCTCGCCCCGGACCGCTTGCATACCGCCGGCACGCAAATCCTCCTCGCCAACACCTATCACCTCGCGCTTCGGCCGGGTGCCGAAGTGGTCGCCGAACTGGGCGGATTGCATCGCTTCATGGCGTGGGACGGACCCATCCTGACAGACAGCGGCGGATTCCAGGTCTTCAGCCTCGCCACGCTGCGGTCGCTGGACGACGACGGGGTGACCTTTCAGTCCCACATCGACGGCGCCATCCTCCGCCTCGACCCCGCCGGCGCCGTCGCGATCCAGGAGCAGCTCGGCGCCGACATCATCATGGTCCTCGACGAGTGCCTCCGGCTGCCGGCCGCACCCGCCGCCCTCGAGCGCGCCGTCGCACGTACCCTCCGCTGGGCGGCGGTCTGTCGCCACGCGGTGACCCGCGACGATCAGGCCCTCTTCGGAATCGTCCAGGGCGGGCTGGACCTCGACCTGCGTCGGCGGTGTCTCGACGGCCTCGTCAAGCTCGATTTCGCCGGCTATGCCATCGGCGGACTGGCCGTCGGCGACACCCCCGCCGAAATGGCCGCCCTGCTCCGGGCCTTCGTCCCCGAGATGCCCCACGACCGCCCGCGATACCTGATGGGCGTCGGCCGGCCGATCGACCTCATCCGCGCCGTTGCCGCGGGGGTCGACCTCTTCGACTGCGTCATGCCCACCCGCAACGGCCGCAACGCCTACGCCTTCCTTCCAACCGGCTTCCTTCGAATGCGCAACGCCGCCCTTCGCAAAGACGACCGGCCAATCCAGGAAGACTGCCCCTGCTACGCATGTAAGCACTTCTCCCGGGCGTACTTACGCCACCTCTTCCTGGCGGGCGAGATGCTCGGGCCGATACTGGTTTCGCTCCACAACATCGCGTACTATCACCGCTGGATGCGGCGGATTCGGGGGGCC
>CAYQDV010000175.1:0-8005 GCA_964416295.1 uncultured Planctomycetaceae bacterium
CGGGGGCGAGGGCACGCGGTTCGAAGGGGGCCACCCGCCTCGGGGGGCGCCCCGCCCCCCCGCTGGTCAGCCCGCAGATTCAAGATTGACGGCACACTAGCTTCGCCCCGCCGCGGGCCCGCCATGCAGACCCAAGAATACGCCCTCGCCCTTCTGCCCCCCGGCGACGCCTCTCTCCGCAAGGAACTCGAAGCCCGCCTCGCCGAGTTCCGCCGGGCCGCCGCGAGCCGGCCGACGACGCAACCCATCGCGAGCTGGCCGGCCATCGTGGATGATGACGACGATTGACGCTAAGATGAAAGCGAAAGTTGTCTGGGCCTGTCACGACTTCGGAAGGGTTCGACCATGAAACAGATCAAGGTGATTGTTGAGAAGCATCCCGACGGCTATGTGGCCTACCCGCTGGGCTGCAAAGGCGTGGTCGTCGGAGAAGGTGACAGCTACGAGGAAGCGCTGGCCGACGTGAAGTCTGCGATCCACTTCCATGTGGAGAGTTTCGGTTCCGAGGTGCTCGATGCTGACCCGCCGATGCTTGAAGCGTTCGTGGCGGAAACGAAGGTCATTGTTTGATGCCGAAGTTTCCCGTCGATGCACCGCAACGCAGAGTCGTCAAGGCCCTGGCGCTGCTGGGGTTTACGATGGTCCGCCAGCGCGAGCATATCTCGATGTTGCGGAAGAATGCGGACGGGACCGAAACGCCGCTGACCATGCCGAACCATCCTCGGATCAAGGGATCGACGCTGTGAACGATCTGCACCCAGTCCGGCCTCAGAAGGGCCGAGTTCTTGGATGCGTACGAGCGCTCGTGAATCGGTGCCCGCTCGGTTTCTCCGCTGCCGCCGGCGGAGAGGACCGTAGAAGAGAGCGGTGGCAAGGACTCCTCCATTCTCGATACCCTGGCCCTGGCCTATGACCGCACCGGCGACGCGGCCCGGGCGATCGAGATCGAGGAAAACGCCCTCGCCACCATGCCGTGGGGCTTGTTCGCATGAGCGCGGTCATTCTTTCCATCCTGTTGCTTACCCCTGCGATCGGCGGCGACGAACGTCTCGATCAACTCCTGCGACAACACTACCAGGCGCGCTCGTCCGCGAAACGCCATGGTCTCCAACGGAAGATCCTTGCGACCGACGGCCTGACCCCGAAGAAACTGGCCGCGGCCATTCGCACGCTCGAACTCTGGGAACCCCGGGCGGCCGGCGAGCACGAGTTGCAGGTCCGGCTTCGCCGTGGCAAGGCGTCTGCGAAAACGGTCTGGGTCCGGGTGCCGGACCGATACGATCCCGGGCGGGCCTGGCCGCTGGTGATTACGCTGCACGGTCAGGGCGGCCGGGCGCAGCCGATGCTCCGGCTCACGCGGCAGATGCTCGGCGGTGCCGCCGATGCGTTTATCCTCGCCGCGCCGCAGGACCTCGGCCCGTTGGGTTTCACCGAGGCGTCTCACGTCGTGGCCGAACCGCGGAACCTGCTGATTGGTCTTCGGCACCTGTTCCACATCGACAGCGATCACGTGATTCTGCTGGGCTATTCGCTCGGCAGCCACAACGCCTGGATGGCGACGGTCATGCACGCGGACTGTTTCTCCGGCGTCGTGCCGCTGGCCAGTCCGCTCCAGGTCGTGGGCGGCGGTCTGATCTTCGCGGAACTCCTGCCGAACTGCCGCAACACCGCGATCCTGTTCTGTTGGGGCCGCGAGGATACGCTCGGACGCGACGGCAAAGCCCACCCCCAAGGCGGCAACGCCGAGGCCAATCGCCAGTTGTCCGCGTCGATCCGCGGCCTCGGCTTCGATCACTTCGACGCGGTCGAGCTGCCCGACATCGGCCATGTCGGCGTCGTCCCGCCGCCCGAGCTGCTCGCCAAGCTGCTCCTGCGCACGCGCGAGTCGTTTCCCAAACACGTCCGGCAGACCTATCGCCTCGCCGATCAGAGCCGGGCCTATTGGCTGGCCGCCGACCAGTTGCAGGGCAAGCCGCTGCCCAACGGTGAACTGAAGATCCCGGTCAAGCGCGGAGAGGATCCGCGCGCCGCCCAGAGAGCCTACATCATCGGCAGACTCGGCTTGGTCGAGGGCCGGCGCGATGGACAGACGATCGGCCTGACCACGCGTCGTACGGCCCGGGTCATCCTGCTGCTCAGCGACGCGATGATCGACCTGGATCGCCCGGTGACGATCCTCCGAAACCGGAAGAAGCGTTATGAGGGTCGGATTCGCCGCGACCTGCGGGTCATGCTCGAGGAAGCGGCCCGCGATTGGGACTTCAACCGGCTGTACGCTGCGCGGGTGGTCGTCCCATTGGGGGGCAAGGTCAAGTTCGGTTATCCTTCAAAGGGCAAGGGCAAACGGCGACACCGCAGGTGACGCCGGATGAAACGGCGAGGTGCCACCGCGAAACTGACAGCATGATGACCACAGGCGCTCCCGATATCGACGAACAGATGGCCGTGCTGGAACGGGGCTGCGACGCCCTCTACACCGCCGGCGACCTCCGCGAGCGGCTCGCAATCGCCCGGCGCGAGGGCCGTTTTCTGCGTGTCAAGCTCGGCATGGACCCGACCGCGCCGGACATTCACCTCGGCCACACCGTCGTTCTTCGCAAGATGCGGCAGTTTCAGGACTTCGGCCACCGTGCGGTGCTGATCATCGGCGACTTCACCGCCCGGATCGGCGATCCGACGGGCAAGACGAAGACCCGGCCCGTCCTCGGCCATGCAACGATCCGATCCAACGCGAAGACCTATTTTCAGCAGGCCGGGCGGATCCTCGATACGGACGAGGACAGGCTCGAAATCCGCTACAACAGCGAATGGCTCTCCGGGATTCACCTGGCGGACACGCTGGAATGGATGGGCGGCATGACCGTCGCCCAGATGATTCAGCGCGAGAGCTTCAAGAAGCGGTTGAAGTCTGGCGTCGATATCTCAATGTCCGAACTGATGTACCCGCTGATGCAGGCCCATGACTCCGTCGCCATCGAGGCGGATGTCGAGTTGGGCGGAACGGACCAGACGTTTAACAACCTGCTCGGCCGCGATATGACCGGCCGCCGTCTCGGCCGCAAGCAGATCGTGGTGATCATGCCCATCCTCCGCGGGATCGACGGCGTGGAGAAGATGAGCAAGTCGCTCGGCAACACCATCGCCGTGATGGATTCGCCCCGGGACATGTTCGGGAAAACCATGCGAATCGCCGACGACCTGATGGCGGAGTGGTACACGCTCCTGACGGCCGTGCCGCGAGATGAGATCGCCGTCTTGACCGATCCGGAGCGGACCCATCCGCGCGACGCCAAGATTCGCCTGGCGATGGACATCGTCACCCAGTTCCACGGCCGTGACACGGCGGAAGCGGAGCGCGGCCTCTGGCAAAAGGTGATGGTCGAAGGGGGCCTCCGCGACGACGTGCCGGCCGTGGACGTAGCCCGGAGCGCATGTGACGAGGCCGGGCAAATCTGGCTGCCCAAGCTGCTCAAGCTCATGGCGTTGTGCAAGTCGACCAGCGAGGGGCGCCGCCTGATCGCCGGCGGCGGCGTCGCGGTGGATCGTCAGCGCATGGACGATTCTGCAACGATGGTGACGCCGTCCGACGACATGGTCGTTCAGGTCGGAAAACGCCGGGTCGCCCGGATTCGCCTGACGTAACCCGACGCCGGCGCCCGGAGGTTGCTATGGCCCGTCGGTCGCACCCTTGATGTCGTCTCGCCGGATGCCGGCCGCTTCGATCGCCCGGACCGTGTCCTCCGCACGCTGCCGTTCAAGCCCCGGCGCCACGTCGAGTTGCACCGCGGCCCGGTCCGCCCAGCCGGCAGTCCGACGTTTTAATACATTCGTCAGGTCGGCGACGGGGGTCGGCACGCCGTCGAGCCGCACGCGGCCCTCGTGGGACACCTCGACCCGCAGCACGAGCGGCGCGGGCCGCAGCAGCAGCGTAACGCGGGTGCCGACCGGCGGGATCGCCGGCGTGTTGGCCTCAAGCCACAATTCGTCGTTGGAGTCGCTGTGGCGTTCCGGCAGGCTGACGAGCGAACTGGGGAAATCGACAACGGTCACCACGGTTCCCTCGACATCGGCATAAAAGGTCCCGTCATTCAGCCGATCCGAACCGGTGAACACCCAGTGCCGCGGAAACAGCGTCCGCCCGCCGTTCGGAGACCGCATCCAGTCGCCGGCCGGCACCGTCCGTTCGCCCTCGCCGACGTCGTATCGAACCAACACGTCCACCGGATCGCCCGAGGACGGGCGGGTTTCGCGTGTCTCGGGGAAATAGCGGGCCGTCTTTCCCGGGGTCAGTCCGATCAGCCCCAGCGCCTGATAAATCCGCTGCGGCTTGCTCCGAAGCAGGACGATCGACTCGTGCTGTTTGGGAACCGGGGCCAGGGCGTAGGCGAACAATTCGAGCGGGCCTTCGCGAAGGATGATCTCGCCGGCTATTTCCACCTGCGGAATGCGATAGTCGATGCGGATGCCGGGCGAGAAATCGACGATGCGCGGCCGCGCCGGCTGTGTCGCCGGCCGCGTCTCAGGCCGACCGGCGGCGGTCATCCGCGGACTTCGGTCGGCCGAAGGCGGCGTCGTACAGGCGGGAATCCCCGCCGCGAACAGGGCCGCCCACGCGGCCGGCCGCCGAAAGCGTTGCGTCATGCTCATGAATCACCTGCTCGGACTGCGAAGGCGTTTCAATCGGTCGAGATTCTGCCGCGCCGCCGCGTGATTGTGCCGTACCACGTCGTCCTCGGGCGTGAGGGCCAGAGCGGATGCGAAGGCCTCGAGCGCCGACTCCTGCGCCGCCATCGCGTCTGAGAAACGTCCGTTCCGCAGTGCGGCCTTGGCCAGTTCGGCGTGACACTTGCCCAGGTTGTTCCACGAGCGGGCATGGTCTGGCGCGATCCGAACGACCTCGCGCAGCAGATCCCGCGCCGCTCGATACCAGCCCAGCGACAGAGGCACGTTCGCCGCCGTGCCCAACTCTAACGCCCGGTACGCTTCGGGGCCATTCACCGCGTCGATCCACGCGGCCGGATCAAGGTCTCTCGAATGAAGCCGGTTCTGCGCAATGACCGGAACATGTTCGACCCGGCGGCGGATGAAGATGACGGTGTGTCGATCGAAATAGACCAGTGCCCAATCGATGTCGCCGGCCAGGGCGCGGATCAGCCGTTCCGTGTTTGGCTGGGCGCTCAGCAGCACGACGTTTACGTCCCATCGATGGAAGAACGCGCGGTGATCCGCCTGTCCGCGCCCGACCCGCTCCACCTCGCTCAGCGTCGATTCGTCATAGGCAAACGTATTCGTGTCAACCAACAGATGGAAACGCCGCGGAAGCCAGAGAAGGGTGTTGCTGGACGCGAAGTAATCCACGAACAGCGCCGGCCGAAGTTCCGGCTGTCTCGCCAGCCACTGTGTCGCGGCCCGGGGCACCATCCGCTCGTTGTATCCGGCGCCGAATTCACGGTTGATCCGTTCCTCCGCGTAGTAGAAACGGCCGCTGACGATGCCCGCCGTCCACCAGACGGACAGCGTCACCATCGCCGCGCAAGAGGCCCAGCGGGCCACGTGTCGCACGGCTCGGCGACGGGTGACCGGAGCGAGAACCGCCGCCAGGGCGACGGACGCGATGGGCACGGCGCCGATGGCAAACTGGGCGATGTTCCGGCGCATCCGCGTCGACATGACCGCCATCGCCACGATGACGAGCACTGATGCGAGCCTTCCGCGCACCGCCGCCGCCACGACCGCGGCCGATGACACGACGAGCAGCACGAGATAGACGCGGATCGTTCTCGCGTTCATGTGGAGATCGACGTGAGCGAACGGCGAGTGGAACTCCGTGATCGCCGACCAGGGGCTGCCCGCATCCGTATCCGGACCCCCGCCGAGGATATGCCGCTCCGCCAGAAACCGCAGCGTCTCAAACGGGAACACGAAACCGTGGTAATGCCACGGATTGATGAAACAGACGGCGACCTGTACCCCGAGCGCGATTGCGGTGAGCCGCACGCGCCGGCGAATGGCGGATGCATCCGCAGGATTCCGCCGGCGGCGAAACCACGTGAAACAGTCGCCGGCCAGCCAGGCACCGGTCAATATCAAGCCGATCAGGAAGTAGCTGTGCAGATTCACCCATGCCAACTGAAGCGCGGCCACGAGGGCGACGCCTCGCCACGATCGTATACCCCGAACGAGGATGGCCAGCATCACGGCCATGAGGGCGTAGCTGAACAACTCCGGCCGCAGGCTGAATCGTTCGTAGGCCCCCGCCGCCACCGCCAGCCACGTCCACGCCAGCCAGTGCCGACTGTGCGTTGCGCGGATCACGATCAGGCCCACCGCTCCGAAGATCACGCCGAGCAGGATCGTCCGGAGCACGATCAGCCCCCACGCCCCACCCCATCGCTCCGCGACGGCCATGACGACCTGGCTGCCCCAGTTGGCATTGACGAACGGCCGCGCAACCTCGGGCATGAGGAACGGATCGTGATCGACGATCTCGCCATGATCGAGAAACTGCCGGCCGTAGGCGACGTGATATCCCGTGTCCAGACTGCCGAGTTGCACCCAGCCGACGGTCAGTGCGAACACCGCCGCGGCCATGCACGCGACGGCCCCCAATCGGTCGCGGTTCCGCGAGCCGGTCCGAAGAACGGTCGAGGGCGCGACGTGGGACATCATGTCGTGATCGGATTGGGTCATCGAGCCACACACCGCTCTGTCGTTACGTATGCCACCCCTCGACCGTCGCACCCTCATATCGGTCGGATGCGGCCGGACGCGGCACGATTGTGGCGCCATTTGACTTGCAGAACAAAGAAAAAGCCGATCGCCCCCGACTCGGGAGACGATCGGCTGAGAATCCAGATGAGACACTGCGGCCAAAGCCGCCGGCCGGAATCTACGAGCCGGAGGCGAGCGTCGGAAACGCCTCGGCCTCGGCCTCTTCCTGAATGATGATCTTGGGTTTGATCAGAATCAGCAGGACCGAGTCGTCCTTGACCAGCGACGTATTGGAAAAGGCCCGCTTGAGGATCGGGATACGCGACAGAATCGGAACGCCGGCGTCGGACTCGCGTTCGGCCGCCTGTTTGAGACCGCCGATCAGCAGCGTGCCGCCGTCCGGAACGGACACGGTCGTTCGGATCTGCTGCGTGGTCCGCCGGATGAGCTGGACAAACCCCGCCCCGCCGGTCAGCGAACCACCTGAGAACTGGAACGGGACCGGATCGCCCGAAACCTGGGTGAAGCTCCGTACGGTCATGGTCACATATTTCCGATCAGGCCCGACCGTCGCCTGGACGTCGATCGAGCGACCGGTGAGGGCCGTGTTGATGACCGGCTGGAACAGACCGACATTGTCCCCCAACACCGGCAACAGCGACGACACATAGTCCTGTTCGATGAACGCCTCAAAGGTCGCTCGCTGGCCGTTGTGCAGGACGATGCGCGGGGCGTCGAGGTCGTTCGACCGCCGGTCCACCTGGGTGGCGCGAAGCAGAAAGTCGACCTGGATATTGTCGAGGAAACTTCCGAAGAGCTGGAATGCTGCCGGTGTGCCTCCACCACCCATCGTACCGGCAATGTTCGTCGCGATCGGTGCGGCCAGCTCCAAGGTGTTGTTCGTCAGTGGAATCGGCGTAATCCGGCTGCCACTCGGGCCGATGCCACCCGGTGCGGGCACAAGCCCCGGCTGTCCGAACGGCTGCGGAAACCCCTGCGTCGGCATGCCTAGGCCGACCCCCCCCGGTGCACCGGGCGTGAACCCGAGACGACTGAACTGCCGTGGCACCAGGACGAGGGCGCCGGTTGCGGGATCACGCAGCGGCGTGTTCTGGAATCCGGCTCGGTCGAAGCCTGCGTTTCCGTTGTTCAAGACGATGTCGAGATCAACGCCGATCTGCTCGAGATAGTTTCGCGTGACGGTGATGTAACGGACCTCGATGGCGATCTGCAGTGCCCGGGCGCGGCGAAGTTGCTTGAGCAGGTCCCGCATCTGATCGTGGGCCGTCGAGGT
>CAYQDV010000176.1:0-7981 GCA_964416295.1 uncultured Planctomycetaceae bacterium
TCAGCAAGCCGTTCCGAAACATCGTCGACGAGATGAGCGAGCGGTTCCTGCAATCCGAGCCGAGCCGCGACGATCGCAGTTCATCGCAATCGCGCGCCCCCGCGCCCCGGCATGGTTCAATCGCCGGCTTCACAGCCAAGTGGGCTCGGGCCACTGCGGCGTGAGAGGAAGGTGGGCAGTGCCCACCCTACTGAACTGGGAACTGCAAGTCTGCGAGCGGCACGCGTGTGTGTGGTACCGCACTCCGAGACGGGCGCCGTGGGGCCGGAGACGCCTGAAGATCAGGGGAATGTGTCTCGAGGAACCGGCGACACCCACTTACACGCGGTATGTTGCGAAGCGGCCGCGAACGTTCGAGAGTCAGCCCTCGCCGAAGAGGAGTTTCTTGCGGAAGGTTCGGGCGAAGAGGCCGTGGAGGCGGGCCAGGACATAGGTGGCGACGAAGACGAATCCGATGACGAGGCCCCAGGCGCCCAGACCGGCGGCAACGCTGAGGAGTCCGCCCTCCTTGCCGGAGCCGGTGATCATCTTGTCGACCTGCGGAAGGAACCATCCGAGGATGGCGGCAAAGGCCGAGACGGCCATGGCCCCGAAGACGCACACGAGGGTGACCAGAAACACATAGTGAAAATGCGTTCCGAGGATGGATTTGACGGCGTTGACGGGGTTCAGCCCCTGCGTGACGGAGCCGAGGGCAAGGCCGATCAGGTTCATCGGCACGATGGCCGAGACGATGACCAAGCCGACGATGACGCCCGGCCGGCTCAAGGTGGAAACGGCCGCATCGAGGCTGAGCACAATGTCGGGCGTGCCGCGAGCATCAAAGAAGAGGATGATATACGTCATCATGACATAGTAGACGATTAGCGCTCCGTAGGCCGCGAGGCTCTTGCCCCACTGCGCGGGATTCCAGTTGAGCGGCGGCGGCGTCTCGCGGCCGACGGCCGTCGCGCGGATGACATCCAGGAATGCGTGGATGCCCACGGCCGTGAAGAACAGCACCTCGATCGCGAAAACCACGCGCAGGATGACTTGAACGACCGACAGGTCGGCAGTGTGAACGCCTGCCGCGGTGCCGACATTGCTCTGTTCGGTGGCCTGCGCGAGACCGGTCATGACCGCCACCGGAACGAGAATCACCGCCACGGCGACGAGCACGGCCGCCAGCAGCGAACCGAATGCTTGGAACGGATAGCCGAATGAGGTGGTCAGGCCGTCGTAGAAACCGATGCCGCCGCCGGCGGTGCCGCCCTTGTATCCCACGAGCTTGACGCCGCCCATATCATAGGCATCAGCGCCGGTCGTTGATGGAATCGGCTTCCAGCAGTGGGAACACAGCACCTCGACGTTCATGTCCTCGACCAATGTCTGTTTCCCGCAGTGAGGGCAGGTCCGCGCGGCCGTCCCGCCCGCCTCGGTCGTCCGCTGCGCGGCGTTGGCCTGGGCCTCGGCCAGTTCCTCCTCACCCATCTCCGCGGTCTGGGCCTCAAGTTGGGCGAGGCTCTCCAGGTCGAGGTCGGAATCCACACCCGGGCCGCTGGTCGCCACTTGGGGCTTGGGCAGCGTAAACGCCCGGTTGCAGGCGGTGCACCGGATCGCCCGCCCGGCGTACTTGTCCGGAACGGAGAGCTTCTGTTGGCATCGCGGACAGCGAACTTTCATGGTTGGTCGTCTCGGTGTTTTCGGGCGGGCTGCCTCGCCGGGGCTTCGGTGGCGCTCGATCGCGTGCAGAGCATCGGATGGGTGTCGCCCATTCACGCACGGCCAAGGGCTATTGTACACCGCCGCGCCGGCGTTCGCAATCGCGGCTGCCGGACGTCCGCGACACAGTCGACGGCGCGGTGCCACGGGCAGCTTGCCTGCCCGTGGCCGTGCAGGGTGCTCTCCGTCCATGTACTGGCGGACAAGCCGCCAGTGGCACCCGTCGAGACCTCCGGAGCATTGCCGCCAAAACTGTCACGGACGCCGGCTCGGAAATCGGCGACCCACGGCCTTGCCGGTGGATGCTTGTCGTTCATACAATGAAGGCATACCGGTTGCGACCTGCGGCCGTGCGGGACACGAATGGCTCGTGCCGCCTTCCCGCCAGTGAGTTTCGCGTGTGGGCGACACCGACGCGGGAATGAACGCCCGCTCCGCTCGCCCCGCGAGACTCCAGGTAGAAATGACGCCGACTTGCAGGAAACCGCACGCCAATCCGAGAGTGTCCATGCCGAACGGGCCGTCCTCGTCGGGCTGCTGCTGCACGGCGAGGAGCGTACGGGCACGCGATACGATCCGCTGTCGGAGCTAACCGGACTGGCGACGGCTGCCGGAGCGGAAGTGGTCGGCCGCGTGATTCAGAAACGCTCCGAGCCGGCGACGGGCACCTACATCGGCCGCGGCAAGGTCGCCCATCTCGCCGAATACGCGGAGGACAAGGCCGCCGACGTCATCATCTTCGACAATGAACTGCTCCCCTCGCAGATTCGAGAGTTGGAGAAACGCGTCCACCACAAGGTCATCGACCGCACGGAGCTGATCCTGGACATTTTCGCAAGCCGTGCGCGAACCCACGCCGCGCGTCTGCAGGTCGAGCTGGCGCAGCTCGAATACACCGCCCCACGGCTGCGGGGCATGTGGACCCACCTCGAACGGATCGCGGGGGCCGGCGGCGGCACGACGGCGGGCGCGGTCGGGGGAATCGGCACGCGGGGACCGGGCGAGCGCCAGATAGAAATTGACCGACGTATTGTTCAGAAGCGGGTCACGTTTCTGAAGCAGCAGATCGCCCGCATCGACCGGCGGAAGCTGCGCGAGGTTCGCGCCCGCGGCGACCACTTCACCATCAGCCTCGTAGGCTATACCAACGCCGGAAAGAGCACCCTCCTGAATGCCCTGACCGGAGCGGACGCCGTGGTCGAAGACAAGCTGTTCGCGACGCTCGACACCAAGACGCGGCGATGGGAACTCGGCGGTGGCCGTACCGCCCTGCTGTCCGATACCGTCGGGTTCGTTCGCAAGCTGCCGCACCAGCTTGTCGCATCATTCCGAGCCACGCTCGAAGAGGCGATCCATTCCAATCTGCTGCTGCATGTGGTGGACGCCTCCAGCCACAATGCGACCGGACAGGCCCGGGCCGTCGAAGCCGTTCTTGCCGAACTGGGGTGTGCCAAAACGCCGATACTCACCGTCCTGAACAAGCTCGACGCCGTCACCGAGTCTTCGGACATCCACCTGTTGCGAACGCTCCTCCCGGAAGCGGTCGAGGTCTCCGCCCGCAGCGGTGCCGGCCTCGACCGGTTGACCGAAGGCGTCATGGAACGAACGCACGGCTGCTTTGTCGACGTGACCGTAATCGCCGACGTCGGAAACGGTCGGCTTCTGGCGTATGTCAACCGCCACGGTCGGATTCTCAGCCGTGACTACCCGGACAATCAGATGAAGCTGGACCTGCGACTTCCACCGGCCGAGATTCAACGTGTGATCGACCTCGGCGGCCGGGTCATTCGCACGGACTCGGACCCACGCCCACCGCAGGCCGACTGATACCGGACGACCGGGTTCCGGCTTCAAGTCGCCTGCCAATCCGTCCGAATAGCAGAACGAAGGCCCGCCGATCGGACGGGGGTCGAGACCGAATTCGCGCCGGGCGCGTGCCGTCGAGTACAGATTGCGAGGGCGACGATGCAATCAACCACGCCACTGGATGCTGAATCAACGGACCGCGTCCTCGATGAAGCCGTGCGGTCTCAGGCACAGGTCGCGATTGAAGTGCCGGCGGTTCCGACACCCATCAACGGCTTTCTGATCGCCGCCGACCCCGCAGCGCTGCTGGTCCAACTCACGGGGCGACCGAACTTCAATCCGGCCGACCTCGCACGACAGGACTGCGACGTGCGGATCCACGGGGAGCAGCACTACCTGTTCCCGGCGGCGATCGAATCGGTCTCCACCTGGGGTCGCTCGATGGCCGCCGCCGTCACGCGGCCCGAGCGGATTGGCGTCGTGGAGCGGCGTCGGTTCCGCCGGGCGTCTCTGGCTCCATCATCGCGGGTCGTCGTTCAATGGACGACGGGCGATACGTCCCATCGACACACGGCGGCACTGCTGAACGTCAGCGCCGACGGCCTTGCCTGCCGGATGGAGGAGGCGGTCGCCGGCGGGATCGCGCGTGACGCATCGGTGTCGGCGTCTTTCACGCTCCCGTGGAACCATCAGACATTCAATCTCGACGCCCTCGTGACCAACAAAACGCCGGCCAGCGAAGGAAGCGTGATCCTGGGGCTGCAATTCACGCAGGACACGCGGGCGGCCGAGCCACGCGCGCGGCTGCGACAACTCCTCAAGCATCCCGACGCGGTCATTTCAGAGGCGGAAACCTGCGCATGAGCCGCGGAACGACGCCAGGCGTGGAGACGCGGATCTCGGTGCTGCAATGGGCCGTCGAGCGGGAAGCTGCCGTAACGGCCTCTCTACAACACGAGGGTACCTGGGTGGTCTTCAAGTCTCGGTTCCTCCGGCATGACCCGGCGGCCGCCATCGTCCAGATTGCCGCACCGATCGGCGGAGACGGACCGGCGATCGAGATCGTCGCCGGTCAGAAACTCGGACTCGCGTTTCGCCGCGGACACAAGAAGTGCCTCTTCACGACCGTGGTCGTGGTTCGACGCAATGACACGACCTCCGACGGACAACCCGTGGACACGATCGTGCTCCGCAGCCCCGACCATGTCCGAGAGTTGCAGCGCCGCGCCTATCAACGGACCACGGTCCCGGACAGCCGGTTCATCGCGGTCAAAGTCTGGGAAGGCGGCGCCCCGACACCGGAGGAACCCTCGTGGCCGATCTGCTCCGGGCGCGTCGGAAATGCCTCCGTTGGCGGCATTCTCGTCGACATCCGTTCCGACCAAAACCCGCGGCTGAACATCGGGGATGTCGTCGGCGTGGAGATCACGGCCTCACCGGGCCGCCCGCCTCTGATCGCGGACGCCCAGTACCGCCACTGCGCGGTGACCTCGCCCCAGCGATTGGGGTTGGGCTTTCAGTTCGTGGGACTGGAACACGGCCTGCCCGGACGGTCAGAGATTCAGGAACTGGCCGAGTTCATCCGTGACCTCAAACGCGAGACCGCGCGGCGCGAACGCTCGCGGTCGCCCCATTCCTGACGGCGGCTCAGCAGACCGTCCGTTGAAGAGATCATCACACAAGACAAGACCCTTGGGCGGGTCACGCCGGCCACAGGCGGTCGACGCTGCAGCCGCTCACAAATCCCCCGCAAGCTGTCATGGACGCATTCCCCGCGATGGTGACCGCCGGGGCATCTCGAAATGGGCGCGCAAAAAAAGAGGATCCGAGCTCGCCGTTACTCGGACCCTCCAAGCCAGGCTGTCCCGCCCAACGACGGGAGACCCACAGCCTCGGTCCTCTTTATCGGCAGGCGTCTGCGTCAACTTTAGTAACGGAGCTCGCGCCCGTCGCACCTCGAAAAGCCCGCAATAATCGGACGTTGGGGCTTATCGGAACCCCCCGCACACGAAATATCTGCGCGTTGACTGCCGTTTGACCACGCGACGGAAGCCTGCGACACTGGCCCGCAGCCATGCATGCGTCGCTCCGTCCTTCCGTTGCCCTCGGCCTTGGCCTTGGATTGCTCGCGACCTGCGATCGACGCCCAAGCGTGCCGCCGGCGCTGAGGAAGAAGTACGCCAGTCCCCCCGCGATCGACGCGACATGCCTCGCCACCATCCTGGCAGACCGGCAGTTCACGATCCCGAACATCGCGCTGGTTCTGCAGGTCGCACCGACCGGATCGGACGCCACCGGCATATCGCTCGTGTCCACCGCGCCCGGGCCGGATGGATCTCGACTGATCTTCGGCACATTCGAAGAATCGGCGTCACTGGAATCTCTCGAGCAGACGTCCGTTCACTTTTCCGGCGGCGGCCCGACCTGGATGCCCGGCGGAAACGGCATCTTCACCGCGTTCGCCGCCTACAAGCCCAAGCTCGCCACGATGCAGATCAATCACCACAGCAACCATAGGGTCAGAGGTACGATAGAAGGCACGTTCTATCGCTGGCCGCTGCCGCAGGCTCCCGTGGCGAGACCCACGATTGTTGAGGTTCGCGTGTCGTTTACTGCGGCTGTTGTGATTCGATAGACCGCCCACTCGATACGTGGAATGGACCCCACACCCCGTGATCAGCGAAGTCGCGCAACGCGGCCCGTCCACGCCACATTGCGATTGGCTCGTTGAAGTCGGTCCGACGGCGGGCTATGTTGGCCCTGATTCGAGGAATGGGCGGCCGCAATCGCCCGGTCCCATAAGCAGAGGAAAGAACATGTTCAAAACGCTCGTCCCGATCGTCGTCATCCTCGCAAGCAGCCTCGCCGCGGTTCACGGCTCCGATCCCATTCTCCCGCCGGAAGCCGGCCTGCCAGTGATCGACTGGAAGGATGCCCGCAAGCACCTCGGCGAAACGGTGATCGTGCAGGGAAAGATCATCAGTACGCGGAACATCGGCCAGATATGCTTCCTGAACTTTGACGATCCGTCGATCCGCACCTTTACGGCCATCGTCCGTCAGAGCCATTACGCGAATTTCCCCAAACCACCGGAGGAGGTTTATCGCAACCAGTGGGTGCGTATCCGCGGGTTGATGAGTGACTACCGGGGCAAGATGCAGGTCGAGATCGTCAAGCCGGATCAGGTGACGGTGCTCGACGGCGAACCGCCCCACGCCCTCGCGGTCGAGCCAAAGCCCTTCGTATTCACGGGAACCCTGACCGTCGGCACCTACAACATTCTGAACCTGTTCGATGAGTACGATGACCCCTACCACGCCGACGAAGGGACTCCGGCCAAGCCGAAGGATCAGCTCGAGCATCTCGCCGCGGCCATTCGAGCCGCCGGCGCCGATGTGCTGGCGCTCGAGGAGGTGGAAAACCGCGGCTATCTGGAACGGTTCGTCCGCACGATGCTGCCGGATATGGGCTATTCGCACATCGTGTGCATCGAGAGCAACGACCGACGCGGCATCGACTGTGCCGTCTTGTCGCGCCTGCCGGTCGGCCCGGTCACGTCATACCGGCACGTTCAGTTCAGCGACGGCTCGGGCGGCACGACGCATTTTCGGCGCGACCTGCTGGAGGTCCGGATCGAACCGGACGGCTATGAGTCATTCACGATGTTCGTCGTGCACCTGAAGAGCAAGCGCGGAGGCGCAGCGACGACGCTTGTCGTTCGCGAGGCGGAGACCCGCAAGATGCGGGAGATCCTCGACGAACGGCTCTCCACCAACGCGAAAGCCCGCTTCCTTATCTGCGGGGACTTCAATGACACGTGGGACAGCAAGCCGTTGAAGATCTTGCGCGGGGACGGCCCGAGCGCCCTGATCGGTTTCGTGAACGACCTTCCGAAAGAGGCGGTCAGCTTCAATCGAAAGCCGCATCGTGCCATGATCGACTTCATCCTCTGTTCGCCCGAATTCGCCCGGCGCTACCGGGGCGGTTCCTACCACGTTCAGCAGGGCAGCGTTGAGACGACCGGATCGGATCACAACCCGGTCCTGGCCGCGTTCGCGCTCAAGCAGACGCGATGAAACGTCGGCCGCACGTCCCGCATTTCGACTCGCGTCTCCATATGACGTCTCGTCTCATCCAACCGTGCCGCGATCGCACACGGTGCCGCGCCCTCGCCGGCGCGCTCTCGAGCACTCACCCTCCGCGCCGAAAAAATGCTCGCCGAAGCAGAGCGAGCGACCGTTGTGGGTGCCACCGCGGTGGCGCGCTTATGGGACGCCTCAAACCGGCGGAACTACAGGAAATCCCGCACCCAGGCCCGGACGCCTCCTAGCATTATGTATAACATAACGTTAGGGCAACACATCGGAATGGCGGCACGCTATCCCAGGCTGTCTGCGGCATTCGTCGGCCGGCGACTGGGCCAATCGCTTCATAAAAAAAAGCCGAAAGCCGACCCGAAATCTGTTGACACCGG
>CAYQDV010000177.1:0-6427 GCA_964416295.1 uncultured Planctomycetaceae bacterium
GAACAGCGAACCGGTTTCGATAACGTGTCGATGCCCGGATGCCGCCTGTCGCGGACGCGTGCGGACCGTGATTTCCGGCGTGGAGTCGCTCGAAGCGGCGTGCCCGCGTTGCGGCGGGCGGGTCCGCCTGACGGTGGACGCGGCCCTGGCCGAGACGCGCTCGGTCGGGCGGTGTCCGGCCTGCGGCGGAGATGAGTTTTTTGTCCGCCGGGACTTTCCGCAAGCGCTGGGGCTGGCGCTGGTGGTGGTGTTCGGTCTGACGGCGTCGGTGTTCTACTATTTCGACCGCGTTCTGGCGACGTTCGGCACGCTGGGGTCGCTGGTTCTGGTGGACGCGATCATCTATCTATTTGTCGGCCGCGTGACGGTGTGTTATCGCTGCCGCGCCGAGTTTCGCCGTGTTGCCTATAATGGCGACCACACGGGCTTTGACCTGGCGACCTCCGAGAAGTACGCATGAACAAAGAATCTCCCACTCTGTCGGACTCGAGGACGCCCTCGGATTGCGCGGTCGACCGCACGCGGATCGCCCGAGCGGTTCGCGAGATGCTGCTCGCGGTCGGCGAGGACCCGGATCGGGAGGGTCTGCGCAAGACGCCGGACCGCGTGGCGCGGATGTACGAGGAGGTGTTCGTCGGGCTGCGAACCGATCCGGCCCGGCACCTCAAGACCTTCTTCACCGAGAAATACGACGAAATGGTTGTTCTTCGCGACGTGTCTTTTTTCTCGATGTGCGAGCATCACCTGATGCCATTTGAGGGTCGCACCCACATCGCCTATCTTCCGGACGGCCGCGTCGTCGGCCTGTCGAAGCTGGCCCGCGTGGTGGAGGATTTCGCCCGGCGGCCGCAGGTGCAGGAACGGCTGACCACGCAGATCGCCGATCTGCTCATGAGCGAACTCAACGCCAAGGGTGTGGCGGTCGTGATGGAGGCGACGCACAGTTGCATGACCTGCCGCGGCGTGCGCAAGCCGGACAGCGTCATGGTCACATCGGCGCTCCGCGGGGAATGCTGCACGAACGCGAGCACGCGGGCGGAGATCATGAGCCTGCTCCACAAATAAGAAAAGCCGAAAGCTGAAAGCTGAAAGCCGAAAACTGACAACGACCGCTGCTCAGCTTCGGACGACCCAGCGGAGGATTTGGCGCATCTTGGGGGGCTTTCCCTGGAGTAGGAGGCCGATGCGGAAGACGCGGCCACCGGCCCAGACACAGGCCAGCGTCATCAGGATGGTTCCGCTCGCCGCAATGAGCACCTGCCAGAGCGGGACGCCGGGGGGGACGGCCATCCGCATCATCATGGTCATCGGCGCGAAGAGCGGAAAGAGCGACAGGAACAGGGAAAAGCCGCTGTTGGGGTGCTGGACGATGACCATCCAGCACATCATCGGGACGATCAGGGGAATCCAAAGCGGCATCGCCAGGCTCTGGGCCTCACGGACCTCGTTGCAGGCCGAACCGACGGCGAGGAAGAGGGCGCCGTACATGAAGATCGCGAGGCTCAGGAAGAGGACGAACCAGCCGATCAGATGAATCGGGATCGCGTCGGCGTAGCCGAACCGGTCGGCGACGAAGTAGCCTCCGGCGAGGTAGATGCCGATCAAGGTGAGGGCGACGGCCACATAGCCGAGGAGTTTCCCCAACATCAACTCGAACGGCGGGATCGAGCCGAGCAGGACCTCGGCGATGCGCTGCATCTTTTCTTCGAGCACGCCCTGAAGCATCGGCTGGGTCGTGATCATCAGGGCCATCCACATCAGCATCATGATGGCCAGCGGGACCATGAAGCTGAGCGCCGTGTTGACCTCTTTGGCCTCGCGGATGTGGCCGGATTCGTCGAGTGTGAGCAGGCCGAGATTCTCGAGCGCCACCGGCTGCATGGCCCGGTCGACGACCTCGGTATCGATGCCCGCTTCGTCCAGACGCACCTTCTGCACCTGTCCGCTGATGATCCGAGACAGCCATCGGCGGAGGTCCACATAGGTCGGCTGATTGGAGTAATAACGGAGGTCGGGGGCGTCCGGTGCGTCACGGCCGGCCAGGATGGTGGGGGCGATCTCGATGAACGCGAACAGCTTTCCGTCGCGGACGCGCTCGGAGAGGTCCAGCAACTGGCGGTCCTGCTCGTCCTTGGCGACCGGCTCGGCAATCAGGTCGTAACGGGGCTGCTTCTGTCGACCGGTGTCGGGATCTTTGATTTCCTTGTCGTTGCGCCGGGCCGCCGCCTGGCTCAAGGCCTCGAACATCTTGCCCGATCGATCGACGACGGCGACCCGCTTGGCGTCGGTGTCGACACGTCCTTCGGTGAAGCGCTGGACGATGATGCTGCCGAACATGAAGACGGGCATCATCACCATGGCGATGATGAAGGTCTTGCTGCGCAGGTTCGTGCGATATTCGCGGGCCGCGACCACCCAGACCTTACGCATCGCTCACCTCCCGGGCCTGAGGCCCCGCGATCCTGACGAAGATGTCGTGCAGCGACGGGTTGGCGATTTCGAACAGCTCCACGCACGAGCGTTCTGCCAGTTTTCGCAGTATCTGCTGAGGGTCCGCACCGTCGGCGATGCGAAGCTCCTGAAAGGCGCCGAAGTCGTTGACCTTGTCGACGCCGGGCAGTTGGTTGAAGGCGGTGCCGTTGTCGCTCACGCGAATGCGGAGGGTGTCGGTTCCGTATTGGGCCTTGATCTCCGAGAGCGTGCCGTCAAGGACCTTGCGGCCGCGGAAGATCATGAAGACAAAGTCGCACATCTTCTCGGCGACCTCCATGTCGTGGGTCGAGAAGATGACGGTGGTTCCGCGGCGCTTCAGATCGAGCACTGCGTCGCGCAGGGCCTCCATGTTGACCGGGTCCAGCCCGGAGAACGGCTCGTCGAGAATGAGGAGTGGCGGCTCATGCAGCACGGCGGCGATGAACTGGACCTTTTGAGACATGCCCTTGGAGAGAGCTTCGACCTTCCGACTGCCCCATTCGGCCAGCCCGAGCCGTTCGAGCCATGTGTTTACGTCGGAGGCGGCGTCGCGCCGGCCCTTGAGTTCGGCGTAGAAACGGAGGACCTCCGAGACCCGCATCTTGCGGTACAGACCCCGCTCCTCCGGGAGGTATCCGATCCGGTCGCAGGCCGCGCTGCCGGCGGTGACGTCCTCGCCGAGGACCTCGATCTGTCCGCTGTCCGAATGGAGAATCCGCATGATCATGCGGAGGGTCGTCGTCTTGCCGGAGCCGTTCGGGCCGATAAAGCCGTAGATGGTTCCCTCCGGGACGTGGAGCGAGAGACTGTCAACCGCGACGGTCGGCCCGAAGGTCTTGGTGACCTCCGTCAGTTGGACGGCGTCCATGCATGTTCCTCCATCCCAGCCTCGGCGTGCCGGGCCGAGGATGCCGCGAGCGCGGGCACAGCAGGGTCAACGGATCACATGCTTCGGTCTCACGCGCGGCGTATCCGGCCCGATGATAGAGGGTTCGTGACGCAATCGGCAGCGGGGGTGCCGCGTGCAGCTTGCCCGTCCGCGCAGGGCGTTATTTGTCAGCGGCACTGGCGGACAAGCTGCCAGTGGCACCCATGCGCGGACAGAGGACGTGGGATCCGCGGTGCGGACCACACTTCGCAGAGAGGCCTCCGCGAACGCATTGGCCCGCACAGCGGACGCATTGGTCTGCACATCGAACGCATTCACCCGCACAGCGGAACCTACGGTTGACCGGCGCGTGCGGGTGGACTACCATAGGGCGTTGAGTCCGTCGGGCCGGACTCAGTTCCTGTCTTTTTTTGGGAGTCGAGGTCATGAGTACTTCCCTGATATCGATCGAGGAGCTGTTGGCGAATGCCTTGGACGGTGTCGTGGCGATCGACCGGTCGCGGCGGGTCGTGGTGTTCAGCGAGGGGTGCGAGCGGATCACGGGCTTCCGCGGTGAGGAGGTCCTGGGGTTTTCATGTAGCTGTCATGACGTCCTTGCGTGTCGTGACAAGCAGGGGCGGTCGCTTTCCGGGGCGTTGTGCCCGGCGCACACCCTGTTTGAGGGGGCGACCGATTCGGCCCGCCAGCGGATGTGCATCCGCCGCAAGGACGGCACGCGGCGCTGGGTCGAGACGAACTATTCGGTCATCCGCGATCGGGCCGGCGAGGCCGAGTTCGTTCTCGGGGTGATGCGCGACATCAGCGAGGCAAAGTCGTGGGAGGACGATCTTCTCTCCGAGATGTCGGATTTGCGAGAGCGGGTGCATCGCCTGAGCGAGCGGCAGGCGGCCGAGTACGGCTTCGGCAACATCGTCAGCAAGTCGCCGGCCATGACGCCGGTGTTCGAGAAGGTGCGGGCCACCCTGTCCAATTCGTCGTCCGTGCTGATCAGCGGCGAGAGCGGAACGGGCAAGGAGGTGATCGCCCGAACGATCCACGTACATGGTCTTCAGAGCGACGGCCCGTTCATTCCGCTGAACTGTTCGGCCTTGCCGCGGGCGCTGATCGAGTCGGAGCTGTTTGGTCATGCGAAGGGGGCGTTCACGGGGGCGGTTCAGGACCATACGGGCCTGCTGCGGGCGGCGGAGGGCGGGACGGTCTTCCTGGACGAGATCGGCACGATGCCGCTGGAGACGCAGGCGAAGCTGCTCCGGGTGCTTCAGGACAAGCGCGTGCGTCCGGTGGGCAGCACGGTCGAGATGCCGGTTCGCGTGCGGATCATCGCGGCGATGAATCGGCCGGCGCGCGAGGCGATTGCGAACGGCCGTTTGCGTGAAGACCTGTTCTATCGTCTCAGCGTCATCGGGATTGAACTGCCGCCGCTGCGTGATCGTCCGGAGGATATTCCGCTGCTGGTGCACGCCTTTATCGAGGAGTTCAACAAGACCGCCCTGCGCCAAGTCAAAGACATGGATGCCGAGGCTTGGCGGATGCTCCTGGCCTACTCATGGCCGGGCAACGTGCGGGAGCTGTCGAACGCGGTTGAATCGGCCTTCGCGCTGGGGACGGGGCCGTCGCTGCAGCGTGAGGACTTCCCGCCGGACGTTCGAGGGGACGGGACGCGTGAGATGGCGCCGGACGACGCGGACGCGCTGCGACTGGACCCGTATCTGGCCCGCGTTGAGCGAGAGGCGATCCTTCAAGCGTTGAAAGCGGCCGGAGGCCAGCGGCTGAAGGCGGCCCGTCTGATGGAGATTTCGCGGAGCCGGCTGTACCGGCGGATGGATGCCCTGGGGATTCGCCCGGACGAGCATGCCCTGTGAGCCGGGCGCCGGGACGAACGCCGCGGTCCCGTCTGTGTGTGTCGGACAATCTGAAGCTCATGCGTCGGCTGGCGGACGGCTGTTGCGATCTCATCTATCTTGACCCGCCGTTTTTCAGTGGGCGGCACCGCCACATGGCCGGGACCGACGTCGGGTTTGATGACTCGTGGGGCGGCGGTCGTGACGCGTATCTTGCCTTCATGGCCCCGCGGCTGGAGGCGTGCCGGCGGCTGTTGGCCGTTCACGGAACGCTGTATGTTCATCTCGACTGGCGTGTGTCTCACGTCGTCCGCGTCGAACTCGACCGGCTGTTCGGATTCGACAACTTCCTCAACGAGATCATCTGGCACTATCGCAGCGGCGGGGCGTCGAAACAGTGGTTCGGTCGGAAACACGACACGATTCTGGTGTACGCCCGGAAGGCGGGGCGTCACCGCTTTCACGTGCAGCGCGGCGGTGCGTTTCGCACGGACGGGCTGAAGCTCGATTCGAAGGGGCGGCCGTACAAGTCCACGAAAAAGGGACGGCTGTACTTCAATCCGGACGGTCCCATTCTGACGGACGTCTGGGACATGCCGTTTTTGTCGACCGTATCGCGGGAGCGTGTGGGCTGGCCGACGCAGAAGCCGGTCGCGCTGTTGGAGCGGATCCTCCGTGCGAGCAGCGATCCCGGCGACCTGGTGGCAGATTTTTTCTGCGGCAGCGGGACGACGCTGGTAGCGGCCCGCCGGCTGGGTCGGCGATGGCTGGGCTGCGATGTGTCGGCCGAGGCCGTTGGGTTGGCGCGCCGGCGGCTTGCGGCGGTTCGGTCCGTGACGTAGAAACGGTCCGTCGAACGAAGCGCGGGAGGAGGCGGAGCGTGTCGTGAAGTTGTCCATCGACGAGTCTGCCCTTCCCAACGAGATGTCCGTAGGCGCGATGATCGCGGCGGCGGCGCGTGCGGGTTTCGCGGCCGTCGAGCCGACCATCTCGGACCGAGGGGCTCTGATGTTCGAGACGCCGGAGGCGGTGTGCCGAGAGTGGGCGGAGGCGGCCGCGTCCGGTGGCGCGGCGATCTCCGGTCTGGTGGTCGAACCGGCATGGAGTGTGGCACTGGGGTCGCCCGACGCCATGGCGCGACAGGGGGGCCGCGATCGGATCGTGGCGGCGCTGGATCGGGCGCGGTGGCTCGGGGCGGAGGCGATCACGCTGGCCCCGGCGGCGG
>CAYQDV010000177.1:6527-7934 GCA_964416295.1 uncultured Planctomycetaceae bacterium
GAGACGCGCGAATTTATCGACACGATCAATTCACCCTGGGTGGGAGCCGGGCTGGACGTGGCGGACGCCGCGCGGCCGGGGCTTGCGGAGGATTGGATCGAGACGATGGGGCATCGGCTGGTGCGCGTGCGCTTCCATGGCCTCGATCGAACTCGATCGACACGCTCCGGCGGGGCCTGCACAGCGGACCCTACTGGCTGGCCGGCGGTGGCGCGGTCGTTGGAACGGGCGCGTTATTCGGGACCGGTCGTATGCTGTGGTCCGGGTGAGCCGGCGGCGATCAAGGCGCGGTTCGAGGGATTGCTTCGAATCGGTTGAGGATGACGGGAAGCGAATGCACCCGCCGATGCTCGGGGCATTGATGTGTGTTGCACATTGCTTCCGGCTGTTTTACGGTCGACGGCGGTGTGTGAAGGCGCCGCGCGTTGCCGCGGCGCGAATCGTGTGGAACCTTTTGCCATGAGTGCCATCGACGACGAAGCCGAATCAAACGGGGTGTCCGACGACGCGGAGACCTCGACCGACGACGTCATGAGCGTCATGGAGTCGATTGCGCCGACCGAAGCGCCGGACCTCGGGAAAGACGGTTTGACGATTCCCGAGTTGCTGCCGATTCTTCCGGTTCGGGACACGGTGGCCTTTCCCGGCACCATCATTCCTCTGAACGTCGGGCGCGACAAGTCCAAACGGTTGATCGCAGACGTGATGGCCGGTCCGAAGATCCTGGGGATCGTCTCCCAGCGGTCTGGGGAGACCGAGGACCCCACCATCGAAGACCTGCACCGCATCGGTACGGTCGTGGCGGTCCTGAAGACGCTGAAGATGTCGGAGGGCAATCAGTCGGTCATCGTGCACGGGCTGGTCCGCTTCGGGATCGAGGAGCTGACGCAGTCCGAGCCGTATCTGATCGCTCGTGCACATACGCGCGTCGACACTTACGAGTCGTCCACGGAGTTGGAGGCTCTGGCGGAGACGGCGCGGCGCCAGGCGACGCGGGTGATCGAGATGACGCCGGGCGTGCCGGACGAGGCGCAGACGATCCTGGAGAACATCGAGAAGCCCGGCTCGCTGGCGGACTTCCTGGCGGCGAATCTGTCGCTGGACCTGGTGGACAAGCAGGAATTGCTGGAGACGTTCGACGTGGTCGCGCGGCTTCGGAAGATCAACACGGCTCTGGCGAAGCAGATCGAGGTTTTGGAGCTGTCGAGCAAGATTCAGCGGGAGGTCAAAGGCCAGATCGACAAGACGCAGCGGGAATATTACCTCCAGGAGCAGCTCCGGGCGATCCAGAAAGAGCTGGGCGTGACCGACGGGCGGGAGGTGGAGCTGGGCGAGCTGCGCCAAGCCATTACCAAGGCGAAGATGCCGGAGGCGGTCGAGACGGAGGCGATGCGGGAGTTGGGGCGT
>CAYQDV010000178.1:0-7890 GCA_964416295.1 uncultured Planctomycetaceae bacterium
TCAATAGAGCACCCGAGCGCCCGGGCGTGCCCGGGGCGGACCCAGGCCCAGGCAGAGCCGGTTCAAGGCCCCGTAATCTACACCCGACTTGCCCGCCGCCAGCATCCGCCACTGATCGGCGGGCGGCGTGGAAGCCGCCAGGTCGCGAAGCCGACGGAGCGACCGAACCGACGCCGCGCGCCATTCCGGTCGAAGCAGGAATCCAAGCAGCGCGAACATCCCGTCAATTCGGTCTGCATCCGTCTCATCGCCAAACAGATCGGCCAACACGCGGTCGTCCGGCTTCGCCGCCTCATGGGTCAGCGCCTTCAGGGCTTCCTCGGCAAACCCCGCGCGCACCAGCGCCTTCAGCGCCTCCACGCGCGTCCGAGGTCCACCTCGCGCCGCCGCGGTCCCCAGACCCCGGACCAGCGGATCCGTTGCGTCGCGGGGATACAGCAATCCCAGCGCCGACCAACCCGTGGGCGTCAGACGTTCGGCCTGTCGGACCAGCAGCCGAAACGCCGCGTCGCGCACCGGCGGCGCCGCCCCGGGTGCGGTGGCCTCTCGCACGATCTTGTCGAATGATGACGAATACACGATCTGCTCGAGCGACACTGCCGGCAACAGCCGCAGGAAAGCCTGACGCGTGTCGGTCGTCGTCAGGCTGTCCCATCGCCGCAGAAGCGGGTGTCGAGGATCCGAAAGGCGCAGGTGATCCCGGCGGGCATAGCGGGCCAGCCGATCGATCCATTTCGAATCCGCCCCCTGGATCAACGCGATGAGCATGTTCGACGACACGGTCGTGTCGTCGACCGACTCCATCCGCGACAAGGCCAGCGATCGGGCCGTCTGCGAACCGTCCACCAGGACGCTCCAGTCTATATCTCGACCGATGTCAATCATAACGTCCAACGCCGCCTCGCAGGCGGCGCGATCGTCGCCGCGAAGAATCGCCCCAAGAATCGAAGTGGCGATCTCGGCGTCAAAGCCCTCGCTCTCCTCCGACGCGGACGCGATGAGGCGAACCCAGCCCGACTGCACCGCGCCGGACGCCCGCTCGAACAGGCCCGCTGTGACGGGCGGCAGAGCACCCCGGGCCGTCATGTACGACCACGCCGCTCGCCCGACAGTGTCGTCGCTCCGAACCCTCGCCCCGATGACCGCCGAATCGACCGCCGCGATCCATGCATCGCCGTGTTGCACACCCGCAGCCGCGCACAGATCGGTGAGGCGCGTGAGGACTAGCGACGCCATCGCCGCCGACGGCGCAGCGCGCCCCGCGTCACCGCCGGAACGCAGGACCGCCAACATCGACGACAGCTCCGGCGACGACGGTTCGCCCGCGTCGCCCCGAAGACGGTCCCCGATCCGACCGACCAGGGCAAGATCGATCACCTCCGTGCCGCCATCGGCCCACTCGACCGTCAATTGCCGAGCCGTCCGGGAAACCGACACGACGATTGCCGCCCAGCCCGTACTCCGAAGCCGGCGCTCTCGCGGCCCGATTCTTTCAGGACGATCGTCTACACCTTCGGGGAGCCGCGGCCCGATCGTGTTCCTGGCGACGATCGGCCGCGCCTCTCCGGGCGACAACTCGATCCGTTCATACACCGGCTCGCGACCGAGCGGCTCCAGTACCGGCACGCCGCCCTTGACGCGCAGCACGCGCAGCCCATAGAAACCGCGCATCTGCCGGCCGCGTATCGCCGACCGAGACAGCGTCCAGGCCGGCCCGCTCGGGTCATACCGAATCGGAAGCGTGAGAAAAACGGCTCCCGCCGCCGCCGGCACCGGCCTGCCTTCATCCTGAACCACGTCGCTGAACAGCGATTCGCGCAATGCCGGAGTCAAATCCAGCCGAAACGGCGGCTCCAATCGTACCTTCCACTGGGCGGCCAGCGACGGAATCTCGCCCGAAGCGCGGTCCCAATGCCACGCCTGTCGAAGGAAACGCCCCGCATCCTCCGGGAGGCCGGCCTCCCACGCCCACCGGGCCAACTTCAGCCGCGCCTTCCCATCGCGTCTGGGAGCCTGCGTCTCCAGCCGGCGCAGCACGATCTCGTTCCAGAACCGCCGAAACGCCGCCGCGCCGTCACTCCGCGCCCGCGCACCCACCGAATCGTCGTGTTCCATTGCCCGGCGGATACACCGCGCCGCGGGAATCTCCAGCCCACCCTGAAAATAGCCCGCCGCCCATCGCGAGAGTTGCCCGGCGCTCTTGCAGGCGTCGATCCGGTCCGCCTCATCGAGTCCGGTGTGGATGACCTTGACTTGACCGCGAGGCAGGTCGACCTCGATCGAGCGTTCCGCCGTACCCGTCTTCAGCCGAATCGACCCGGCATCTTTCGATACGATGCGGCCCACCCGGACGGAGCCGTCCCCCAGCTCGATCAAGTCCGCGCGCGCCGGCCCGGCGCCCCAGGCCAGCACCGCCACCACCATCGCCACGCGGCGCCCGACACCACGCATGGAAACCGCTTTCGACAACACGGCTGCTGAGCCCCTGCCCGCCCACAAAATCGTCACGCCTGATCATAGACCCGCAGCGCCATCGAAACAACGTCGCGCCGCCGCTGCGTGCCCGTGCCGATCTCCGCTCGCGGGAGAACCTTCGCAGCCGTACACTCCACCCGCGAGCCATCGGTCTATGGATCGCCCCCGTGGAACGCCCGATGAAACTGCCGAGAGCACGCCACCGCTGGAACCTGACACCGACTCGCGCCATCCGCCTCCAGCGGCGCCTGGCCACCGAGGTCCGTGCGACGCCCCTGCCCCGGCCGGCCCGACTCATCGCCGGCGGCGACGTCGCCTTCTCACCCGATGGACGCCGGCTCATCGCCGGCTGGGCCGTCTTCGACCTGAAACACCGCAGGATTGTGGAGACGGTTGTAGCGATTCGCCCGGTCCGCTTCCCCTATGTCCCCGGCCTCCTCAGTTTCCGCGAGGCCCCCGCCCTGATCGCCGCCGCCCGAAAGCTCCGGTCCGAGCCGGGAGTGTTCATGCTCGACGGACAGGGCCTCGCGCACCCCCGGCGGATCGGTCTCGCCTGCCACGTCGGCCTGCTGATGGACCGGCCGACGATCGGCTGCGCCAAGAGCCGGCTGTGTGGCATGCACGACACCCCCGCCGACACCGTCGGAGCCTCCAAGCCGCTCATCGACCACGGCGAACTCATCGGCCGCGTCGTCCGGACCCGCCCCGGCGTCAAACCGATCTACGTCAGCATCGGGCACCGAATCACGCTCGACGAAGCGGTCAAGCTCACCCTCCGATGCGGCGGGAAGTTCCGCCTGCCGGAACCCACAAGGCAGGCGGACAAGCTCGTCAACCGTCTGCGCGCCCAAGCCCGCTGATCAACATCGAACCGGAAGCGGCCTGGCGCCGCCCGAAGGCGATCACCTCGTTCAGGCTGCCGCTGCGGAAGCCCCGCAGATCGAGCGTGACGTACTGATAGCCGATCTCCCGGAACGCCGCGTCGATTTGCGCCCGCGTTTCGGTAGAAGCCATCGACGCAATCGAATCCGCCGGCACTTCGATCCGGGCCAGCGCCCCGTGGTGCCGCACCCGACATTCCCGAAAACCCAACTCGTGCAGAAACGCCTCGGCTCGTTCGATCATCGCCAGCTTCTCCGGCGTGATCGACTCCCCATAGGGCACGCGGCTCGACAGACACGGGCCGGCCGGCTTGTCGTGCGTCGGCAGCCCCATCTCAGCCGACAGCCTGCGAATCTCCGCCTTCGTCAACCCTGCTTCCGAACACGGCGAACGCACCGCGTGCTCCGACGCCGCCGACAGCCCCGGCCGGTGATCGCCCAGGTCGTCCGCATTCGTCCCGCTGACGACCGCCCGAAAACCGCGACGGGCCACAAGCTCGCCCGTTCGGCCATACAGCTCGGTTTTGCAGTAATAACATCGGTCCGTTGGATTGGCCCGGTAGTTCGGGTCGTCGAGCTCCCGCGTGTCGATGACGAGATGCTCCGCGCCGATCGATTCGGCGAACTCGCGGGCGCCCTCCAACTCGGCCGCAGCCACGCTCGGGCTTTTGCCCGTTACCGCCACGACGTTCTCCGCACCCAGTGTGTCCACCGCCAGCTTCAGCACGAAGGTCGAGTCGACCCCGCCGCTGAACGCCACCGCCACACGCCCGAGCGACCGGAGGATTGCGCGGGCACGCTCAAGTTTTTCCGCCGTTTCCGGATCAGTCACGCGCGCACCCCTCACGGCCCCATCGACGCCAGACACCAGCACATAACACCATTATAGCGACGCCGCCCGAATTGCGGTCGGAGCCGGCTGCGGCGGCCTTCGGTGGCGGGCGCTGCCCGGCCACGGCGACTTTCCGTCCGTCGCGGGGAAAGTCTCACAGGGTCGCTCGGCTACTTGCGTACCGATTCGAGCCGGGTGGCGACGCGCTTCGACGCCACCGCCGAGCCGTTCCCGTTTGAAGCGCGCGATCGACTCTTCGATTTGGATTGTGCGACCGTCGGATTGGTGAAAAACGCCCCGATCTCTCGCAGCCGCTTGTACCGCCGCTTCACCAGCGTGGCCGGCGCCAGCCGCTTCAGCTCGCGGACACTGTCGACAATGTATTTTTCGAGGTTGGCCGCGGCAGCGGCCGGATCCCGATGGGCGCCCCCGAGCGGCTCTTTTATGACCGCGTCGACCAGGCCCAGACGCTTCAGGTCCCGCGCCCCGAACTTGAGCGCCCGCGCCGCCTTCGAGGCATATTCCCCCGACTTCCAAAGGATCGACGCGCAGCCCTCCGGCGAAATCACCGAATAGTACGCATGTTCCAAAATCGCCACCCGATCGCCGACCCCGATCCCCAGCGCCCCGCCCGAGCCGCCCTCACTGATCACGACGCACACAATCGGAACCCGCAACCGAGACATCTCCAGCAGGTTGACCGCGATCGCCTGTGCGATTCCGCGCTCCTCGGCTCCGACGCCCGGATAGGCCCCTGCCGTGTCCAGCAACGCCACAATCGGCACGCCGAACTTCTCGGCCAGCTTCATCTTCATCAGAGCCTTCCGGTAACCCTCCGGGTGTGCCATCCCAAAGCAGTTCTCGAGGCGCTCCTTGGTGTCCTTGCCCTTGTTGTGTCCGATGAACATGCACTTCAGATTCGCGATCCGACCGAACCCCGTCAGAATGGCCCTGTCGTCGCCGCCGCAGCGGTCCCCGTGCAACTCACAAAAGTCCCGAACCATGAGCCGCAGAAAGTCCGGCACGAGCGGCCGCTTGGGATGCCGCGCCATTTGCACGGTCTCCCACGCGTCCAGCTTCGAATACAGCTTCCGTCGAGCCTGAACCAGTTCGTTTCGAACCGTCCGGATCATGACCGAGTGGTCGCGGCCCGTCGCGGCCTGGCTGGCCTCGAGTTCTTCGATCTGCCGCTCGATCTTGGCGAGCGGCCGCTCAAAAACGAGGTAACCGCCGTTCGCCAGACCCGTCGAACCGTTCGAACCAGTCGATGTGCTGCTCATGGAATCTCTCTGAAGACGATGCGACGCCGCCCGGACCGCCTTGCGTTTTGCCCGACCTCCGGAACGGCTTCACAGAACCGCCCCGCGTCCGGCATCCGACCCGTTTTCATCACTGGCGGCACCACCGCCACCAACACACCCCGCGGCATCCCGCGCCGGATCACCCCGGAGTCGTCGACCGTGGGGTCGCAATGATCATGTTTCATCTCGCGCCGGCCACGACACGTCAAGCCATTCGATCCGCGTGCGTCATCGAGGCGTAGCGCAACCCTGACGCCAAGCAGACAATACCGTAGCCTGCTGGGGGGGCATCGACAAGGATGAATTGACGCTCCAGCTTGCCACTCGTACACTACCGCGACACGAAGGCGATCGAGGACCTGTCGTAACATCATGCGCTGCAAATAGTTACAACCACAAACCGGGAGCACCGCACCCCGATGGCACACTGGCGATTCCTCATCTTTCCCAAACCGGATTGCACCGATCCTGCCGGTCTCCGCGCCGCGGAGCTGCTCGCCGATTTCGGGTTCGACGCCGTCCGAACCGTCCGATCGGGCCGCATCTTCATCATCGATCTGCCAGACACCGACGCCGCTCATCGTGACAAGCCTGAGCGGATCGCCCGCGAACTCCTCACCGATCCGGTGGTGGAGACCTGCCGCATCACCTGCGAAGCCGAGCCGCTCGCCGAACCTGAAGACGCCCTCGCCGTCGAGATTCATTTCCGCCCCGGCGTCATGGACAACGTCGCCGACTCGACGCGCGCCGCCCTGTGCGACTGGGGGATCAACGTCGCCAGCGTGCAGACGGCGAGACGCTTCGAGATCGTGCCGCCCCCGAACGCCGCCGACCTCCCGCAAATCCGATCGCTCCTCGGCAACGACTGCGTGCATGAGATCGTCCTCGGATCCCGGCCGCCGGCCGCCGCGCCGCTTCCGAAATCCGAACCGTTTGCCCTCCGGCAGGTTGCGATCCGTGACCTAACGGACCCCGCCCTCGAGCGACTCAGCCGCGAAGGACACCTGTTCCTCTCGCTCAATGAGATGCGGGCAATCCAGGCCCACTTTCGCGGTCTCGATCGCGACCCGACCGACCTGGAGCTTGAAACCCTCGCCCAGACCTGGTCCGAGCACTGCGGGCACAAGACGCTCACCGCCGCCATCGAGTACCGGGGTGCTCCGTTTCCGCTGGACGATGGCCTCGGCGACACCGCCGCCGAAACGACGCGGCGATACGCCAACCTGCTCAAGGACACCATCGGCCGCGCGACGGACGAACTGATGGCCGAACGCCGCGGCCCCCACTGCCTCTCCGTCTTCAAGGACAACGCCGGGATCATCGCCTTCGACAGCGACTACGGCATCGCATTCAAGGTCGAGACCCACAACCACCCCTCCGCCATCGAGCCCTACGGCGGCGCCGCGACCGGAATCGGCGGCTGCATCCGCGACATCCTCGGCTGCGGCCTCGGCGCCAAGCCCATCGCGAATACCGACGTCTTTTGTTGCGCCCCGCCGGACTGGCCCATCGACGCCGTGCCCTCCGGCGTCATCCATCCAAGGGCCGTCTTGAAGGGCGTCGTCGCCGGGATTCGCGACTACGGCAACCGCATGGGAATCCCCACCGTCAACGGCGCGGTCCACTTCGACCCACGCTACCTCGGAAACCCGCTCGTCTACTGCGGCTGCGTCGGCCTGATCCCGCGAAACCGCATCGAAAAAAAACCGCGACCCGGCGACGCCATCGTGCTCGTCGGCGGACGCACCGGCCGCGACGGCATCCACGGCGCCACCTTCAGCAGCGCCGAACTCACCGACACACACGCCGGCGAGTTCGCCCACGCCGTCCAGATCGGAAACCCCATCGAGGAAAAAAAAGTTCTGGACCTCATCCTCCAAGCCCGCGACCACGCGGTCTCCGCGACCGCCGCCGCCCACCCGCTCTTCTCCGCCATCACCGACTGCGGCGCCGGCGGACTCTCCTCGGCGATCGGCGAGATGGCCCGGTCCACCGGAGCGCGGGTGGACCTCGAGCGCGTCCCGTTGAAATACAAGGGTCTCCGATACGACGAGATCTGGATCTCCGAGGCCCAGGAACGGATGGTCCTGGCCGTGCCGCCGGAGAGCGTCGACGCCTTCCTCGCCCTCGCGCGCAGCGAGGACGTCGAAGCAACCGTCATCGGCAGCTTCACCGACACCGGCCGCCTCGTCGTCCGCTACGCACAGACCGAGGTCAGCGACCTCGACCTGACCTTCCTCCACGACGGCCTCCCGCGAAAGACGCTCGTGGCCGAGTGGCGACCCGAGGACCCCGACGACGCGGACGCCACAGACGCCGACCGCCACGATGCCGGCCTCGCCGCGCGACTCAAACGCCGCCTCGCCGATCCGGCCACAGCCTCCAAACACTGGATCATCCG